>BNGT01000019.1 GCA_016860565.1 Candidatus Mesenet longicola | reverse complement strand
ACTTAAGAAACAAAAATCATGCAAGATGGAATAATTTTGACAGCTTGAGAAAAAGTGAAAGATGGTAAAATTAGGTTATTTGGGTTCTCAGGATACTTATTACGTGGGCAATATAATGGGCGAAACTCGTTTACTAATTGATAACATTTTTGATGAACAGAAGATACCATTATTACGCATTCTAACTAATAGGTGGCAAGCCAGAAGCTATATTTAGGAATTGAAAACATTCTAAACATATGTTTCATAAAACCATGCAAATCATTTTTAGAAAGAAGATTTATAATTCTTTGCCAGATCTACAGATTGATATTGATCATTGGTTGCGTTCTTATAATTACACAAGGCCTCATTCAGGCAAACATTGCTATGGTAAAACAGGGAGTGTTCGACAAACTGTGTCAAACCATATTTTTAATACAACTGAATTTTCAATCTGTGAGGAAGGAAGATATCAAGTTGAGAGATAGTTAAAGCCCAATTAGGCAAAACAGCCCATTTTAGCTCTACCTTCCTTATAGCACAATATACCTGCTTGTACAAAGCATTTGTACTGGTAAATTGGTTTTATTCTGATTTGTCGGTGTAATAGGATTGGTTGTATAAATTAGCTTCCTAATAGGGCCAGAATATTTGAAATAACCAGATAAATTCTCCCAATTATTCTGCCAAGATTTAACAACTAAAGGATTCCCCATTTTTCTTCCAACTCAAGTAAATAATTTTCAGCAATTTCTCTACTTGTAGCACGATATATTTTTTTCAGATCATTCATTTTACATCTTTACTAGATACATATTTTAGTTTACCTGATGCACTACACATTTCTACATTAGGAAATACTCTATTTATGGCTGTAGGAAAGCTTTTTAGTCCATCTACACAGGCAATGATTCCACTCTTTGAGATCATTTAATACACTAAGCCAGAACCCTCACTATCAGCCAGATAAAAGCCCAATACTTCTTTTCTGCCATTTTGATCTATACCTAGTATGTTATACATACATTTACTTACGCAGCTCTTTGACTTTAAAAAACATGCCATCCATATTGGATATACAGATTGCAGTACGCCATTCGTTGGTAGCAATTTGTCATTGATATTTCTGCTGCCGATATCTTGTAGTCATTTCGACATGTGATCTCTGTATCCCATGCCACTGGCAAATGTACTTAAAACCTTTGCTTCAAGTTCAGGATGCAAGTTTGTTTGTCTTTTTTTGATTATTTGTGGTTCAAAGCTTCCTTCTCTATCCCTTGGAGTTCAAACGATCCTGAGTAAAGTTTTCGAGTTTTTTCCATTCCTGCGATTCTTTTCTTCATCTTTAGACATTTTCTATTTCACCTTCTAAACTTGCTTCTATCAGCTTTTTTATTAATGGTGTCAGTGCTCCCCCTTTGCCAGTTAGTTTCTCGTATAGATGACAGAATATTCTCTTCCAATTCTTTATAGTCTACTAATCCAATATAGTTATTTGCTGTTTTTTGACTCATATCTCCATTTTTTATATTATTTAAATATATTTATTCTCGCTTTGACACAGTTTGTCGAACACTCCCATCTAATACTAAAATATTAAAGCTCAAGGCGAGGGTGTTAATCTGCTCATCTAATTACATAAAATTTTATAATTTCCCCCCCACTTTTCTTTATATCTTTACCTTTTTTGATTCCTAACAGATTCGTACAACTTAAGCTTAAAAATATACACCATTTACATAATTTGCTACATATTCAACTAAACTACATGCAGCAGCATCACTAGTAAGATCTATATCATCTGTACCCTCTTGCATCTTATATAAGCTGCACTTATTATCCTCTCCTTTATTAATGATAAACAGAGGAGAATCGTAAGAATGATTCTGAATTCCTAAGTGATTATCGGAGTAATGAAATTTATTTTGACTATCGTAGTAACCAAACTCATCTATGAGTGATCCTATCTTTTTTTCTCCATCGCCTATCTCATACACATCTACACCATACTGATGAGAATTTGGATTTGGATAACTACTACTGCTCATTTTAGCAATAAATGATGGGCTTGAACCATTCTCAGCATAATATTTGTTAAAATCGATACTTTTTGTACTTTTAATATCTATTGGATTTATTAATTTATAATCATTAGGAACACCATAATATAACTCACCACCCTTATTGCAGAAAGCTAATTTATATTTGCTATCTTCAGTTTTTATGACTTTTAAAAAGTGAAAATGTTCTGGCAAATCAATACTAACTTCAGATCTGAGATGATCATAAACATAAATAGTGCCATCATAAAAATAGTACCCCTTTGGAGAAAAAATACCAATTTTGCTATTACTATCTGCTAATTTTATCTCAGCTTCATATTTATCTGATATTTCGTTACCCTTTGCGAGCACCACACTTACTTCTTGAGGCATAATGTTTACCCCTTGTGAGATCGCTTTGATCTCTTTGGTTATTGCCTGATCAAAAGCTTTGTCTTGCTTAGCAAAGTCAGCTATCTGTTTGTTAAGCTTATCGATATCACTCTTTTGAACAAGATTACTGAGATCAGGTATATCCGCTTTTGTTGTAAGATTGCTTATATCAGGTAGATCAGTCGTCTTAGCTAGATCTTTTAGATCACCTGTCTTAGCTAAGTTATTTAGATCAGTTGCTTTTGCAAGGCTACTAACCTTTTGATTAAGATCATCAATTTTATTGGTAGCAATTTTAATGCTATCAACTTCTTGAGCGAGACTTTTGAAGTCTTGTTCTTTTGCAAGACCATCCAAGCTAACTGGTGTATTAGCATGATCATTAATTTGTTTAGTAAGATCCTTTATATCATCTTTTTGAGCAAGCTTCTTTAGATCAAAATTCGCATTTTTAATACCTAAATCCCCTTTTGTGACAAGGTTATCTAAATCCCCTTTTTTAACGAGACTCTTTAAATCATTTATCTTAACCAGGTTCTTTAAATCACTTGTTTTGGCAAGATTGCCTATCTTATTGATATTACCTTCAATATCATCAATTTTTTTGGCAAGATCCATCAAATTCTGTTCTTTGGCTAAATCAGTTAAATCAATATTTGCACTAGCAGAACTGTTCTTATCAATTTTTTGATCAAGATCATTTATCTTTTTATAAATATTATCTAAAGCTGGAATAAATATGTCGGATGTAATACCAACTTCTTTAAAAAAAGAATGATATTCTCGATCTAGCCATGTCAATACTTGATTGAGGCGATCTTTATCTCCCTCTTTCACATTTTCATATGCCTTTTTTGAATCATCAATCAACTGATTGAGATTATTACATAGCGTTTTCACAGGTTCTTTCTCTTGGTCGCATCGACTCATATTGTTCTCCTTGAATCATCAATTATTTATAAATAGTGCAGCAGTATTAATTTTATACTAAAAATAGTATAATTCATTTTTATAAAAAAGTTGTACGTTAGGATACATTACGTTTGCTAATGAAGATGCTTATCGAAATAAAGAAAAATTTCTTTATTTAATTAGATGCTCGCCTTCAGCTTTAATATTCTAGTATTAGATCTACTTTAGTTTATTTATAAACACACAGTACGTTTGATTTAATGTAGTACTAAATACAGATATTTACAGGTGAAATAGCTATGGAGAAATAAATTACGTAGATATTGTAAGTGGCAATATTACATCTTATATATTCTATGCCATCAACAATATATCAAACCAAGAATTTGAACAATTAAAAAAAAGATATTGGATCTATTTGCTGTTACTGTTGCTAATGTAAATTCTTCAGAAATATATTGAAAATAAACATCTCTGAGTTTTAAAACTTGCTTTATAAGCTTTTACTCATACCACCTGCTTTAGCTTGTGGTAATTGATCACACCCTTCAGTGAAAGTCGTTGATGCAACAAATTTCCTTCCAATCCAGTCACTCTGACGCCTTTTTACCATGGACTCTCTCCTCGCATCCATATATAGCTTATTATCTATCTCAGCTTCATCTATATAGGCAATACTTAAATTTAGGATTTTTCAGTATAAACTATTCCCAATCTTTGAGGTGCCATAAGATCCTTTACCTCAACACTTATTTCTCAACTTGTGCACATGCACCTTGTGATTCAGCAGAAAATTCTTCCACAGAGCTGCTTGGTGAGTATTGTTTCATTAGCTTCTCTAGCACCTTATTTACTTCTTCTGTGTAGCCACTTTCATCCATAATCTGTTCCAATAATTCTTGTGAATTTTTTACATCCCCCGCACAATCATTATGTAGCACTTTATCGTATAACTCATCATACATTATCTTACCACTTAATGCCTCATCAGAAGAAATATCATCACCACATTGCAATACTAGATTACATTTTTCCTTTAATTGATTTAGTAGACTTTGATATAGATTAGGCAATGCTTCTATCAAACGATTTTCTATGTTTTCAGCATCTTTAACATCTGGTACAGACTCTAATAGTTTAAGTATATCAATAGCAGCCCCATATTCATTAGATATTATATTTCTTGCCTTATTTAATAATACAGTTAACTTTTCACCATTTATTTGTGTTTGATAATCTTTCTGACAGTTTTTTTTAAATTTTTCTACATTAAAGTCTATACAATTCTTTTCCAATAAATGTTCTGATAGTACTATAGTATAGTAGGCTTTAATATGATCACATAGTAACTTGTCAAATTTTTTATAATCCTTATCAGAAATATACTGTGTATTAGGTATATTATTTTGCTTGTTATATACTTTTTTTATCTCATAAAATAAAGAAAGTATTATTAGTCTCTTAACCATTTCTAAGTAATTAGTGAGTTTTTCCTTAAAATTAGGATAGTTTTTCTCCTTTTCCTTTTGCAATCTCCCAGCTTCTTGATTAGCTTTCTGTTCTCTATCTTCTCTATGTCTTATTGAGCATTGCTTATTTCCCTCTTTATTATTAGAATTTTTTCTTTTTGGCACTGCGCCAGTTTCTTCTGCTCGAGATTGATCTGAGCTCGCTTCGCTACCACTTGCACTTGATCGTTCTTTTCGTGCTTGAGCTATCTTCCTTTCCTGATTTAATTTTTCTTCTTTCAACTTTTGTTGTTTAAGTTCCTTTTGTTCTAGTTCTTTTCTAATCTTTTCATTCTGACTTCTATTCCAACCTATAAGATTTAATGCTACTTCAGAATTGTCATTTTTCCATCGTTGCCTGATTGATTCTTCAAAATCTGTTTGAGTAAGTTGTTTTTTCTTAGGCATACTAAATTTCCCCCTGCTTTATTTAGTATTAAATTAACATATTTGGTAAATTCTATCAATATAAAACTAATAAATTTAGTATGTTAATCAATAATTTGACAATTATTCATATAACTTTGCAGAACTTTTGGAACTTCAATTGAACCGTCAGTGTTCTGATAATTCTCTAAGATAGCAGCTATGGTTCTGCCTATAGATAATGCAGAGCCGTTGAGAGTATGAACGAATTTCTTTATTTTCTTATCCTGTGTAGCATAATATCGTGCTTTCATTCTTCTTGCTTGAAAAGTACCACAATTTGAGCAACTTGAAATTTCTCTATATTTACCTTGCTCTGGAAACCAAACTTCTAAATCATAAGTCATTTGTGCGGCAAAACCCATATCACCGCTGCACAAGAGCATCACGCGATATGGTAATTCTAGACGTTTTAGTACTTCTTCTGCAATGCTTAGCATACGTTCAAGTTCTTTTTGAGATTGTTCTTCAGTTGTAATACTTACAAGTTCAACTTTACTGAATTGATGCTGCCTAATCATTCCACGTGTATCGCGACCTGCACTACCTGCTTCTCGACGAAAGCATGGGGAAACAGCAGTAAACCTCATAGGCAGATCTTCAGCATCTATTATACTATCCGCTACTAGGTTTGTTAGCGGTACTTCACTTGTTGGGATCAGTCTGAACCCATCTGTTGTTACAAAGGAATCTTCAGCGAATTTTGGTAATTGACATGCCCCATACATTGTTTTCTCAAGCACAAGGGCAGGATGTGATACTTCAGTATAATCAAATTCCTGCGTATGAATGTCTAGCATAAAATTGATTAATGCTCGTTCTAATTTTGCCAATTTATCTTTTAGTATTACAAACCTTGAGCCAGAGATTACTGCTGCTTGTTTAAAATCCATAAAGCCTAACTTTTCCCCTAATTCATAATGTGGTAAAGGCTTAAAGCTAAACTCTTTTGGCTTTCCAACTTTTCTTATTTCTACATTTTGATTTTCATCTTCTCCTATTGGAACTCCTGCTAATGAGAGATTTGGCAGAGAAGAGAGTAAAATAAATAACTCATCTTCTAGTTTGAGTATTTCAGGATTAATTTCATTAATTTCATTTGTAATGCTCTTTGATTCTTCTACTTCACTTATGCACTCAACTCCATCCTTCTTTAACTTTGCAATTCTATCTGTTACTTCATTACGTCTCATCTGCAAATCTTGAATGCTTGTGGTTGAGGCTCTTTTTTTTGTATCAAGCTCAAGTATTTTTCCAACTACTGATTTTTCTATCCCTCTTTTTTCAATCATTTGAGAGAAAGTTTCAGGATTTTTACGTATGAGTTCTATATCATGCATAAGCACTACAAAAAGTTGATAATAATATAGAACTAAAGCAACTTCAAAACTATTCTTGTTTACCGGGTTTTTCTGGTGGAGCTTGAGAAAGCATTTTACTTAAAATTTCATCCCTTGGTCCCATAGCAGTAACTGTGCCATCGTGCATAACTATTATCTTTTCCACTACAGATAATAAAGGAATTTTGTGAGTAATTATTAAAGTTGTAATTTTATTATTTCGTGCATGCTCAATTGCTTTTATCAAACGCGCCTCACCTGTACCATCTAAGTTGGCATTTGGCTCATCTAAAACTAAAAGTTTTATGTTACCATAAAAAGCTCTTGCTAAACCGAGTAATTGTTTTTGACCACCAGAAAGTGTGACTCCTGAGCCACCGATCACTGTATCATACCCATTTGGCAAACTTAATATCAGCTCATGTATTCCAGCAGTTTTTGCAGCTTTTATAACTCCTTCAGGGTTTGGATTTGGATCCATTCTTGCAATATTTACCTTAATGCTAGTATTAAATAATTCAATATCTTGTGGAAGGTAGCCTACATAATGACCAAAATCTGTGCGATCCCAAGAATAGACATCTGCTCCATCAAGTCTTACAACCCCTGCAATAGGTTTCCAAACACCAACAGTTAATTTTGCTATTGTTGATTTGCCCGATGCACTGGCACCAATGACGCCAACTACATCTCCTGGATTTATAGCAAACGATATACCCTTGATAGTTGGTTTATTGCTGCCGTATGGAGTAAAAAATACTCGATCAAATAACAACTGCCCCTCAGGTTCTGGTAAAGACATGGTTTGCTCTCTTTTGGGACTGGTAAGTATTAAAAGTTGCAGCCTTTTATAAGATAGCCTTGCCGATGTGAGCATTTTCCAGGTATTAATTGAAGCTTCAAAAGGTGCTAAAACTCTTCCCATCAAAATCGAGGCAGCAATAATGCTTCCGGCAGTTTTATGAGCAACAATTGCAAGCAAAGCACCTGTACCAATCACTGATATCTGTAGGGTCGAGCGTAAAAATTTTGTTACACCCATAATAACATTAGAACGACCTTGAGCTTTAGTTTGTAAAGTGCGATTTTGATCATTTTTTTCGCACCATTCAGTAACTATATGTTCAGCCATACCCATAGCTTCAACTACTTCAGCGTTTCTGGTTGCAACATCTATAGCATTTATATTTCTGATCGACTCCTCATTAGTTTCTTTTATTATTCTTTTAGTGGCAAATTCATTCCATATAGCCATCGATAGCAATACAACCACACCAATTACAGCAATAAAGCCAGTGGAAGGGTGAATCATAAATATGGCAATTAAGTAAATTATTGACCAGGGAGTATCAAATAAAGAAAATACCCCATAACCAGTAATAAAACCCTTAATCACTCCAAGATCTCTAAGTGCTTCCCCACTTGATGTAGAGCTTCTAACTGACGTGAGCCTTATTGATTTAATTATGAGATCTGGGGTCATTACTTTATCTAGCCAATCGCCAATTTTTGCCATTGCTAAATAACGACATGTCTCAAGCATTGAAGAACAGGCAAATGCACTTAAGCTGATAATTGAAAGCATAACAAGAGTAGGAACGCTACCACTCGAAATAACACGATCTAATACTTGTGAAGTATAAAGTGGTAAAAAAAGTACTAAAAAATTGATGCCAGAACTAAACCAAAAGATAAACCAGAACGCACTTTTGCATTTCTCTAAGCATATATATAAAAGACTTTCTTTTAATTCTTTTGCTACTGCTGGTTGTAAATTTACTCCTTCCACTTCTTATTACCCTTTATAATCTTCTGTCTATCTATAATATATTATTTAAAAAAATATTAATATGAATTATTGATTGTATATTACTACACTTATTCAACTTTTTCTATTTTTACTTTTGTAAATAATTCAAAAAAATTATTAGTAGTAATTACTTCTACTTCCTGAGAACTCTTATCCCATAGTTTTGCCAGACAATCAACAACGTATTTTGTCATTGCTGGTTCGTTTTTTTTACCTCTATGCGGTTCTGGTGATAGATATGGTGAATCTGTCTCAACCAAAACACGCTCATAAGGAATGCTAGTAGCAATATCTCTAATGACTTTAGCATTTTTAAAGGTAATTATTCCAGAGAATGATATATAAAGCCCAAGCTCAATTGCCTTTTGCGCAAGTTTATCAGATGAAGCAAAGCAATGCATAACAGCAGTGAAAGGACCTTTTTTCATTTCTGATTCTAAAACATTTATCATTTCTTCATCCGCAGCGCGCGCATGAATAATCAGTGGCAGGCCTATCTCTCTCGCTGCTTCTATGTGTGCTAAAAAACTTTTCATCTGCTTTCCAGCATTGCCTTGCTTATAAAAATCTAAACCTGTCTCTCCAATACCTATAACTTCTTTATCTGTAGTAAGTTTGATTAGGTCTTCTGCGCTTATATATTCACCAGCAGCAGCGTTTGATGGATGCACACCAACTGAAGTATAAACTTGCGTGTAAGAGTGAGCAATTTTTAGCAAATCAGCAAACTCACTTATGGTAGTGCAAATAGTTTGCATTATACCAACACCGCTCTCCTTTGCATTTGTAATAACTTTTTCCACTTCTTCTTGTGAAAAATGGTTTAAATGGCAATGTGAGTCAACTATCATGGCTTTAGGTACAAAAATAAACTCTAACCATGATTTATGAACGAAGCAATACTATTAACCTTAATTTATAACTAAAGTTGTACCAAATTCTGCATTTGATTTTTCAGCATTTTCCATCTCACTAGCTGGAGGAGCAGTGGGAATTGGTGAATTTTCATTACTAAGGTTATTTTGATCTTGATCAACTTGTGCAAGTTCAGAGGTAGAACATAGCTCTTCACGATTTAAATTTAATAAAGATTTCTGCTTAATGTGATTGTAGCAAATAGCGGTAGGTAAAAGCAGTAACCCTGCACTAAGTAACGCTGCAGATATCCCTAAAGATCCATACATCAAGTTTTTGAATGTATTATAAGACATTAAGCCCACATCACCTAAGGTCACCAGGCGAACTATTGCTTGAGCACCAAAAAGGACCACAAAAGCAAGAGGAGGTAATGCTATGGAATAGCCACATAAAATCAAAGAATTACGTACACATATTTTTTTACAATTGCGAATTTCTCTTTGATCATTGCAATTTTTTTTAATTCTATTATACATGCTTTTAACTTCTTGTGCATCTAATTGTACACCTAATTGCTTCAAGTATCCTTTAAACCCTTCTTCTATCTTTGGAGAAAGCATATTGCACAATATGTTATGATTACATTGTTTAGTATAAGACAGAATCTCTTCTCTAGCCCCTATTATATCAGAGCAATTATCATATGTTTGAAACTGCAATAAATAGGATTTTACTGTTTCAATCAATCTATTAACTTGATTAATTTCAGCCTGTACTTGAGCTGAGTATTGCTCACAACTTAGTTGCAATTTCCGTAATCTCTGTTCTGAGGGGTTACTTTTATCATTCTCAAGATTATCTATTTTTTGTTCTAGTGATTTAATATTATTTTCATAACATTGCTTAAATTTCCCTACCAGACTTTTTAAAAATTCTTTTGTTATAACCTCTTCAATAAAATTCCTCTCTTTATCTAAGATGTATTTTAAAAAGAGTGGACGTGCCAACGCACTTTTCTTGTAAATAGAAGATAGTGAATCATAAATCGAGTCTCTGATATCACGCGAAAATCTTTTCTCATAACTAGGATGATCTACTAAAAGATCAATACCAAGTGTTTCAAATGCACTTTCAAAATCCTTTAACTCTTTTTCTTTTAGATTAAGCCGCTTTACTATGATTTCACTTATCGTTCGTGTTTCTTCAGTAGCGCCTGACTGCTGTACCATAATCATCTCATTATTTATTATATATTAATATATTATTATATATTCTTCTTTTTACAAGAAGAAAGATTAATATATTAAAAACTAATTACAGCCAGCTAAATCTAATAGTTGAGAAGGACTCTAGCGGAGCAGATTTTAAAACTCAGAAAATCATTCATTATTAATAGCTTTTGGTACTACAAAACATCCATGTTCAGATTGAGCACAAGATAAAATATCATCTTTTGTGTTTTCACAATTTACAACATCCGAGCGTGTATGCAGCGTATCTACTATACCACCGTAACGCATTGGTAATATATTATCAGTATTTAAATGTGATAAAATTTTATTTACCCAGTTTAGCATGGCTAACTCTCCTGCATAATATTCAACTTCATCTTGGGAAAGTTTTATTTTTACGAGCTTTGCAATCTTTTCTACTTCAGAAGTGTCAATAGCATTTGCTTCTTTATTATTTGCAAATTTGATTAAAGATAATATGATGTCTTCCGTTGATTTATGTTTCAATTTTACCTCCGTAAGAATTTATTGCTTTAACTAAAGTGTCTGTGATAGACATAATTTCAATCTTATCACATAAATCATTATTATGAGATATGGTATCAGTTATAACTAACTTATCTAAAGCAGAAGATGAAATTTTATCTAATGCATTACCTGATAATACTCCATGAGTTATATATGCCACTACAGATTTAGCTCCACGTTCTCTTAACGCAAAGGCAGCGTTACATAACGTGCCTGCAGAATCCACTATGTCATCTACGATAATGCAATCTTTATCACGTACTTCCCCTATGACCTGCATTACCTCAGATGTACCAGCTTTTTCTCTATATTTATCGATTACTGCAATTCTATCGATTAAATTAATTTTATACTGATTTAACAAAACTTTTGCAAAATTACGTGCTCTACTTAATGCTCCAACATCAGGTGCTACAATTACTGCATTTTCAAGCTTCACACTTCTAGTAGCAAATACCTCAAATGCACTCAAATTCCTTATAGGAATATCAAAAAAACCCTCTATCTGATGAGAATGCAGATCTACTGTAATAATGCTATCTACATCTGCTGCTTTAATTAAGCTTGCAACTAGCTTAGCACTTAGTGCTGAGTGCATTTTGCCATTTTTGATTACTCTATCTTGACGACTATATCCGTAATAAGGCACGACTAAAATTGCTCTTTTTGCCCCTACTCTCTTTACTGCATCAGCTATAAGCAGTGCCTCTATTAGGTTGTCATTTGCAGGAGGTGAAATTGCTTGGATAATGAAAACTTCATGACCACCTAAATCACTTGCTACTTCTACGTTTGTTTCTCCATCAGAATATTTAGTAATATTTGCATTGCTTACACTTATTTCTAACTTTAAAGCAACTGACTTCCCTAGATTTTTACTTGCACTTCCTGCAATAATCTTCATAAACTCTTTTTAGAGAAAGAGATGATTATAGACGTATTTTTTTATAGATCAAATCTAAAGTATTAATTAGTTTACATTATGTAAAAGATGCTGATATAATTATCTCTTTATACAATAAAAGATGTGGTAAATGAAGAGGAGATCAAGCTATCTCTAAGAAAAGTAATTGATCAAGATATTGGTAAAGATGTTGTTACACTTGATATGGTATCTTCAATAGTAATTAAAGAAGGACATGTTGGTTTTGTTCTGCAATTTTTAAATAGAGAGCACGCTGTAAAGAAAGCGAATCTTAAAATAGAATGCGAGAATGTTTTAAAAGCCGTACCAGACATAACAAAAGTAACTGTAGTGGAAGCAATAGTAGGTACTACAAGTCAAAAAATTAATAATAAAATATCAATTGAAGGAGTAAAAAATACTATTGTAGTTGTATCAGGGAAAGGTGGAGTTGGAAAGTCTACAGTAGCATTAAATATTGCAGTATCGCTTTTAAAGCTTGGCTACAGAAGTGCTATTGCTGACGTAGATATATATGGTCCATCATTACCACAAATGCTAGGCAGTCAAGATCTCACTCCACAAATAGAAAACAAAAAAATGCTTCCTGTAGAAAGATATGGACTGCAAACAATGTCTATCGGTTACGTCATAGATAAAAATCGCGCTGTTATATGGCGAGGACCAATGGTTACCAAGGCATTACACAATTTACTACTTGGAACCAAGTGGCAAGATGTAGAATATCTAATTATCGATACACCTCCTGGCACTGGTGATGTGCATTTAAGCCTTGCAGAAAAATTTAATCTTACAGGGGCAATAATAGTTTCTACTCCTCAAGAGCTTGCTTTAATTGATGCTAAAAAGGCTTTTGATATGCTAAAAAAATTGAATGTACCTATAATTGGTATTGTTGAAAATATGAGTTACTTTAGCTATCAAGGTTTACAAATTCACATTTTTGGAGAAAATGGTGCAGAAAAAATGGCAAAAGAACTAAATATAAAATTTTTAGGTAAAATTCCTCTTGATCCACAAATATGCAAGGAATCTGATAGTGGTTTGCTACCTGAAGCATTAATGAAAGTCTATAGTGATATTACTGAGCAGATTCTAATGAAGGATTAAAGAGATTTTTTAATTAATTATTAAATAATGTTGTATATAATTAAATCTATACTTAAGTCTAATGCTATGAAAATATTTTATTGTGTGATAATTCTACTATTTAGTACTAACTTAAGTTATGCAGATGAGTTTTTATTAAATAATAGTGATCAGGTAGATGATGCAAATAGAGTTGAAGCTAAAGAAAGTGAATCACCTATAGCTCCTGAAAGCTACGTTTTAAACTTGAACAACAAACAAATTCCAGTAAATGAGAATTTGTCAGTTGATCAGCAGAATATGGAATCAGAAGATTTTGTGCGGTTATTACCTAATGAGAATTTTGAAGAAGATAAAGATTCTAGTTTACAGGAAGAAAAAGATATTGAAGTTTTTGATTTAGAAAGCCGAAAAAATGATCATAAAGAAGAATTAGATGACAACATTGAACCAAATAAAAATCCATTACCTCAAGTACAGCAAGATCCAGATATCAGTATAGCTGACAAGCCAGATAAAGATAATAAAACTTCTAAAAAGGGTAATGATACTTCTCGTAACTTAGATAGTGATAAAATTAAGGATTCTGATGAAGAAAATGCTGAAGCCTTTAAATTCCTACAATTAGAAGACCTATTTAAAGATGAAATTGCTGTATGGAAATATAAGAAAGCACCTAACATGGCTATATACGGTAAGTTAAGTGAAAATAACAACAATCACCTGCCAAGGGCAATCTATTTACAAGATTATAATCAACAGATTTATTACTGTATAATAGAAAATGATTTATCTGGTTTAAGAGCCATAGTGAACAAGCTTGAAGATATTGGTATGGATGATATATTTGCACTCCAGCCAGACTCAATACATGATTTATTAACTTTTGCTATGAAAACTGGCAAACGTGATATAGTTAATTTTCTTTTATATAAAGGGGCAGTTTTTAACGCTAACAATAGTAGTGAGCTTCTTTCTATTGCAATTCAACATGGTTATTTTGATCTAGCAGAGTCAATTAAAAGTATCAGAGATTCTTCTTTTAAAAAGATAAATAATGATCCAAATTCTGATATGTATAAATGGGCAATTAAAGTCAAGCATCACAAAAGTTAATCTGGTTTATACAGCTGAAAGTTCTTCTATTGACTGATCTATATCAGCTTGTTCGACTATTGCATTAGGTGTGCCAAAAAATCTTCTTAACAATTTTATTGATACTGCAGTTCCAATTCCTGCACCAACTGCAGTTATTAACCCAGATATTCCATATTTACTTCAGAAACATCTCTAAATGCCAAAGGAGTTTTAGCATACTAGTTAACACTAACTTCCGCTCCTGCCTGAATAGCTGCTTCTTGCCTCTTAAGCAAGTTAAATAAGTAATGATCTAAGTTCTGCAAATTCAAGAAATTTTTGCTATCCCATCTTATAACCATATAATAAAAAAAAATATTTAAAATTTGTTTAATTCTGATTTTATAGAGTTCTCTGAATCATTATTTATTTTGATCTTATCTTTCAACCTTTTCCGACCTATTGTTGATTTAGTGCCAATCTGGAGCGAAAGCACGTGTACAACATCAGAGAGAGGAGCGTTTTTAGTCCTTTTCACGGATTCCCACCATGAAAGGACTACCAGTTGATAATTGGAAGCGCTATGGTTATATGTTTTAAGGCATATAACTATAAGGATATCACCCTTGCTCTAGGCAAAAAAGCCTAAAATAGCTAAAACTATTTAGTAGGTCGCCAAAGATCCTATTCAATATATTCAGATCTTTTTTTCCTATACATCTGCCACTTTAAAGGCCGCCTCTACAGCCTCAATCTCTCCAGACTGGCATTCTCTTTATATCATACACATTCACAACCATGGAAGCAGAATTTTGCAATATTTTATTGTTTTTTGAAAAAATTTTTAAATCCTTTTAAAATTCATTCTTATTTGAATGTATAAAGTAAAAAAACCCGCCTAATGAACATTTTATTTAAGTACCAATAATTTTGTACTTTGAAAGCGAATTTATAACATCT
Organism: Candidatus Mesenet longicola; assembly: GCA_016860565.1. Lineage (GTDB taxonomy): Bacteria > Pseudomonadota > Alphaproteobacteria > Rickettsiales > Anaplasmataceae > Mesenet > Mesenet longicola. Next base: position 9,680 of record BNGT01000019.1, on the reverse strand, counting down.
TGTTTCTCCTGTTAATCCTCCAATTCTCTTACTGTTTTATATTTCACCTTTTCTCTCACTAAAAACCCATCATTTTCTTCGCTTATATGTTACTATTTTATACAATCTAACTTCATACTTTACACAAAACTTTTATATCACAAAATTACTCTTCATTAAGCAATTTAAGTTAGTTAAGATCTTATAGAGTATTTACTCTTTGGCAACTTATGGTATTTTAGATAAGTAAAATAAGCAAAAGGAAAATGTTTTTAAAACCTAAAGGTTTAATGCAAATTACAAAATCAAGCTTACCATGGCTACTTGTTTTTTGTTTTATTTTTTTTATATGTGGGATATTCCTTGCACTCTTATTCTCACCTGATGATTATAAACAAGGAGAAATCGTCCGTATTATGTACATTCATGTGCCAACTGCGTGGATGTCACTTGCAATATATATGCTGATTGCACTTCTGAGTTTTGCATTTTTAGTTTGGAATAATGTAATCTGCGGTGTACTTGCACGTGCTGCGTCTTCTGTTGGAGTGGTTTTTGCTGCTGTATGTTTAATTACTGGTAGCATATGGGGAAAGGGAACTTGGGGCACATGGTGGGTGTGGGATGCAAGGCTTACTTCAATGCTCATTTTATTCTTTTCCTATGTTGGTTATCTTATGCTGTGGAATTTTTTTAGTGATGAAGCAAGAGCTATGAAATCCGCTTCAGTATTTGCAATATTTAGCGCGATTAATGTGCCAATAGTTAAATTCTCTGTTAATTTATGGTCAACATTGCATCAACCAGCTAGTATCTTGCGTGCAGGAGGGGTGGCAATAGATAATTCTATGTTAATACCACTTATTGCAATGTTCATATTCTTTATATTCTTATTTCTTGTCTTATGGGTATTAAATTCCCACAAATTGATAGATACATATAAGATAAAAAAAGAGATTGTTCTTAGGTTTTAAATGATAGGAAGCTTAACTGGTATAATTGACGAAGTTAATAGTGACCATATTATTTTAAATGCAAACGGTATTGGGTACATTGTTTATCTCTCAGTAAAAAGCTTAAATTCATGTGATTTAGATAGTAGTATTAAACTTTTTATTGAGACTCACCATAGCAGAGACAATATAGTTCAACTATACGGCTTTACTACAAAGGAAGAGCAATCTTGCTTACGTTTGTTAGTTAAAGTCAATGGTATCAGCTACAGAACTGCAATTACAATCTTGAGTAAATTAGAACCGATTGAAGTTTTGTCAGCAATTGCTAGTGGTGATAAAGTAGCATTTAAATTAAGTGGCCTGGGGCCAAAATTAACAGCAAGAATCATAACTGAACTGCAAAATGAAGTAAATAAACTTAATATAAGTTATTCTCCTATTATTCAAGAAGATGCTACTCTTGCTTTGATTAATTTGGGATATGATAGATCAAGAGTGTGTAGTGTTGTGCAAGATATAAAAAAGGATTCGCCGAATTTAAAGACTGAAGACATTATTCGCAGAGCCCTTAAGGATCTATCTATAAGTTAAAGTATGAAAGTTTAAGAACATGTGTCTCAAATAGCAATGCGGATTAAATGAAAATTTTCCATTTAATAACGCAATAGAACAGAAGCCCAAGTCATACCAGCACCAATTGATGCTAATAAAACTAAATCATTAGCTTTGATTTTACTTTTTACAGAATCCAGAGCAAGTGGTATTGAAGCTGCAGAAGTGTTTGCATGCTGATTGACCGTGATAACTGTTTTATCTAATGGAAGATTTATCTTTTTAGCAACTGCTTCGATAATGCGCACATTTGCCTGATGAGGAATGAGCCAGTCAATGTCACTAATTTGTAAATCATTCTGCTTTAGAGTTTCTAAAATGACATCTGCTAATTTTTCTATACCATGCTTAAATACAGCTTGGCCACTCATGCAAATGTAACCAGAGCTACTTGTGGTTCCAACTCCACCATTAGTACATAAAATATCCACCTTTCCATCTGAATAAAGGTGAGTTGATAGTATTCCATGCTCTGAATCAGAGCCAATCACTACAGCACCAGCTCCATCTCCAAATAATACACATGTTGATCTATCTTGCCAGTCTACAATTTTAGACATAGCATCTACACCGATAACTAATGCATACTTTATCTTGCCAGATTTTATAAATTCATCTGCAACTGCCACAGCATATAAAAAACCAGAGCATGCAGCTTGTACATCAAATGCAAATGCATTTTTGCATCCTAGTTTTGCTTGTACAATAGTAGCACAACTAGGAAAAGTCTTATCAGCAGTTGTTGTAGCGACAATAATAAGACCTACATCTTCTGCAGATATTTGTGCATCTTTTAAAGCATTATTAGCCGCATGCCCGGCCATATCTGAAGTGAATTCATCTTCACTTATAATATGTCTATATTTAATTCCCGTCCTTTGATAAATCCACTCATCACTAGTATCAAGCGACCATTTAGCAGCAACTTCATCATTACTTAATCTTTCTTTCGGTAAGTAGGAGCCAATACCTAAAAACCGGCTTTTATTCGACACTGCTAATACCACTTATTATTTTAGCATTAAGGTTATTACGTATTGCATCAACAGCAAACTTAATTGCATGACCAAAAGCTATATGATCAGCATTACCATGACTTTTTATCACAACACCATTGAGTCCCAAAAACATAGCACCGTTTCTTGTTTTGGGGTTAAAGTGGCCTAAACTACTGCTTAACTTCTTTTTTATAAAAAAACCAAATAGTTTCGTTATAAAGGAACTAGATATTTCATCTTTAACGAGAGATATTATTGTATTTGCCATAGTTTCAGCTGCTTTTAACATAACGTTACCCACAAAACCATCAGCAACGATAACATCTATATCACCGTTTAAAAACTCACTTGCTTCTATATATCCTTTAAAGTTTAAAATGTCTGTTGCACATTTGAGCAAATCAAAAGCTTTACGTATTGCATCAGTACCTTTAATCTCTTCAGTTCCTATATTGAGCAGAGCAACTTTTGGGTTATCTCTTCCTAAAACAGTCTTTGCAAAAGCGCTACCCATTACAGCAAATTGAAAGAGTGAATCAGCATTGCAATCCACATTTGCACCTAAATCAAGCAAGATAAAATCCTTTGATTTGGTTGGAAAAACAGAAGCAATAGCAGGACGATAAATATTTGGCAGGGTACCGAGCACAAAGCGAGCAATAGCCATAAGCGCTCCAGTATTGCCAGAAGAAACTACACCAGTCACTGTTCCATCTTTAATTGCTTCAATGGCGCTGTACATGCTAGATTTTTTGCGCTGTCTTAAGGCAAAAGAAGGCTTATCATCTGATAAAATTACATCTACACAATCCACAAAAGTGCTATTGCTTAATACTCTTTTATATTTTAATAGTATAGGTAAAACTTTCTCCTCTTGTCCGTAGATATGAAAAGAAACGTTAGTATTAGAGCCTATAAGATTATTAAAAAAGAAATCTACACCTTTTATAACCGAAAGCGGAGCAAAATCCCCGCCCATTGCATCAATAGCGATAACTACATCATTCACTTGCAATTACTTGTCTGCCGCGATAATAGCCATCAGGAGATATATGATGTGGTAACATATACTCCCCTGTTGTTGAATTGATAACAATATTTTTAGGTTTAATTGCATGGTGAGAGCGATGCATGTTACGACGCGATTTAGACTTTTTTCTTTTAGGTACTGCCAAGACAATCCTCCATATAAAGTATTTTTAACTACAGAATTATAATTAGCATTTTCTTTAAAGTAAATGATCTCTTAAAAAACCTATTATTTCATAATTTTAGCTAAAATTCAGGAATTACCAACATAAAAAAGGTGCTCTAAAGACAAAGCTATTAGTAATTTTAGGCTTTGCTTAGTTCTGCATCGAAATCCGCATAAATCATTTATACTTTCAATCATTTGTTTTTTCCAATTGCATTTTGGGAAAATTCCACGATAAGATACCAAAAAAATATATTTTGATTACTGGAATTTATGTAATTAGATGAGCAGATTAACACCCTCGCCTTGAGCTTTAATATTTTAGTATTAGATCTACTTTGGTGTATTTATAAACACACAATACGTTTGATTTAATGTAGTACTAAATACAGATATTTACAGGTGAAATAGCTATGATCAGAGAAACATAAATTACGTAGATATTGTAAATGGCAATATTACGTCTTACATATATTAATCTCTATGCCATCCAACAATATATCAAACCAAGAATTCGAACAATTAAAAAAGATATTGGATCTATTTCTGTTGGTAATTTCAGATGTACAGAAACATATTGCAGAGCAAGAAGTTCATAATAAACATTTCTGAGTTTTAAAACCTGCTTTAGCTATTGATACCTTTTTCCTGATTTTTCGCAGGTGGGTCATTGTTAATTGGTCTGTACAATAATTACTTTATTTAGTGCATTTGCCGCTTGATGACAGCTTCTATCAGGACGAAAACCATATGAGTTATCCAGGATTCATAAATATTTTCTAATGTTATTTTGCGTCCATGCTGTAGGGGTCTATCTTATTATCGCGTGCAGCATTCTCAGCTGGGAGGCCAAATGCATCCCAACCAATTGGATGAAAAACGTTAAAGCCACATGCTCTTTTATAACGGCTAATGACATCACCTATAGCATAATTGCGCAGATGCCCCATGTGTATATTGCCTGATGGATAGGGAAACATCTCAAGCACATAGCATTTTTTTTTATTGCTATCCATTCTAGTTGAGAAATCCCACTTCTCTTGAAAAAATTTCTCAACGCTTTTGAAGTTGTATTCCATAACCAATAAAACCCATGTAAGAGCAGAGAATTATTATATATCTTCAACACTTTTTATTAAATTAAATATTGAAATTAACTAATTTATAAATTATAATAGTTAATATATTAATTTAACTATATAATATGCCAACTAAAACCACCATCGATGCCAACGCACCAATACTTATGCAATGGATTGTCTCTAGCTCTGATCGTTTAAACAAGGAAGCAGAACCAGGAAGGCACCCTTTGCCAAATACTCAAACTTTTCCCCATCGTCAGCGTCTTGTAAACATGGCCAAAGTGGAGCCAGATCGATTAATCTGCCTATATTATTTAGGTGATACTTTAAATGAAGAGCAAAATACGCTAATGCAGTACTTAGAAAATTTAGCACCAAACATCAGAGCAATAAACTTCAACAAGCTAGACTGGAGTGAGTATGATTTTGAATTTAATACCAGCATGCTTTCTGTAGATGATGAAGGTGAAAATATGAAAATGACTGAGTATTTGAAATTGCCAAATACAGATAATCGCTTAGGATTCAGGTTAGATATGATGCGCATATTAATGCTTTTAAAATGTCCAAAGGCCGCACTGTTAGAGCTAAATAAAGTTGAAGCATGGGATAAACCAATTGGAGAAGGAGGGATATACTTTGACTTTGATTTCTCACTTAGTAGCAAAATGGGGAAGCTTAAAGCACCATATGGAATATTATCAGGTTATGCTAAGGGGGTAGGTAATGTCTATGATTTCTTTTTTCCAGCTACAGTAGCGGTTACAGAATCTAAAAATCCTGCATTAACTAGTGCTCATGAAAATATTAAAAATTGCATTGGCTATGATAATGATGGCAGTATTAAAAAGCATAAGCTTAAATTTAAATATGATACTATCACTTTTTACGCTGGTGATTTTTTAACAATTGATAGTCGCCAAAACGATTTAGTATCTTTTAGTGTTGCATCTGGCATAAATTGTTCAGTTTTTGCTGCTGCTTCATCAGAAATTCAAGCTAAAGCATTGCGTGATAACGCAACACAAGATCTTGTAAAAAAGAACGAAATATGCTTCACTCATGCAGTTAATAGAAATGATGCAAAGGTTATCGTAAGTAATGACGCTATTAACGGTAAGGAATTTCACAGTTGGGCAACATCAGAAGATCTTGATATCAACAAAAACTTTGGCAGCAACACTACCTACACTGAAATTTTTGATATGATGTACAAAGCGCCTGAGCTAGAAATAAAAAATAGTATATCTACTAATCTCAAAAATATAGAACAAGAGCAAGATAAAGGTTATTGCAGATTTCAGTAAGTTTTATATAAAACTATAATAAACAAAGCAGCACTAAGTGAAGGAATAAAGGGGAATGTTTCCTTTTTATATGCAATTCTCCATATGATGGCAGTTATGATACCAAATATACCAGACAGCATTAAAAAAGTTGGTATTGAACTTGGTTCAATAAATAAACCACTAGTGAAGAAGAATTTTACATCTCCCCATCCTAATGCTTCTTTATTTAGAGCAGCAGTAAGTGAAAATTTTAAGGTTATAGAAATAAAAAATAATATGAGGGCTGATAATAGATATTGAAAAATAGAATAATAACTACTGTACATTAGGCCAATAAATAATAGTATTATTTGCATTGAATCAGGGATGATATAAAACTCTACATCAATTAAGGAAGCAATTAGCAAACAAATGGCAAGTGTTATAAGCAGCAGGAATTCGTAAGATAAGGAGAATTTGTAATAAAGTAAAATAAATATCAGCCCCACAGTAAACTCAATGATTAGGTAGATAATGGGTATTTTTGTTTTGCAACATCTGCAGGCCCCATGCAAGAATAAATATGATATTATGGGAAATAAATCAAAGGGTTTTAATTTCTGCTTACATGTAGGGCAAAATGAACGTGTTAGTATAATATCTATATTTCGTGGAAGACGGTATGCAGCACAGCATATAAAACTACCAAAACTAATTCCAAGTAAAAAAAATACTATATATTCTACGTAGGCTACCATCTTCTCTTGTTCAATTTACATAAGTTATGTTACACATATTCTAAAAAAATGATTTAATCTAATGATCTTTTTTAAATAACATTGTTATAGTGCTATGGATTATACAGAGCTAATAAAATCAAGGCTTTTACCTTCTAATATCATTGGCAAAAAGGTTAAATTAACAAAAAAAGGAACAAATTTTGTCGGCCTATGCCCATTCCATCATGAAAAAACACCTTCTTTTACGGTAAATGATGGTAAGGGTTTTTACTATTGCTTTGGTTGTGGCGCAAGTGGTGATGTATTTGAATTTGTTTGTAAAACAGAAGGTTTAAATTTTAAAGAAGCAGTAGAGTCATTAGCACAGATGACAGGAGTACAGCTGCCAGAAAAAAGATATAATCAAGATAGCAGTAAAAACAACGATATGACCAAAGTTTTTGATCTAGCTGCAGACTGGTTTATACATAAACTCCATAGCAATGAATTAGCACTTGATTATTTGAGGCAACGCAAAATCTCTCTCGATATGATTAAAAAATTCAAAATAGGCTATGCACCAAACAATGGTTTAAAAGAATATTTAAGTGCTCAAGGAATAAAAGATGAAGTCATAGGACTTATAAATAAAAATGGTGACTATTTCAGAGATAGACTAATGTTTCCTATCTGGAATATGACAGGAAAAATTATCGCCTTTGGTGGAAGAATATTGGATGATAAGATGCAACCTAAATATCTTAATTCCCCTGAAAGTATATTATTTAAAAAAAGAGAGAGTATCTATTCTATAAATTTTGCTTTAAATGAAATACGAAAAAAACAACAAGTATTTATTGTTGAGGGGTATACAGATGTCATTGCATTATTTCAAGCTGGAATTACAAATGTAGTTGCACCACTCGGTACTGCTATTTCCACCTGGCATATAGAAAGTTTATGGAATATAGCGCAAGAAATATTTGTATGTATGGATGGGGACAATGCTGGACATACCGCCGCTTTAAGAGTTGCAAGCCTTGCTTTATCCATTTTAGAACCTGGCAAACTTTTGAAATTTGTAATCCTCCCATCTGGTTATGATCCATACGATATATGCAACAGCTATAACTATAATTCAGAAGAGATTCTTTCCTTACTTGAGGATAAAGCAAAACTACATTCTGAGTTTTTATGGGATTATGAGATAAACTCTAGTACTTTCATCACAAGCTCATCTGCACCAGAAAAATATGCTATGCTTGAGAATAGATTAATGCATTACATAAATGACATAAAAAATAGCAGCGTAAAAAAGTACTATAAAAACTTTTTCTATAACAAGATTCGTTTTTTGCAAGCTAAGCAAGGAGTAAAAAGCACAAAAAATTTTAAAATGACAAAAGAAGAATGTCTATACGACAAACTCCCAAGCTTAGTTGAACAAGAGCAAAATCAAACAGCAATACTACGCATAGCAATTGAATTTCCTGAAGTTCTCGATGATCCAATTCTCTTTGAACAGTTTGCTGACTTTACTATGACAAATAAAGATGCTTATAAACTGCAACAACACATTATCGATATCAAAAGTAAAATTAACTGTAAATTGTCTAAAGAAACTTTAATTGAAGAGCTAGAGAAGTCAAAAGTAGCTGATATCGTTCAATATATAACAGAAAAAACAAAGTTACTCCATAGTCAATTGAGTAATTATGAATCTGCTAAAACTATTTGGTACAATATTATGTTATTCAGAGAATTAAGTATATTAAAGGAAGAGGCATTACAAGCTAGAATCAGTGGCAATCTTGGTTACCAAGATTGCCTTGCAAGGCAAATAGAATTAATAGAGACAGAACAACGAAAAATGCAAATGGATATAATTAAAAGATATAATCAACCTACAATGCTTCTCTAAACCTTTGTTCCTCAACAAATTTTAGTAGTTTAAATCTCTCTTTATTGAATAGTTATAACGCGAAACAGAACAAAATAAAAGTATCCGTTCACTCGAAGGATCTAACACTAAATTGTATAAAATAAGATTTTTAGAACAAAAAAAAAATAAGAGAAATGAATAGGATACAAAAAAAACACTAAAACCAAATAATTAGAACTAGAAACAAGAAATGTATGAGAGATATACAAAGAAATTTTACAGACTCAAGGAGTTATAAGAAAATGGAGATGAGATAAGTAAGAAAAACAGAGTCTCTGAAGATGTAGAAAGTCAGAGGATATAGAAAGAGCCGTATTGCAACACAGCATACGAGCAACAAAAAATGAGCTGAGAAAAAAGGGTATTCTGAAGGTGGGGTTAGTTTTTAAGAAAAGACTTAAAAAGATGGTTGACAGAGTTTAGAAAAAGTGAAAGAACAAAAAGTGAAAGATGGTGAAATTAGGTTATTTGGGTTCTCAGGATACTTATTACGTGGGCAATATAATGGGCGAAACTCGTTTACTAATTGATAACATTTTTGATGAACAGAAGATACCATTATTACGCATTTTGACTGATAAGCTTTATTTAGGAATTGAAAACATTCTAAACTAATGGCATATGCGAGAGATTTCATCAATAGCTAAAGCAGTTAGTATGAGTAAAAGCTTATAAAACAAATTTTAAAACTCAGAAATGTTTATTATGAACTTCTTGCTCTGCAATATATTTCTGTACGTCTGAAGAATTTATAGCTCTTCTCATAATAATCCAAACAAGTTAAGATATGGATTTATGGTAGTGGGGTTTGTATGCCAGCAGCGTATAGTTACGACTTAAGGAAAAAAGCAATGGAAGCATTGGATGAAGGAGAAAGTAGAGCAAATGTTGCCGAGAGATTTAAAATTGGAAAAACGACTCTATATGAG
>BNGT01000018.1 GCA_016860565.1 Candidatus Mesenet longicola | reverse complement strand
CATTGAACTTGTATAGAATTCCTATCTATCGCTTCACTAAGCTGTTTCTCTTCTTCTGATACATCTTCATTATTTGATTTAACCGGCAATGTTCCTATATCAGATAGTTCTCTTTTAAATCCCTTAAATCCCTTTTTTAGTATAACTGGCACAATTATATTTTTTGTTTAAACACATTTACAAATAATAGCATAACTCTTATAAAATTAATATTGTTTTAAAATTGATACTTTCTTCTAAAACACAGACAATGATCTGATGGGTTTTCTTTTGCACGCATTTTGTTGTTGATTTTTCTAACCAAGCAAATCAACAACCCATCTTTTTGGTAATACAGCAAATTCGCTTTATTACTTCAACAGTTGCACCAATTTTATTTGAGTTGCAAAATTCTCTCCTGTATATCAACCAGTACATTTTTAATTCCAGAAATTTTGCATTATTGACCATTCTCATAGCACTGCTGCGGTCAGTTGTTCCTGCAGTTGTTACATAAATTGCATGTTTGAGTATCAACTGCGATATATTCCTGAGATTTTTTTACCAGCGTCATAGCCTTTTTCTTCGGCAGTATCTGCGTTCTTTACACTCTGAGTTTATTCCTTTTTTTAGATTATGAACAGGCTCTAATGCTACAGATGTACATAAATATATCGAATCATAGCATAGTGATTTCAACATCTCTGAGTTTTAAAACTTGCTTTATAAGCTTTTACTCATACTACCTGCTTTAGCTTGTTGTTATTGATAATTCATTGGCGTTATATAATCTATTTAGCTGAATAGATTTTTAAAATTTAATGTAGTTGTGATTTCTAAAATAAAGTAAAATAGCAGTCAAAATAATTGAGATTACAGTAGAGATTAGCATCTTTTGCCATACATAAGGATGAGTTGGGGCACTGCTGGCAAAACCAAGCTTAGGTTTATCATCTACTTTAACCATAACTGGCAATATACATAAGAAAACAATCCACCATATGAGCATAAAAGATACAAAAACTATGAAGTTCACGTAATTGCCTTCTGTAACTTGTCATCTACGCATTGATCATATTCAATCTCAACAGTAGCATGTGCTATGCTGAATATATCGCATAGTAATTTTTTCACATTATATATTGTATCATTATAGTTTATTCCTTGGCATACTTTTATATGAGCTGTAATGATAAGGTAGTTTTCAGTAAGTGACCAGATGTGTACGTGATGTACATCAATTACCTCAGGTATTATTTGAATAACTTTACTTTTTACCTCATCTGGATTTATATTTTTAGGGGTGCCTTCAAGCAAAATATGGCAAGAATGTTTTACTATTTTATACGCACTTCTAAGTATTACAATGCTGACAAATACTGAAAGAATAGGATCAACTATTTGCCAATTAGTATACATAATGATGAATGATGCAGCAATTGCTGCTAAAGACCCTAAAATATCTCCAGTAATATGAAGCACAGCACTCTTTATGTTTAAATTATCTTCATCTTTTTTATATAATAGAAAAAATGCCAGTATATTTGCAATCAATCCTATAGTTGCAATAGAAAACATAATCTGCCAGTTAATATTCACTGGAGATATAAACCTTTTTATGGATTCAAAGATAATTATTCCCGAAATTAAAAACAGCGTAAGACCATTGACAAACGCTGCAACTACCTGAATCCTATGATATCCATAAGATCTCTTTAAATCTGATTTTTTAGTTGCAACTTTATATGCAAACCAACTTAAAATTAGCGATATAAGATCAGTCAGCATATGACCAGCATCAGACAGTAGCGCAAGAGAATTTGAAATTACACCACCTACTACTTCTAAAACCGCCGTTACAGCTATAATGATTATAGCATAAATAAGAGACTTAGAATGAGATGAATGTTTACCATTATGTATAGCAGTCATTTAAAATGTTTAATTATATATTTTAACAATATTGTAATACAATTTTTTGTCTATCGGCTTTTTCATAGCATATAAAACGTATTACTCACTAATAATACCTTTGTTAATAAAAAGGTTCTTTAGTTCTCCTTTCTCGTACATTTCTTTAGTAATGTCACACCCACCAATAAATTCTCCCTTTATGTAGAGTTGTGGTATTGTTGGCCACTCTGAAAATTTCTTTATAGCTTCTCGTAATCCTTGATCTTCTAAAATATTAACATCTTTAAATTTTACACCAATTTTCTGCAATATCGATACTACTGCAAGAGAAAATCCGCACTGTGGATAATCTTTAGTACCTTTCATGTAAAGCACTACGTCATTCTCTTTTACGTCTTTTTCAATTTGCTTTAATAGGTAATCATCTTGCGTGATTGACATCTCTTGCTCCAATAATTAATAAATTATAAATGTTTTATTTCATAAAATAAAGCGATAAGCTAAATTTTTTAGATTTAGACCTATGTCTTTAAATTTTGAATTAATGCTAGCTTTCCGCTACTTACGACAAAATAGTAAATTCTCAATTATGACTTTATTTTCTATTATTGGTATTACAATAGGTGTTGCAACTTTAATAACCGTTATGTCGGTAATGAACGGATTTAAAGCTCAATTATTTGAGACAATACTTGGAGTTAACGGTCACATTGTTGTCTACTTTGATAAAGATATAAATAGCAATTATAACCAAGTTGTAGAATCAATTAAAAACATAGATGGAGTAAGTAATGCTACTGCTACTACTGAAAATCAAGTCATAATAAAATCTAAAAGCAATATTTCAGGTGCCTTAGTTTATGGTATAGCAAAAGAGGATTTGATACGTAAAAATATCATAGCTGATCATATAAATAGAGGAAGTATAAAAGAGTTTGATGAAGGTATTATAATAGGCTCACGTTTGGCTGAAAATCTTGGCATAAACTATGGTGATTACATTACTCTTGTTTTATCTGAAGAGCTTACAGATCTTTTAGATGAAATGCCGAAAATGAAAGAATATAGGGTAGTAGCAACATTTTACACAGAAATGCCTGATTACGATAGCATGCTAATTTATATTCCACTTAAAGAAGCTCAGCTTTTTTTCGATTATCAGGATAGTATAAAAAGTATAGAAATATTTATAAATGATTTAGATAAAGCACCACAACTTGCTAAAACGATAGAAGAGCAAACTAGCATGCAAACCAAAGATTGGCAATCCCTTCAAAGCTACTATTTTAATGCTTTAAAAACTGAAAGAAGTGTCATGTTTTTAATTTTGGCTCTTATTATTGTAGTTGCTGCTTTTAACATTGTTTCAAGTTTAATTACACTTGTACAGGATAAAAAATCAGCTATTGCTATTATGAGAACAATTGGTGCAACTAAAGGCAGCATAATGAGAGTATTTTGTTTTTGCGGTTTTATTATTGGATTTATAGGTACATTTTTAGGCTGCATTATTGGCGTAGTATTTTCTCTTAATGTTGAAAGAATAAGAATATTTCTAGAACATATAGCTAATGTACAATTTCTTGATCCTATGGTTTATTTTTTCTCAACTTTGCCTGTAATCCTATTACCAGAAGACGTAGTAAAAGTATCACTATTATCCCTATCACTATCACTTATTGCTACGATTCCTTCTGCAATTAAGGCAGCATCTACAAATCCAGCTGAAATACTGCGTTATGAGTAAATCTCTTAATGTAACCTAAATTTATGCAGTTATATGAGTGATCCACGGCTTGAGCTTTAATATTTCAGTATTATTTAGTTTATTCATAAACACACAGTACGTTTGATTTCATGTAGTATTTTGTACTAAATTACAGATATTTACAGGTGAAATAGCTGTAGAGAGATTATCAGAGAAACATAAATTACGTAGATATTGTAAGTGGTAATATTACATCTTACATATTCTATGCTGCCCACTATCCAACAGTATATCAAACCAAGAATTTGAACAATTAAGAAAAAGATATTGGATCTATTTCTGTTGGTAATGTAAATTCTTCAAATGTACAGAAATATATTAAAAATAAACATTTCTGAATTTTAAAATTTGCTTTATACCATCAGCTTTAGCTGGTTGTTATTAATTATTTTTACTATTACAAGGGTAGGTAGAAAAATTAAAGCAGCTTACCCTTAAGAGAAGTGAGTTGTTTATTAAGTAATACACATTATTAAAATTGCATTTTTCATTAAGTATGCCACAATTAAATATTGTAGAGGGGTTATGCAAAGAAAATGACGAAATGCAAATGCAGTATAGAAACAAATGATACAAAATCTTTAAAAGAATATTTAAAGATAATAGGTAATAACTATTTTGACCAATATGCTGAAGATGGTTTAGAAGAGCGCATAAAATTTGAAATGTGCACAATTTACCTCTATTACAAGTACAGAAGTCAGTATCATAATGTAAATGTTAGTATAGAAGAATATGATGGAGAAATAGCATTAATAGAGGAATGTATAAAATTAATTCAAAATAAGGATAAATATAAAAAAGTATTAGAAAACAACGATAATAAATTTAGAGATGGGTGTACATCGCTATATAAACATTATAAAGAGCAAAAATATATTAAAGAGAATCAAAATACTAACTTTGCCCCACCTACAGGAATATCATTAGTTTCGATCGTATATTTCATCTCAAGAATGTTCTTACTCGATTGGATTAAAGATGCTCAATTAAACCGAAATAAAATTTATGTTCCTATAGCATTTACCTTATCAATTTTACTATTCAGTATCGCAAGTGCATTGATGCTGCACGCAGCAGGAATATCTACCCTACCCTTCTTGAAAAATGTTAATTTACCTACAGGTGCAAATGTTATAGCTTTTCTTCCTATACATTTTAGTATAGCTATTGTATTTGCACTTGTTAGCACAGCATTCTTAGGGCTTGGTATACATAAGTTGAACAATGCAAAAACCGTAGAAAGCACAATTAATTTAGTTTTTAAGAAAGTAGAAAGTAATGCTTTAGATAACTCATGTATAGATTGTAACTACAGCAGATTACATAGACGTTTAGTTCCAATTTTAGCTTCAATCTCAGTAGCATTAGTCTTTGTTGCATTTATATTTGAAGTGCAAGCACTCTTACAGAGTAATGATTTTGACCGTTTAGGTATGGGTTATTTAAATAAAGCATCTTTCCCACTACATCTTGGTACGTTTTTATGCATAGTCGCAGCAATTGGACTTAGTGCACTTAGCATTTATAAGTATTTCAATAAAGAAGATAAAAAGATGATACAAGGCGATAAAGTAGAGCTCGAAGGTAATTGTGAAAAAGTAAATGAATCTGAAAAAAAAGATTGTAAAAATAATAGTGAAAATAAAGAGGATCCTAATTTTTTAGGCCAAAATGTAGCTAAATTGCTAATACTTTGCAAGTTACCTAGGGCTTGCATAGAAAAATTTAATGCACAAGAACCTATTTCTTAAAATATTTACTTATAATGTATTTGCAGCTTTTGGTAGTTAAATTATAATTAATCTTTAATTCTAAAAAGAAAATCATGGCAGAAGTAATAGATAAACAGATAAACAAAAACGGTATAAGTTTAGAGAAACAGAAAGCACTTGATAGTGCAATAAGTCAAATTGAAAGAGCCTTTGGCAAAGGTGCTATCATGAAGCTAAAACAAAATCCTGTGGAAAAAATTGACACTATATCCACTGGTTCTATTGCTCTTGATACAGCACTTGGTGTTGGTGGCCTGCCAAAAGGACGTATTATTGAAGTTTTTGGTCCAGAAAGCTCTGGAAAAACTACTTTAGCCTTACATGTGATTGCAGAAGCACAGAAAAAAGGTGGTGCTTGTGCATTTATCGATGCAGAGCATGCACTCGACGTACTGTACGCTGGTAAATTAGGTGTAAAAACTGATGACTTAGTTATTTCTCAACCAGATACAGGAGAGCAAGCATTACATATAGTTGAATATTTAGTTTGCTCTGGTGCAGTTGATGTAATAGTTGTTGACTCTGTTGCTGCTTTAACACCAAGAGCTGAAATTGAGGGAGATATGGGAGATCAGCATATGGGTCTGCAAGCTAGACTTTTAAGTCATGGTTTGCGTAAATTGACTTCTGCTGTATCAAAAGCAAATTGTATACTGCTATTTATAAATCAAATTCGCATAAAAATAGGTGTGGTATATGGCAATCCTGAAACAACAACAGGTGGAAATGCGCTAAAATTTTATACTTCAATTAGACTTGATATACGCAAGGTTAGCTCTATTAAAGATAAGGATATTATAGTTGGCAATCAAACTAAGGTTAAAGTAGTTAAAAATAAAGTAGCTCCTCCATTTAGGCAAGCTGATTTTGATATAATGTATAATGAAGGTATATCAAAACTGGGTGAAGTAATAGATATGGGAGTAAAGTTTGGTTTTATTGAAAAAGCTGGTTCTTATTATTCTTATAATAACATACGCTTGGGGCAAGGAAGAGAAAATGTAAAGAGTTATTTAAAGCAAAATCAAAGTACTATAGATGAAATAGAGAAAAAAATTAGGGACTATATATCAAATGACAATTCTATTGTTATCAATAGCAGTAGCCAACCTTCAGAAGAGGAAGCTGTTTTTTAATTAAAATTTTTTATATAATCAATATAAAAACTTCTGCTGTTTTTATTTCTTTCTAATTTTATAGAAATGACTTATATTAAGTTCATTTTCTAATGAGGGGCCGTAGCTCAGTAGGATAGAGCACTAGATTCCTAATCTGGGGGTCGTGCGTTCGAATCGCACCGGTCCCATTTTCTCTACTGTTAATTAATTTTTATTTTTCATCGGTTATTTTATTAAGAATATAGGTAGTGGTAATGAATATGAGGCTTTTGATAAATTTTGTAATCTTTATGTCTTTATTGATTATAAATAGCAATTGTTTTGCAAAACAAGCAACCTTAATTAGCCAAATAGAAAAGCCAGATGTAGCAGAAGATTTAAGAAGATCTCGTGATTTTATACGTTCCCTTAATTATCAAATAAATAGCATATCTGGTGAATCTAAGGAGTCTTCTTATCAAGAACTAAGAAGAGTTATAGAAGAGAATATTGATATTCAAAGAATGACAAAACTTGTTATGGGAAAACATTGGCAATTATTAAGTGCAGAGGAAAAAGAAGCTTTTATTCAAGAATACAGTATTTACTTAGAACATTTATATGTTAATTATTTATATAAATTTAAAGACGATAAAGTTACGATAATCGGTAATAGATATTTAGGAAACAATAATTATTTAGTAAGTACAAGATTCAGTATTAATAATGATTTTATCAATATGAATTATAAACTTAGAAAATCTGATGATTCATTTTATATAACTGATATTACAGTTAATGGTATTAGTGTTGTTGTAACACAACGTT
Source organism: Candidatus Mesenet longicola (assembly GCA_016860565.1). Lineage (GTDB taxonomy): Bacteria > Pseudomonadota > Alphaproteobacteria > Rickettsiales > Anaplasmataceae > Mesenet > Mesenet longicola. The sequence continues at coordinate 18,055 of BNGT01000018.1, read as the reverse complement.
TAAAGTTTGAGCAAAAAATAGAAGAGCTTGGGCTTAAGAATATTATAACTACTTTAAAACAATCTAATCTCAATAATAATTTTTAAAATGATGCCGCATTGGCCAAAGCCTTTAGGTTTTAGGCCTCAAGACTTTGGTCTTGATCGTATATCTAATTTACTAAATAGGCTTGGAAATCCAGAAAAGAAGTTACCTCCAGTAGTACATGTTGCAGGTACTAACGGTAAAGGATCAACAATAGCTTTTATTAACCATATAATGAAAGCTGCAGGTTATAAAGTTCATGCTTATACGTCACCCCACCTAATTAATTTCAATGAAAGAATAACCGTTGCAGGAAAACACATAGCTGATAGGGAATTATATAATCTACTGGAAGAATGTCGAATTGCTGCTGAAGGTATTCCCATTACCTTCTTTGAAGGTACAACAGCTGCTGCATTTTTAGCGTTTTCACGTGTAAAAGCTGATATATTGCTAATTGAGGTGGGAATGGGTGGACGTCTTGATGCAACAAATGTAATAGATAATCCCTTACTTACAATTATTACTTCTATATCACTTGAGCATACCGAATATCTTGGACCGACAGTAGAGATTATTGCTGGTGAGAAGGCTGGTATAATAAAGCCTAATGTTACCTGTGTTATAGCTCCACAACAAGATTCCGTGATGAAAATGCTAGAGTTTTATGCATCTAAAAATAAATCTCCTTTATATAGAGGAGAATATGAGTGGATATGTAAACAGCATGATAATCATACCATGTCATTTAATTCATCTGTTCAATCTTTGAAATTACCTTTGCCATCCTTACAAGGAGCACATCAAATAACTAATGCTGGTAATGCGATAGCAGCATGTAGTATACTGAGCGGAAAATACAACTATAATATAGATTATGAATATATTGCTTCTGGCATAAAAAAAACGTATTGGCCTGCAAGACTTGAACATGTAAAAAGTGGACAGCTAATTGATATGTTGCCTACTGATTGGAAATTGTTTATAGATGGTGCCCATAACCCTGCGGGAGCTGAGGTTTTATCTGAATGGATAGCAGATAATTTTAAAAAAGGTGTATATATTATACTTGGTGTAACAAAAGATAAGGACATTGAAAGGTTTTTAAAATATATTAAGCCTCACGCAAAGTTATTATGTGCAGTTTGCGTTAAATCAGAACCACGCAGCCAAAATGCTAAATTTGTTGAAGAGAAAGCAGTAGCTGCAGGAATAAAGGCTATAGCTTGTGATTCATTAAGTGATGCAATATCTAAGATATTAAATAAAGCTACTTGCAGCGAAATTAAAAACATAATAACTTGTGGTTCATTATTTTTAGCAGCTGATTTTATGTTAGAAAACAGTTATTAGGCTTATAAATAAAAACCTAATCCCAGTAAATATATTTCTGCAGAGTCAGCCCTACTAGATTTAGGTTTGAAGTATTTTACTACTTTAAAAGCTTGCTTTAACTCATTCAAAAAAGATTTTTCGCACTCACCTGGAAATATTTTTACTACAAACTTGCCATCTTTACCTAAGAGTTGCTTAGCAAGCTCGAGTGCTCCTTCACAAAGATTAATAATTCTAATATGGTCTGTTCTGCTGCAACCGCATGATTTTGGCGCCATATCAGAAAGTATTAGATCAAATTTATAAGAGCCTAGCTTATCATGTAAAATATATGCATCATCTATAATATCACACTGCACAAATTTTACGTTCTGAATATCTTCAATTTTTTGAAGATCAACAGCAAAAACTAAACCTTGATTATTTTTAATAACTCTTTGTGCTGCAACTTGTGACCAGCCACCAGGATATGCTCCTAAGTCAATCACTTTATGACATGCTTTAAAGAGCCCAAATTTATCATCTATTTCAATGAGCTTAAAAGCAGAACGTGATCTATAGCCACTAGTATGTGCATTTTTAACATACCTATCATTAACATGACGAAATAACCACTTAGTAGATGATATTTTCCTTCCTTTTGCAGTTCTAATTTTTACTTTTATATTTAACTCTCTATTTTAATTTAGTACCTTGCATAATTATCATCTCGAACGTTGCTGGAATATAATGATCATCTTGTACAAAATTATCTATATAAAACTTTTCAATTTCAGTAATCAGACTTTTAGATAAAAAACTTTTATTTCTTGTGTACAGCATATTAGTTTCTCCCATACTCCTTAAGTCGTGGAATAAATCAAGTACACTTTTATATTTTACAGTTATAGTATGTACATCTAATACTGAATTTACAAATCTACTTTGCTTTAATAAATTAGTGACATCTACTGCTCTTATAAATGGTATCACTCTTGATGTTACTACACCAGATTTTGATTCAATACTCAATATGGAATATCGCAGTTCATTTAAAGTTTGTGGGCCAAACACAGTACCAATAAACACACCATCTTTTTTAAGAACATCGTTAATTCTTAGCAAAACACTTGGTAAGTTATTAACACAATGTAGCGACATCGTGCTCATTACAATATTGAACGTTTGTTCCATGAATGGTAGAAATTCTTCATCAAGTACAACCTTTCTGCCATATCTGACCTTACTTATTGTATTATAAGAAATATCACACTGTAGTAACTTTTCTTTAAAAGAAAAGTTACTACTTTGCAAAAGATCAACTAACTTATCGTTCCTACAACCTAAATGAAGTAAGCTATCATCTTGATTTAAAAAAACGCTTAGCTTTTCAAATATTATATCAATTATCTTATTAAATAAGAAATCACATTCTACATCTAAACAAGCTGCTCTATCTCTATGTTTTTCGTATAAATTACGATCAAATATCAATTTATTATTAAAAATATAATACTATTTGCTATAAATTATGTAAAAATTTTCGGCTTCCTAGGGTTGTTAACATTTCCTCCACCAAAACGGGACTCACCATCACGAGAACCACCAAAACGAGAATCACCACTACGAGAACCACCAAAACGAGAGTCACTACTACGAGAACCACCACTGCGATTTCTACTGCCCATAAAAGACGGTTTATCTCTACTGCCACTATCATAGCTTTTATTAGATTTATTATCATAACTAGAGAAACTACCTTTATCTTTTGAAAAACTCCTTGGTACTTCAGAAAGTGCACCTTCAAGTAATTCTCCTGTTTCTTGATCTACCCTACGTATAGATAATTTAAAGCGGTCACGTTCAATACCAATAACTGCAGCCTTGACAACTTTTCCAATACTTAAGTGCTCACTTATTGAAGATATTCTTTTATCTGCTATTTCACTAATATGTATTGTTCCCTGTTTTGAACCTAAAAACTCAGCATTTGCAATATAGTCTCCTGTTGCAGTAATTTTTGCTTCATAAACTACCCCTACTTTAGGATCTGCAATAATATTAATAATCATTTCTTTAGCATCCTCTGCTAATTTAGTAGTTGATGCAGAAATCACTACTGCCCCATCATCTTGTATGCAGATAACTGCTTTACACTTATCTTGTATATCTCTGATATTTTTTCCACCTGTTCCTATAACATTACGAATTTTGTTTTTATCTATAAGCATAGATATCATTTTAGGAACATTTTCTTTTAGATTATCATTTGGTTCTGACTTAACATCATCCATTTTATCCATTATATAAAGTCTACCTTCTTTAGCTTGTGCTAGTGACTCTTTAATAATATCAAAATTTATACCAAAGATCTTCATATCCATCTGTAACGCTGTAATACCAGCTCTAGTACCTGCAACTTTAAAGTCCATATCGCCTAAATAATCTTCATCACCCAATATATCAGAAAGAATCACATAATTACTATTTTCTTCTTTTATAAGCCCCATAGCAATGCCAGCAACTGCAGATTTAATTGGAACACCAGCCTCCATAAGAGCAAGTGATGCACCACAAACTGTTGCCATAGATGAAGAACCATCAGATTCTGTAATCTCAGATACTAATCTAATCGTATACGGAAAATTTGCTTTATCAGGTAAGACAGACTGTATAGCACGCCATGCAAGTTTACCATGGCCAATTTCTCTTCTTCCTGGAGCACGTAAAGCTGTAGATTCACCAACAGCATAAGGAGGAAAGTTATAATGAAGCATGAAATGCTCACGTCTATCACCTTCAAGATCATCAACAATTTGTTCATCTTGACTGGTACCAAGAGCAGCAACAACTAATGCTTGAGTATTACCTCTAGTAAAAAGAGCAGAGCCATGAGTTTTTGGTAAAATATTAACTTCAGCTTCTATTTGACGTATTTCAGTGGCAGAACGCCCATCTATTCTCTTACTTGTAGACAGAACCATATTACGTACCAACACTCGTTCGAAATTTTTAATTGCACAAGATACAAGTTGCTCATCTCTTTCTTTAAACTTTTCTAATATGCTGTTTCTAATATTATCAAGAGCTTCTACTCTATCCTTTTTAATAGTATTTGCGTAAGCGCGAGAAAAATCACCTTCATACTTTTCTTTAATTTCGTTAACGATGTTATCAGCTTCACTGCAAGGAGTAAAAATTATAGGTTTAATTTCAACTTTATCTGCAAAATCTTTGATTAATTTTATTACATCTTGCAGCTTTTCATGACCATATTTTATAGCTTCAAGCATTTGATCTTCAGATAGCTCACTTGCTTCAGATTCAACCATAAGTATAGAATCTTCATTACCAGATAAAAATAAATCTAATTTACTTGATGATATCTCCTTTACAGATGGGTTAAGTATATAATTACAGTTGTTATTTTTATCAAAACAGCAACCAACTTTTGCACCAGCAATACTTCCATTAATTGGTGCACCAGAGATAGCTAAAGCAGCAGCAGCACCAATTAATGCTGGCACTTCTGGAACATTTATCATATCGTAAGTCAGTAGATTACATATTACACTTACTTCATTATAAAAACCTTCTGGGAACAATGGCCTTATACTTCTATCTATTAACCTAGAAATTAAGGTTTCTCTATCCGATGGCTTACCTTCTCTTTTAAAGAAACCGCCGGGAATTTTGCCCGTAGCATAACTTTTTGCAACAAACTGCACAGTTAAAGGTAAAAAATTAGCATCTTCTTTTGCTTGCCCAATTACAACAGTTACTAATACCGCTGTATCACCATAACTTACAACTACTGAACCGTTTGCTTGACGTGCTATTTTGCCAGTTTCTAAAGACAAAACAGACCCGCCCCACTCTATAGATTCTTTGATCATTTTAAACATACTTATATCCTTCAAAAAAAATTATTTTCTAATGCCCAACCTTCCTATTAATTTTTTATATTCCTCGTCACCATGTTTATGTTTTATATAGTTTAAATGCTTACGCCTTCTACCTATTAGGACTAACAATCCACGTTTAGAATGATAGTCTTTCTTATGTATTTTAAAATGATCCGTTAAGTTACTAATTCTTACACTTAAAATTGCACACTGGACAAAAGATGAACCTGTATCATTTCCTGTAGTACGATACTCACTAATCAACTCATTTTTTTTTTCAGAAGTTATCGACATAAAACATATTCCAATTTCAAAATAATGAAAATACAAACACCACTAAAGGCTATCCTATTAAATTATAAAGGTTAATAATATTAATATCATATTTCTACAAGTATACAAGTGATTTATCTATTACTATTTAAATAAAAATGCCTAGAATTATAATTTTTCCAACACATTCTATATCCATTGCAACACTTACTATTTTTCACGTTTAAACAAATTTGAAATAAGCAATTAATAAAAAAAGTGTCAGTTTCTGGCGTAGGAACGCGATAATAATAATGGTCAAGCATTAACTTTTTATATTCTATATCTAATTCGACTAAAGTTTCAGAATGTTCAGAAACAAATGCAACAGGCACTAAAATCACTGGCACCTTATCATTTTTAGCACGCAATAGCTCATCTTTAGTGCTAGGCTCCAGCCATTTTACAGGGCCAATTTTGCTTTGATAACATACGTTCCAATCTAAATTTTCAATATTTAAAGATTCAGCTATCAGCTCACTTGTCTTTTCTATTTGCCATGCATATGGATCACCTTTCTTAATAATACTGATAGGCAAACTATGAGCAGAAAATAAAATCCTTGGCTTCCCAAATTCACTAGCTAATTTATAGTATTTTATTATTAAGTTACTATAAGATATGATAAAGTTTTTATTTTCATAATAACAACATACAATTTCTGTTGTAAAATTAAACTTATAATAAGAGGCTACTCTGTACCAATTTTCAATTGCAGATAATGTAGTAGTAGTAGAATATTGTGGATATAGCGGTAATAAGATAACTTTATCTGGACCAAATTTATTAACGTTTTGTACAACTTCATCAGCAAATGGAGGTGAATAACGCATGCAAACAAAAGTTTTATAAATATCACAACTACTCTCATTCAACTTATCTTCTAACTTTTTTGCTTGCATCTTTGTTGCCTTAAGAATTGGTGACTTCCCACCTATTTGTTTATATATTTCTATTGCTGTACTGAGCCGCTTTTTAGAAATTAGCTTTGCTAAAAAAAATCGCCAAGGATTTGGTAAATTGATTATCTTTCTGTCATAAAAAAGATTAAACAAAAAAGGCTCTACAGTTTCTAAAGAAGATGGTCCACCTAGATTGAATAAAACTACAGCAACTTTTTTCCTATGCATTACAGCATGTAGATTTTACTTCTCCTATAAGCTCAGCTACTGCATTATCCAGACATTCAAAGGGAGAACTCATGTTTTTTTGGTAATGACTATTCACAAAAACCATAACTGGAAAAAAAGTTATATCAATGGCATTTCTGATAAACCCATAAAATAAATACCCAGAGCGCTTCAGACCGTTTTTAGTTGCAGCAAACTTATCTTTGTCGTTGTAGCAAGTGAGTATATCGAAAGGAAAATTAAATATTGCTTCACCAAATTCTATAATGGCAAGAGATAGCATAGTGGTAGCCTGTATTAATTTAAGTGGCAATGTAATTAAGTTTAATAGAGTTAACAAAATAAAATACCCCCTTGAAGATGCATTTTGTTTACCTTTATAATTACTACAATCAGGAAAATTGAACATCAAATTTCCGTCCTCATAGATTGGGTAGTGGATATCATCTTGCTTAAAACTACCTTTGATTTTTTCTGAATCGTAATCTTTATAAAAACACTTAGTTAGCTTCTCACGCAACTCAAGAGCTCTCACTGTAAAACAAATAGCTATCATGAAAGTAATACAAATCAAAGTACAGTATAAATACATATGATCTTGCAAAACGTCACCTACACCTGGAATTCTTGGTATACCAAAACATACGAGCGGCATAATAATAGCAACTTCAAAGAATGGAATAATATTTCTTATCATTGAAAAAGCAGCACTTTTTTTTAGGTGGCGATATTTTTCTGTCAATGCTCCATTGCTATTTTGTTGTTTAAGCAATAAATAACGCAAAGAATAATTAATATAGCTTACAAGTGCCAATTGAAATATAAAGTGACCCTTAACTGCACAAAACACAGATGATTTAATATGACTAAAGTATAAAGCAGAATTTTTTCTTTTTTTATCACCTAACTTTTTATCAGAATCAGCTTGACTTTTTTTATTACAGCAGCCTCCCATTACACCTCTATCATTTACTTTTAAAGTAAACTATATTGTACGCTAACTTTAAGTACAATGAAAAAATCCCTTTTAAATTTAAAAATTTACAAGTAAAATAATATTATTATAACTAAAAAGGATAAATTTTGAACGAAAAGACTCTTTCTATTTTAAAACCTGATGTAATAAAACGCAATATTATAGGTAAGGTTATCTCATATATTGAACAATCTGGGCTAAAAATTATTACCCAGAAAAAAATGCTACTGACAAAAAAGCAAGCAGAATTATTTTATGAGGTTCATAAAGAAAGGCCTTTTTTTCCTGATCTTGTTGAATTTATGACTTCTGGCTCTGTTATTGTTCAAGCCCTCTCTGGAGAAAATGCTGTAAGTAAGTACAGAACTATTATGGGAGCAACAGACCCAAAACAAGCAGATAAAGGCACAATAAGAGGTGATCTTGCCGATAATATTGATGCCAATTGCGTACATGGTTCAGATAGTATTGAAAACGCTAAAAAAGAAATAGCTTTTTTCTTTGCAGAGTATGAGTTGATAGATACAGAATGAAGAGGTGAAATAAGTAAAGTTTATTTATGTAGTTATTTAGTATTTTTAGTTTATTTATAAACACACAGTACGTTTGATTTAATGTAGTATTTTATACTAAATACAGATATTTACAGGTGAAATAGCTGTAGAGAAATAAATTACGTAAATATTGTGAATTTACATATTCTATGCCGCCCACTATCCAATAGCATATCAAAAACAAGAATTTGAACAATTAAAAAGATATTGGACCTATGGGCTATTTGCTGTCACTATTGGTAATGTAAATTCTTCAGATGTACAGAAATATATTGAAAATAAACATTTCTGAGTTTTGCTTTATACCATCTGCTTTAGCTGGTTGTTATTGATACCATTATTCAGAGCTGTTTTTCCAGATTTTAAATCCTGTATTATCGATTCATCTTTAAACCTCTGACTTTCTCTTTCATCCACATTGCCTTTGTCCTTATCTCTTTCAGATCTTGAAAGGTAGGGCTGTATCTTGGTGTTACACAGGAAAAGTTCAACTTTTGCATCAGTTTATACGCAAAACATCTCCTTAATTTTCTCTTATTTGGCTAGCTGTATTACCTACTCTATCAGCGTTTCTTTGTTAAATTTTCGGCGCTTACTGTACTTTTTTGCAGATTCCTAATCTATTATTTTCTCCCTCTTTACTCCTAGCTATCTTCTCATCTCTTGCTTTTTGCTCATCCATCATTTTTAACTTTAAAGAGGTTTCTTCTTTTTATTTTCCGTTATCTCTTGTTTCTTATAAAGCTTAGTATTAAATTATGAAGCTTTTATTTTTAATAAAAAGTTAAAAAGTCAATATAATACTGGAGTAAATTTTATATACCTTAATAAATTTAAGATTCTATCTAATCATTAATCTTTAACGCTTGTATAAATACATTTTGTGGAATATTAATATTACCAACTGCACGCAATCTTTTTTTACCTTCCTTTTGTTTATCAAGTAATTTCATTTTTCTATCTTTCCCACTGATCTTACCACCTGTAACATCTTTTCTATATGGATTTATGGTCTCACGAGCAATGATCTTGCTGCCAATTGCTGCTTGAATTGCAATTTTATACTGTTGTCTTGGTATTAAATCTTTAAGACGAGAGCATATTTCTCTTCCTCTTTGCTCTACTCTACTTTTATGAATTATGCAGGCTAGAGCATCAACTGATTCACCATTGACTAAAAAGCTCAATTTTTCTATTTGACTTTCGCGATATTCACTAAATTCCCAATCAAGGCTTGCGTAGCCTTTTGAAATTGATTTTAGCCTATCATAAAAATCAAAGATAATCTCAGATAAAGGTAACTTATATTTTACTAGTGCTGTGCTACCCATATAAGATAGATCATCTTGCTCTCCTCTTCTTTCGTTACATAACGTCAAAATTGATCCTAAGTATTCATCTGGTACCATAATAGAAGCAATAATCCATGGCTCTTCAGTTGATAACACTTTATCTGGCTCTGGCATGTCATTTGGGTTGTGTATATTCAGATTTTGTCCATTTTTCATTTTTACCTTATAGATAACGCTTGGTGCTGTTGCTGTAAGGTCTAAATCAAATTCTCTTTCTAGTCTTTCCTGTATGACTTCTAAATGCAGCATCCCTAAAAAGCCGCAGCGAAATCCGTAACCCAAAGCATTGGATGATTCTGTTTCAAAAGTAAAACTAGCGTCATTTAAATGTAACTTACTTAGTGCATCACGCAGATATTCAAAATCATCTGCTGAATTTGGAAATATACTACAAAAAACCACAGGGCTAGTTTGCCTAAAACCCGGTAGAGCCTCTGCACAGGATCTTTTTTCTTCAGTAATGGTGTCTCCTACCTTACAGTCTGCAACTTCTTTAATTGAAGCAGTAATAAAACCAATTTCCCCAGCTGATAACTTCTCTGCCATTACTTTTTTAGGTGTAAAAATACCAATATTGTCCACCTGATATGTGGCATTATTTGACATCATAACTATTTTCATTCCTTTAATAAGCGTGCCATTTTTAACTCTAACGAGAATTATCACTCCTAAATAAGCATCATACCAACTATCAACTAAAATCGCCTGTAGGGGAGCTAATTCATCACCTTTTGGTAATGGTAGTTTTTTTACTATTGTGTTCAGTACATCTTTTATACCAAGGCCAGTTTTGGCTGAGATTAAAATTGCTTCACTTGCATCTATACCAATTATTTCTTCAATTTGTGATTTCACCCTTTCAGGATCAGCGGCAGGTAGATCAATTTTATTAAGCACAACTATAATTTCATGGTTGCTATCAAGAGCTCTATATACATTTGCCAGAGTTTGTGCTTCAACTCCTTGACTGGCGTCAATAACGAGCAGAGAACCTTCACATGCTGCTAAGCTTCTGCTCACTTCATAGGAAAAATCAACATGTCCTGGCGTATCCATAAGGTTAAGATGATATATATTACCATCATCTGCTACATATTTAAGCCTAACCGTTTGTGCCTTAATTGTAATCCCACGTTCACGTTCTATATCCATAGAATCAAGCACTTGATCTACCATCTTTCTTGTTTCCAGACCATTGCAACATTCTATTAGACGATCAGCTAAGGTAGATTTTCCATGATCTATGTGAGCAATAATAGCAAAATTCCTAATGTTGTTCATCTTACGTTATTTCTAATATTTTAAAGTCTTACACCATTATATTGCATAAGTCATCTAAGTTGTTTTGTTCCTCTTTTTTATTAGAGATAAGATTATAATTTATACTATTTTAATTATAAATTTTAATTATTAAATTATTTTTTTAGCAAAGTTCTTGACAATAAATTATTAATATATTAATACTTAAATTGTAATAAATAACTCAAACCCCCCAATATGTCAAATTACGAATACATTGGAAAAATCATATCTAATGAGATAACTCCAGAGCAACTAAGAGAGGATATAGATAATAGCCAATATGAAATTAAAAATTTAAGCTACGAAGAAGTAAGTAAAGTAAATGCAGCATTTAATTTCATGAATTTAGGTCATAGTCTAAACACTGCTATTATTGGTAATGATTTAGAGATTATAAAACTCATCATTGAAAAAGGAGGCAAACCTTTGAATCAAGAAGATGTAAAAGAAAAACATTATCTCAAACTTGATAGCAATACCATTGGTTTTACTCATACTCTCCATGCTGCCATAGCACGTCTTGTACCGAGTCAACATAATTATAACACTGATCAAGAAAGAAAAATATATATTGAAGAAAACAAAGACAATACCTGTAAAATCATTGAGTTATTGATTGAAAAAGGCACTGAAGTTGTCAATGAGCCTGAGTATAGCACTCTGCACTATGCAGTTGAAACAGGGTGCCTTAAGCTTGTTCAGTTAGTTATTGCTTACGGAGCTGAATATGTGGAAGGTAAAAGAAGATCAACCCACTCTCCCAAGGAAAAAAGCACTGAAGAGTTAGCCAAAAAAATTGGAAATAAAGATATAATCGAGCTAGTTTCTCAGCAAAAGAAAAAAACTGGACCAAAGTGTTCAGAACTTATTCAGTCGGTTATTAAAAATGGCACTACATACCAGTTAGACAAGGGAGTGTATACTAAAAAGAAAAACAAAATTTTAAGTGAATGTGCGATTAAATCAATCTCCCATTCCATTTCAAAACTAGACATCTTGCAAAATTCATGTGGAAGCTCAAAATTGTAAATAGCAGCAACCAAATTAAGTGCATTAAATAAGATTTGAACTGACATTTAGAATAAAAAAACAATATAAAAAAGGAATGTAATACCAAATGGTCCTTTTGCTAAAGGTGAAGGTAAATTTAAATTAGGAGCTGAAAGTTTAAATTATTTATAATATCTAAATTTTCCTTGCTAAAATTTATGTTTTTTAACTGCTTTAGTTTTTGATATGCTTTTTCTCGCACTCTAAAATATTGCTAAAGTTTAGGTCCAAGAGGGGATTGAAGTCTTTTATACTTTGCTCGTTTTATTAATTTTATAATATAATTGACAGTCCGAATATCATAACCCTTCTTCAAGATGAACTCATCAGTTTCTTTTTCATCAAGTAGCATCTTCAGTATAGAATCTAAAATATTATAATCTGGCAATGTATCTTGGTCCATTTGATTATGACGTAGCTCCGCTGATGGCGGTTTATCAATTATACTTTGAGGGATAACATTAATCTTACAACATAGGCTATTTTCAGGAATATTATCGTTACGCCACTTTGCTAATTCATAAACTTCAGTTTTATATATATCTTTAATGGGAGCAAAACCACCACACATATCACCATAAATTGTAGCATAACCTACAGACATTTCAGATTTATTACCAGTTGCAAGCAGCATACCACCAAATTTGTTACTGACTGCCATAAGAATCATGCCTCTTATCCTAGCTTGTATATTCTCCTCAGTGATATCAGAGTGATAGCCAACAAAAATTTCTTTTAAACTCTCTTTTATCGAATCAAAAATAGTACTAATAGAAAGCATTTCATGCGATATATTAACTCTGCTTGCAAACTCTTGCGCATCTTGAATACTTTCTGCTGAAGTGTACTCAGACTGTAGCATAAAGGAACGCACTTTTGCACTACCTAGCGCATCACAAGCAATTATTGCAACTAAGGCAGAGTCTATACCCCCAGATAAACCTAATATAACTTTATCAAAGTTATTTTTCGCAACATAATCGCGTAAACCAAGCATTAATGCTTGGTAAATATCCTCTATGTAATCCACATTACTTCTGGTATAAAATTGATCTGTTCTCTTTAAATTGATTAATTTACTTTCTTCTTGCCAATTACTTAAAAAATTGATTCCTTTTATATATTTAACAAATGATCCACCACTAAAAACATATTCATCGTTTCCTCCTATTTGATTTACATATATAATTTTTTTGCCATTATGGTAAAATTTTTCAATAGAACTTTTTTTGCCTTTTGTATATGGTCTGCTATCCATGAACAATAAAATATCACTACTCCCCGCTCCTTCTTCTATCAGATCATTTTCTAAATCAGTATTTAAAATATAAAGTTTGATTTTTTCTTCATTAAAAGTAAATTCATGAATTTTATTATTTTTTAGATTAGACTCTGCTAATAATAAAATTATCCCCTTTTGTAATAAAAATATTGAATTAAATATTTTATTCTGCTTTTCAGTAGCACTACCAATGATTATAGGTACATTATAATTTTTGGCATATTGTGCTAATTCCTCTAATACCTCATTACATCTCTCAAAAAAGCCATTTATAGGAACGGGAGGTTTTCTTAAATAACCAGAAATAGCAAAACTAGAGAATATTGCCAACTCTACAGCATTATTAGCATTTTTTTTGTATGCATCAAAAATCTTCTCACTATTATGTTGAACATTCTCAGCTATATAATTGAGCTGAGATATTAATATCAAATTCATAAAAATATTAATGTTATGTACTAACTGATTTACAATCTATTTTATTTGTTGAAACTACAATTTCAGAATCACCATTTACAAAATTATCTACATACTTACCAAAAAATTCATATCTCCAACCTCGAGATAAATCGCTATCTTGCCTACATATTGATTTTATTATCTCATTCTTTGAAGCAACAAGCCTTTGTGATATATGATTTGCTTGACACCTATCATGCAGTAGCATTAAAAGGATATCTAAAGTAGATTTCTTATAACAAAGAAAATTGTCATCCAAATTGGGTTTTATATTTTTATTTTCTTCCAGTATTTTTGGAAATTCTAAAAAATCCTTTTCCGTTAAAACTTCTTTTATATATTTTTCTATGCAGTCTTTTATTGCTATGTTATGCATAAGATATTTTTCTGCAATAGAAGCTATTTTTACACTATCGACTACATATTCCCGATTTATATTATAACGCTGTGCTAATATTTCCCGCCACTGACAAATTGCTTTTATTGCAATTATGGACTCTGTTTGTAATTTTGTATCAAATTTTACTCTTCTCCAAGCTTTCTGAGGATCATTAACATATGCGCTGATATCACTCATTTTTTTCATCTCTTCCAAGAACCACAAAATTCTGTTATTTTCTACTAACTTATTATAAAAAATAGTATATAAATCATATAAATGAGTTACATCGTTTAAGGCATATTCTATTTGCTCTTCAGAAAGAGGACGTTTTAGCCAATTGAAATTTTTAAACTTTTTCTTATTAAGTTTTACTCCTTTTATCTGCTCAACCAATTTAGAGTAACCAACAAAATTTTCATAATAATAACAGAACATTGCAGCAATTTGAGTATCAAAAATAGGATTTATTGCTTTTGAAAAAACTGTAAATAATACCTCCAAGTCTTGCCTAGAGCCATGAAATACTTTAATAATTTTCGTATCTAGCAACAATTGTGCAAGAGGTGATAAATCAAGTTCGTTTGATAGTGCATCAACAACAAAATTAACGCTATTACAAGAAACTTGAATTAAACACAATTTAAAGTAATAAGACTTATTACCTTTGATGAACTCTGTATCAACTGCAATAAATTTCGGTTGCTCTACTTTTAATCTTTCACAAATTACTCTCAATTCCGTAGTTCTATTAATCAGCATTTTTATACTTAATTATAAATTAAAATTAAGACTATAGAATCATTCAAGAATTTTACTGATACCAAGCGCCTGCTATTTATTAACTTGACAATAAATCAAATGTCAAGTAGTCATTGCAGATATTAACGTTTTTTTTATTCTTTCAGTTTACAATTTATTGTTGTAAACAAAACATTAACACAGGATTGAATGATGATAGAGATTGCTCATAATCTTTCTTCAAGGAAGAAAAGTAAAAAAAAGCTTTCTAACGATAGGTCTATTATGCCAAGAGCAGTTGCAACATGGCTTATAGATAATACTTCACTTACTTTTCCTCAGATTGCAGCGTTTTGTGGCCTGCATTATTTGGAAATCAAGCTAATAGCAGATAAGGAAGATGGTACGGATGTTCAAGGATGTAACCCTATCGAAATAGGTCAAATTACGAAAGAGGAAATTAAAAGTTGTGAAAGCGATCCGTCTAAAACGCCACAGTTAAGTAGTGTCTTACATGATCATATAAGCAAATCAAAGTCTAATTATACATCAGTTAAAAGAAGTCCAAACGGAATTAAGAAAAGTTCAGATAAACCAGATGCAATTTTCTGGCTAATAAAACACTATCCAAAGATAAGTGATAAACAAATATCAAAATTAATCAAAACAACCGAAAGTACTGTTGCTTCAATTCGAAATAAAACTCATTGGAAAATAGATAGTTTAAAACCACGTGATCCTGTATTATTACGTTTATGTACCCAAGATCAACTGGATTATATAGAACAAGATGTTAAGATAACTGAAATGGAGTAAAAAGAAAAAACATAAAAATATTTAGATAAATTAATTAATGTAGTTTACTGCGTCTTACAAAAACTAATTGACATGATTAAGCTGCTTGTTTAACCTTGTAACTTAGGTTGTTTTGTAGTTTTACATAAATTAAATCTACTTAATAAAAGTTAACTCCATTTTATAAATTAAATCTTCTTAGTTTTTTGATTAACATATCATAGGTAAATAATAAGCATGTCAGAAGTAGTTAAAGATGAAAGCAATGCTCTAATTCAAAAAGAAAATAAAGGAAAATCAATTAGCAAAAATAGTAGCTTAATTGATAGCAATGGATGTGGTGAAGCTGAGCTTTTTGATACAAATAAAAGCATAGAAAACATAATAGACTTAAACGATCTAAAAAACAAAACAGTAGAGGAGCTATTAGAGTTAGCAGAAAAGGAAAAAATTTTCTATAATGGTAGTGTGTTAAAGCAAGATATAATATTTAATCTTATAACAAAAGCTGCCGATGAAGGAAAAACTGTTTTAGGTAGTGGTGTTGTAGAAATTTTGCCTAATGGTTTTGGTTTTTTACGCTCAGCAAAGGCTCATTATGCTGCAAGTACTGATGATATTTACATTTCTAATAAACAAATAAGTAGATTCAATTTACGCACAGGGGATGTAGTAAGTGGTAAAATAAAGCCTCCTGGAAATAAAGAGCGTTATTTCACAATGTTTGACAACGCACCAGAAGTTAATTTTATTAAAGTGAAGGATGCGAAAAGATGTGCACATTTTGATGATTTAGTGCCTATATATCCAGATGAAAAGATAATACTTGAATGTAGAAATAGCAGTGATAAAAGAAGTATTGGCGTTCGGGCTGTAGATATAGTATCTCCCTTAGGTAAGGGACAAAGAGCATTAATAGTTGCTCCACCTCGCACTGGTAAAACTGTATTACTGCAGCAAATGGCCCATTCTATTGCAACAAATCACCCAGAAATAGAGCTGATGGTTTTATTAATAGGGGAAAGGCCGGAAGAGGTTACGGATATGGTACGTTCTGTTAAGGGTGAAGTAATAAGTTCTACATTTGATGAGCCTGCTTATAGGCATGTTCAATTGGCTGAAATAGTAATAGAAAAAGCAAAAAGAAGAGTTGAGCATGGAAAAGATGTAGTTATTCTTCTTGATTCAATAACTCGCCTTGCACGTGCATATAATGCTGTCATTCCATCTTCAGGAAAAGTTTTAACTGGAGGGGTAGACTCAAATGCATTACAAAGGCCGAAGCGTTTCTTTGGTGCTGCACGTAATATAGAAAGTGGCGGATCATTAACTATAATAGCAACAGCTTTAATAGAAACAGGTTCAAAAATGGATGAAGTGATTTTTGAAGAATTTAAAGGCACAGGTAATGCTGAAATAGTACTTGATCGTAGGCTTGCAGATAAACGTATATTCCCAGCGATTGACATAACAAAATCTGGAACAAGGAAGGAAGAACTTTTAATTGAGCAAAATGTGCTTGCTAGAACTTGGATATTACGTAGAGTACTTGCTCCTATGGGAGCTGTAGATGCAATGGAATTTTTACATAGTAAACTTATGATGACCAAAAACAATGCTAGCTTTATTGATTCAATGGATGGAATTGATAAAATAAAATAGAATGAAATAATAGTATTTATGCTCTCAATTCAACCACTATGGATGAGAAATGCAAGGAATGAGATAGAATGGTAATTTTCGACTTTCGTTTAGAGTGATTTGATCATCTGATTGGTTATATTTCCATTACAAAATAGCCAACTGCTGACAAATTCAATATATTTCTTCTTCAATTCTGAAAAATTTTGTTGTATTTTTCTTGAACTTCTTCTCTTAATCATTTACGCTAACTTGCTAAATATAGAAATATACATATGGACATGATTTGATTACTTGATTTTTCTTACATACCTCTTGTACTACATCTTTAGTTCTATATCATCTACCAACACTTATATTTCATGCTATATGAGATATATACCGAATTGCTGCTTTTTCTATAATACTCCTCTTTCAAAATTGTAAAAGGGAGTGTAGAATCGAATATTTGAAAGTATAAGGAAAGAAAAGGAACTAAAAGGATAGTAGTAGAAAACATAATTGGCTTGTTGAAAAGATTTAATCGAATAGGTATAGAAATAGACGTAAACGTTTTGGTCTGAGGTTCAATTTATAATACTTTCCAAAGTAAATGAACAATTTTATAAGAGGGAAAATAGCATAGATTTAAGAGAAAGGCTGAGGTTGTGGAGCTTTTAGAAATAGGAATAGAACATTATATAGATGGCTAAAAAAGTGGATTAAAACCAGTAGTGATTTTATCCGAAAAATAGACCGCTAGAAGAATATGTAAAAAAGCATCCAGCTAGCAGAGATGAAACGAGATCTAGGATTTGGAATAAATTCAATCTGGTATAGATTGAAGCAGCTGAAAATCA
>BNGT01000017.1 GCA_016860565.1 Candidatus Mesenet longicola | reverse complement strand
ACCTAAGAAAATAGTCGTACACTGTCTTCCATGGCGGAAAATCTTTTGGCAGCATTCTCCACTGGCAACCACCTCTCATTATATATCTTATCGCATTAATAATTGTTCTAATATTATGCTTTCTTGGTCGCCCTATTGCCCCTTGTTCAACATGTTGCTCTAAAATTTCCCATTCTTTGTCATTTATATCACTTGGATACAATTTTACCTACTATTTTTTGTTTACCTCATCTTATCCTTTTCTTCATTCTCTTTCAAGACAGGTTCTAAGATATTACCTCTAGGTTACTCTGTAGCTCTTTGATTTTTGGACTAATACGTTATTTTGGAATCATATCATACCACTCATGTCCAGTTTTATCTTTCTTAATCATTTCATTCTCCCTGGTTAATTATTTAATTACATCAAATATTAGTTAAAATTTTATGTAACGGAATTATTAATTTATTTATAAAAAGTATAATATTTTATTATTTGCAATACATTGCAAATTAATATGAAGAGGTTGCTGTTTTAACAGCAACCTCATTCAGCTATCTACTTCTGCCAGTAGCAGCTTCTTGATTCTTAGCTTCAAACTTCTCTACCAGTCTTTCAACATTATTCTTAACTTTTGGTTTAAGACTAGTATTACTACTAAGTGACTCAAAATGTAGCACCATATTTTTGGTGTTTTGACCATATTGATTCTCTGCTTGAGTATAAACTTTCACAGTAGGCTTCGGTGCTATCTTAGGTTTTTCACCAACAGACTTTAAGTTTATCATGCATGACGAAGTGTAACTTGGAGTTTCTGTTTTTTGGCTACCCTTTATCTTATCACCAGCATCAATAACCTTTTGCGACTTTAGTGGAATGGCAGGTTTTTCTCTGATTTGTGCCACTTGTGGTTTAGATAATGTTTCTTCTTGCGCAAATTGAGGGATAATAGAAAAATTTACGTTTTCATATATACCTTTTTGAACATCCCTTACATAATCAAATTCCACATTATGACCTTCATCTTCTTTAACAATAGTTTCTAAAGTAGGTGATTTACTAACCTTTTGCTCAAGAACTTCTTCAATTTCTCGATCAGGTTCATTAACTTCTTGTTTAGATTCTCTTTGAGCTAAAGGACCAGTGTAAAATGTAGCATTGTCCACTTTCATCGTATGCTTATCATTAAAATCTTCGAGATTTTTGCTTTTAAATTTTGCGATAATTTCTTGAAAGAACAACTTTATTGCTTCAAGAATACTAACAATTTTAGGATCTTGTTCTTCTACAGTTTCGCTAAATTGATCGTAGATCTTACTGATATCACTATTCTCCTCTTTATCTAAACCCAAACGCATAATACATTGAGAAAGATTATTTAATATATGATCTTCTGGAACAATAACATCACTATTTTTTAACTTTAACTTTTCTGTTATTCTAAGCAAAAGAAAATATTTTAGTCCGTTCTGTGCTTCTTTTTCGTTAAATAAAGCTCTGATTTTATCATTGCCATCCCTTTTCTGTAATAAATCTTTTATACCTTTAAAGATATTGTCTACACCAGTTAAAACTTCACCAGCGATAATTTTAGGTAAGTTCTCTTTTACTATTTTAGAGAGTAGTTTTGAATCAATACCACGATCAATTTCATTTTTGAATTCTTTATATCTAGTCATTTATTCCCCCATAATTAGTTTAGATATTAACCATATTACTGTATAAAGTATTAATTATTGGTTAATATCTTTTATAAAAGGAATAATTTATTTTAAAATTTTATTACTGTAATAAAACTAATATTTAATTATATAGATTTTATCTCTATCAGTTGAATATCGTTCCAACTGCTGCTACCATAATTATCAATCGAAGCTGAAAGGTAATCGGTATCAAAACGCACAGGAACGTCAAATTCAAAATCGGCAGTGATTAATACGCCGCTGCTCGGTGCTATAGTGAACATTATCATTCCTGTAGTATAATCTATTAAGTAACCATCTGTTTTTATGGTTCCGTTAAAGTAGATTTTTACGGTCTCATGGGTAGGTTTTGTAATAACACGCACGTATACACTGCCTCCGCTTTCATACCTTTTTACTAATTGAAAGGTTGTGCTGCTGCCATCACCAATTCCGATTTTTTGCCCCGTGGCTTTATAATCTGACCAATCTTTAAAACGAAATCCGATAGCTTTGCCGCGATGAGCTCGAAAGAACGCAATAAGCTCTGATAATTGCTGATCTGACTTAACTCCATAAGCTATATTATATTTAGCGCGTGCTGCAGACCAGTTAATATTTCGCTGTTCGTAGCCATTGTGAGTTGTGATAATATCAGTTGAAAATTCTGGTCCCCCTGTTGAACCATAAGATATATCTTCTGGAAACCTCACTTCTGTAAATTCCATACTCCCTCCTTATTAATTTTAAATAAGAGTTTATGCTTATTTAAAGCCAGGCCGAAGCATAATCAATTGGTAGATTCTATTGACTTACAGCAAGATGGGTTGTATAATTATTAATATTTTAATGTAATGGGGGGAATATGGGAAAATATTTAACAAAAAGAGAGTTTGAATGTAAAGATAATTTGTTCAGAGTATTAGGTGTTGAAAAAGAAGATGCTGTAGGCAAAAACTTTGCGCAGTTATTTCAGTTAATAGGCAAGCAATATAGAACACTATCACTTAAGTGTCATCCTGATAAAGGTGGCAGCAATGAAAAAATGATAGCACTGATTAATGCTAAAAATAATATTACAGATTACATTAAATTGCTCGATCTTAACTATCACCTAACTACTATTCAAATAGGTATTAGCTCTCCTCAAGAGGATGTACAAATAGTAGAAGAAATGGAACGTGGGGAAGAAGTAGAGTGTAGTAAACACTATAATATTGTGACTATATTTGCTGTGCTTTTAATATATGCATCTCTTATATATTTAACGGTTAAATTTTTTCAAAATATCCAACTAGATTTGAAAAACATTTTATTTGGGATAGGTTTAGCTGGTTTTGTAACTACAATTATTGCAGGTTCTTTGCTGCAATTTCATCTTAAAAAAGCTATCGATGAATTACAAAAAGAAGCTCAGGAAAGGTCGAAAGCTTTAACAGTAGATGATTCATCTTTAGATTTGGAAAAAGAGCTGCAGAGAAATAAAAAATATAGCATTTTATGTACAATTTCGAGGTATTTAATGCCTTTATCTATTGTAACAATGGCAGCTAGTTTAGTAATAGAATCAGCACTCAATGATTTTAAAACTGTAGACACTAAATTACTTATAGGAGTGTCATTACTAATATTATCTTTTGGTTTGATTTATCTAGCTAATGAGATACAGGAAAGAAAAGTTGCAAACTTAGTTAAAGAAGAAAGAACAGAAGGAAAGTTAGATGATATTAACGTCAAAAATACCAGAATGGCAACTGAATATAACGTTTAACTTGACATGCTTCTGTGATTTTGAAAGATGAATCTAAGTTTTAAATATATTTAATGATCAATGTCACTCTCTTAGATAGAACCCAGCAATATGAAAATGAAATAAGTGGTTTTGAACTTTTGAAAGGGTCCGAATTTAAAAATAAAGCTATTGCTTTAAAAGTAAACGGCAATTTATGTGATTTATCATGTGCTATTAACTATGATGCAAAAGTAGAGGTGATAACTGTGCAAGATCAGGAAGGCCTTGATATTTTAAGGCACGATGCTGCACATATTATGGCGCAAGCAGTGAAGGAGCTTTTTCCTGAAGTGCAAATTACTATCGGTCCAACTATAGAAGACGGTTTTTACTATGATTTTGCCCTAGAGCTCGGTAAGTCTTTCTCTTCAGAAGATTTGGTAACTATAGAAAGGAAAATGCAAGAGATTATCAAATCTAACTATAAATTCATTCGTGAAATTTGGACGCGTGAAGATGCGATAAATTTCTTTCAGGGTCGTGGTGAAAATTACAAGGTTGAAATAATATCTAATATCCCGGAAAGCGAAAAGCTTACTGTTTATAGGCAGGGCAGCTTTGTTGATTTATGCCGCGGTCCGCATTCTCCATCAACAGGGAGAGTTAAAGCGTTTAAGCTCATGAAAGTAGCAGGTGCATATTGGCGAGGTGATTCAAACAAACCAATGTTGCAGCGGATATATGGAACTGCATGGAGAGATAAAAATGAATTGCAAGAATATTTAACTCGCCTAGAAGAGGCAGAAAAAAGAGATCATAGAAAAATAGCTAAAGATATGGATCTATTTCACATTCAAGATGAAGCTAAAGGCCAAGTCTTTTGGCATGAAAATGGACTGGTTTTATATCATGTAATTGAATCTTATATAAGGAAAAAATTAAGAAAAAATGGCTATAATGAAGTTAAAACACCTATTTTAGCAAGTAAAGAACTATGGGAAAAATCAGGTCATTGGGACAAATTTCGTGAAAATATGTTTATAATTAATGAAGATCAAGAAAAACAAATGGCAATAAAGCCAATGAATTGCCCTCTGCACATACAGATTTTTAATCAAAAGACAAGGAGCTATCGTGACCTGCCAATGCGTATTGCAGAATTCGGCACCTGTCATCGCAATGAATCATCCGGTTCATTACATGGCCTTATGCGTGTCCTCGGTTTTACGCAAGACGATGCACATATTTTTTGCACTGAAGAGCAGATTACTGAAGAAACAAAAAAGTTCTGTATCCTTTTAAAAGAAGTATATGAAGATTTTGGCTTTAAAGATATATCAATAAAATTCTCTGATCGTCCAAGTATTCGAGCAGGGAGTGATGAGGTATGGGATAAAGCTGAAGCAGCATTGTTATGTGCTGCTGAAGATACTGGGCTAGATTATACTTTAAATCCTGGTGAAGGTGCTTTTTATGGACCAAAATTGGAGTTTGTTTTGAAAGATACAATTGGTAGAGATTGGCAATGTGGAACATTGCAGGTCGATTTTGTTTTACCACAAAGGCTTGATGCTTCCTATATTGGAACTGATGGTCAAAAACATCATCCAGTAATGATACATAGAGCAATACTTGGTACACTCGAACGTTTTATAGGTATTTTGATTGAGCATTATGCTGGCAAATTTCCTCTGTGGCTTGCACCTGTACAATTAGTCATAGCAACCATCACTCATGAATGTAATGAATATGCACTAGAAATTGAACAAAGATTAAAGCAAAAGGGAGTTGGAGTAGAAGTTGATTTAACTAATGAGAAAATTAATTATAAGATACGCTTGCATAGTTTAAAGAAGGTACCTATATTATGGATCATAGGTAAAAATGAGGTGCTAAAGAAAGAAGTGTCAATAAGGTATTTAGGCAAAATAGACCAAATTTCTTCATCAGCTGATGAAGCTATTCAGTCATTATCGGAGTTAGTAATTTGCAAATAAGGAAAAATTTCAATACAAACAGAAATGATCAATATATTACAGCTAAAGAAGTGCGCTTGATTGATCAAAGTGGCAATATGGTTGGAATTGTACCAACCCAAGATGCTACAAGACTTGCAAAAGAGGCAGATTTAGATTTAGTTGTAGTTGCTCCTGACGCTAATCCTCCTGTTTGCAAGATATTGGATTATAGTAAGTATAAATATGAAGCTAGAAGAAAAATAAGTGAGGCAAAGAAAAAGCAAAAAATTATAAAGATAAAGGAATTTAAACTCAAACCTAATATAGATCCTCATGATTATGATATAAAGTTGAGAAACATATTAAAGCATCTTGAAGAAGGTCATAAAATTAAAGTTAACATGAGGTTCTCTGGTAGAGAGATGAGATTGCAACTACCTATACAAAAAGGTAAGGAAATTTTTAATAAGTTGATAAAAGACACTGAAGATATAGTAAAATTAGAATTGCCTCCTAAGATGGATGGAAATCAATTGTTAATGATTCTTATCACAAAATAAACCAAAACTACATAGATTTACACTGTAAATGTGTTGGATTTCTATCAAAAGTATCTCATGTAATCAAGAAGTTTTATCCTTACTGAATTTATAAAAAACAGAAGATAAAAATGCAAACACAGGTAGTATTTCTAACCTACCAATTAGCATTACAAGCGATAATAACAGTTTAGTTGGGCTTGAAAAAGTAGCATAATTTCCTGATGGTCCAATAATAGCACCAAAACCAGGACCTGAATTTGTTAGGGCTGCTGAGATAGCACTTAAGCTTGTTATAAAATCAGCCTTACTTATAAAGGACATAGCTATTGTTGCAATAGTAAATATTGATATGTAAAGAAAAAAATATATAAAAATGCTTTTGATTTCTTCATCCTCTAAAATTTTGCCGTTAAGTTTAACAACACTTGTTTCATTTTGGTTCACTACATCATGAAAATAAGCTTTTACCGCCTTAATTAGCACTACTATACGAAATATTTTAATGCCACCACTTGTTGAACCGCTGCAACCACCAATGAGTGTTAAAAAGAATGCAAACACTACAATAAAACACCAATTGCCATAATCGCAAATGGTAAACCCGGCTGATGTTGTTAAGGATACTATACTAAATATAGTGTATCGAAATAGAGTGAAATCTCTATCTATTTTATTATTCAAGCAAATACTACTGAAATGAATCCATATGAATGTTATAAATACTGAAACGATAATAATTCCAATAAAGTAAAGGATCTGTTCATCATAAAAATATAACCTTTTTGTCATTTTTAAATAAGTTAAAAATGGACATGCTCCTAAAAGCATAAATGTAACAGCAATAATCTCAATTTTTATGCTGTTGTAGTGAGCAAGAGAATCATCATAATTAGCAAAACCACCCGTTGATACAGTCGATATTCCATGACATATGGCATCAAAAATAGACATGCCAGCAAAGTAATAAAGCAGAATACATAGAAAGATGAAAATGCAATACACTATGGTAATGTGTGCAACTTTATGCACGATATTTGGTAATTTCTTTTTTGCAACTTCGGAAGATTCGGATGCAAGTAAATTGCGTAGACCTGCAAATTTCAAAGAAGGAAAAATAATAATTCCTATTGTAATAATTCCTAATCCTCCAATTCCACTCAGTATTGCTCTCCAAAGCAATATTCCTGGGGATTTCTCATGCAAATGACTTAAGATAGTTGCACCTGTTGTTGTAATGCCTGATATAGTTTCAAATATAGCATCGATATAGCTTATAGAAGTTTCAAAGAGAAAGGGAATGGCTGCAAATAATGGTAAAATAAACCAAACACAACTTGTAACAGCAAAATCTTTCACACTATTTAATTTACTAAGTTTACCAAGTAATGAAAAGACTATGCTGAAAAACAGTGTAATAGCAGAGCTAATAATAAATCCCCTCCACTCATAACCAAACAGTAGGTTAGTTACTGCAGGAATGGTCATGATAATACTTAAAGGAAACAAAAGTATTCCAATTATAAATACTATTGAGCGCAAATCTTTGAGCATTTTTTGATATTATAAAAAGATTTCTACATCTAAAAAATACTATACAATTATAATTTTAATTTAGAGTTATAATTGATGTTAGAATTAGGGAATATCTCTTATTACTATAATAAGGATGGTTTTGCTTTAAACAATATTAATATCAAGATAAATAGAGGCTCAGTTGCATGTTTGCTTGGCCCATCAGGATGTGGTAAGTCTACAATACTAAAATTGATAGCTGGGATAGAGAGGCCAAAGTCTGGCTTCATTGCTATAAATAATAAGGCAGTAGTAAGTGATCATGTCTTTCTTCCTATTGAAAAACGTAATATTGGGCTTATTTTTCAACATCCTACATTATTTCCCCACAAGACAGTTATTGAAAATATAACTTTTGCTATCAAGAAGTGTAATAAAGAAGAGAAATACAAAATTGCTTTGGAAATCTTAGACTTGGTGAACATGACAAGCTATAAGGACTTATATCCTCATATGCTATCTGGTGGACAGCAGCAGCTGATTACAATTGCAAGAACGATTGCTCAAAAGCCTGAGGTAGTTTTACTTGATGAACCATTCTCTAACATGGATGTAATATTAAAACGTAAAATAAGAAAATACATGCTATCTCTTTTTAAAGAGAGAAATATAGCTGCACTACTTGTTACTCACGATCCAGAAGAAGCATTAGAGATTGCAGATACTATATATATTGTCCGTGACGGCAGCGTAATTCAACATGGTACTCCGCATGATATATATTACAACCCTAAAGATTACGAATTAGCAAAATTTTTTGGTGAATTAAATCATTTCCACGCAGTCGCTAAAAAAAATTATGTGGAATCACCATTTGGGAAAATACCAATTAATTTTCAAAATAATAATGATAAAGTTATTGTCTGCATTAGGCCGGAGGCAATTTTACTACAGAATAACGGTGAGATTCAAGCTATAGTTGATAGTGTTAAGTTTTTTAATAAGATGGTTTATATTAAAATAAAGAGTTATTTATGCTTCATGAGGTTTCCTATTGCATTGTTACCGAATAAAGGTGATATAATATCTATAGCGCTTGATTTAGAACAAGTGCTTGTATTTAAAGCTTAAAATTTTGGAGGTAAATATGAGCTTAGGTCCATGGCAATTATTTTTAATTTTAATGATAATCTTAGTATTATTTGGTGCAGGGAGGTTACCGCAAGTCATGAGTGACTTGGGTCGTGGTATTCGTAACTTAAAGCAAGAATTGAAAGATTCTGATAAGTTATCACCAGCAAAAGATGAACCAGATCGTTAGCTTCTTTCAATTCATCAGTAGTGCATAGTTTTCAAATTATGCACTATGAAATTCGGAAAATCATTTTTAAAATAAAAATTTTACTCTATTGATACCTTAAAATTCAAATACATTAAACTGTTATAATTGATCTTTTACCTTTTATAGGTAAAATCAAATTTTAATGAATAATAAGACATATGGTACAACTATCGTTACCAAAAAATTCGAAAGTCAATAAAAACGGTAAAGTTTATCCAGCTCCAAGTGCTGCAAAAAAAGTAAAACGCTTTAAAATTTATCGTTGGTCTCCTGATGATGAGGAAAATCCAAGAATAGATACTTTTTTCATTGATATGGATAATTGCGGTCCAATGGTGCTTGATGCTCTTATAAAAGTTAAAGATGAGATTGATTCAACTTTAACTTTTAGACGTTCTTGTCGTGAAGGAATATGTGGATCGTGTGCAATGAATATCGATGGTACCAATACGCTTGCATGTACTAGAGCTATTTCTGACATCAGAGATGATGTTAAGATATATCCATTGCCACATATGCATGTCATAAAAGACCTAGTTCCGGATTTGAGTCATTTCTATGAGCAATACAAGCAGATAAAACCATGGCTGCAAGCTAAAGAGCCCAAAAATCAAGATAAAGAGCGCTTGCAATCTCCAAAAGATAGAGAAAAATTAGATGGTTTATATGATTGTATATTATGTGCATGTTGTTCTACTGCATGCCCTAGCTATTGGTGGAATAGTGATAAATATCTAGGTCCAGCAATATTATTACAGATGTATAGGTGGGTTGTAGACAGTCGTGATGAGAATAAAGATGAGCGTCTTGATTTTCTGAATGATGCCTTTAAATTATATCGCTGTCACACCATAATGAACTGTACTAAAACTTGCCCTAAAAATTTGAATCCAGGCAAAGCAATAGTAAAAATAAAACAGTCAATGCTAAGTAAGGTTTAGCACTTATTTTACTTAAATTAGAAGGTTATATATGCAATTTCGTGGCGTATTTACATCTCTTGTAACTCCGTTCAATAAAGACAATACAATCGGTAAAAATGCATTTTGCGAACTAGTTGAGTGGCAGATAAGCGAAGGAGTCCACGGGTTAGTGCCATGTGGTACTACAGGGGAAAGTTCTACTTTAACATTTGAAGAATATTGTAAAATAGTAGAGCTATGCGTAAAAACTGTAAATAAACAAGTACCCATAATAGCTGGTGTTGGATCTAACAATACTGCTGAGGTTATAAAGAAGGTAAAATACGTAGAATCAGTTGAAGCTGATGCGGTGCTTGTAGTGGCACCATATTATAATAAACCAACACAAGATGGCTTGTATAGCCATTTTAAGACAATACATGATAATACTCATATCCCAATCATACTTTACAATGTTCCTGGAAGATGTGCTGTTGATATTTCAGATGTAACAATAGCGAAAATAATGGAATTTGAAAGGGTTATAGGTATAAAAGATGCAACTGGTGATTTAAATCGTCCATTAAATTTAAAAACATTAGTGAAGAAAGAAATCTCCTTACTATCTGGGGAAGATTCAACTGCACTAGCGTTTAACATTCATGGTGGATGTGGATGTATATCAGTAACTGCAAATATTGCACCAAAGTTATGCGCAAAACTACAAAATCTATTTTTTAATAAGCAATTTGCAGAAGCAGCAGAGCTTAATAAAAAATTGTTTTCTTTAAATCAAGTGTTATTTTGTGAAGCAAATCCAATACCTGTAAAATATGGGTTGAGCTTACTCAAACCTAATATCTCTCCAAATTTACGCTTACCGCTGACCGAAGCTAGTGAAGATGCTAAAATTAAGGTAAAAAAAGTGATGCAAGACCTTAGTATAATATAAAATTTCTCAAAGATGTCTTGCATATTAAAGTTATCATCTATCGCTAAAAGCTTTGGTGAGCATGTTATTATAGACAATATTAACTTAGAAATTAAAAATGGAGAAATTATTGCACTAATTGGCAAATCAGGTTCTGGCAAAACAACAGTTTTACAAATAGCAGGACTACTTGATGAACCAACTTCTGGAAGCGTTTTGGTTAATGGCACTGATTGTACAAAAATAAATAACAGGCAAAAAACATATCTGCGTAGAACATTTGGCTTTGTTTATCAATTTCATCACCTTCTACATGAATTTTCAGCACTTGAAAATGTCATGCTTCCGCAAATGATATTGGACAAAAATAAGGGTGAGGCAAAAAAAAATGCACAATCTATGTTAGCAAATTTTGGCCTGCAGGATAGAGAGTTACACATGATATCTGAGCTTTCAGGAGGAGAAAGGCAAAGGCTAGCGATAGCTAGAGGTCTTGTAAATTTTCCTCAGCTTGTGCTTGCAGATGAACCTACTGGTAACTTAGATCCAGAAAATTCACTTAAGGTATTCTCGCTATTGCGCAACTATGCAAAAACAAAAAACATCGCTGTACTCATGGTTACTCATAACCACATTCTTGCTCAAAAAGCAGACACGATTTTTGCGTTAGAGAAAGGAGTATTAACCAAATTGCAATAAACATAGCTCTTTTTTGTGTATGCTTTTTGTGTATAGGATTTGACAATTTAAATCTTTTCTTTTTAATAAAACAGATTTAGAATGAGTTAATAAACTATTAAAAACGTGTTCATAAGTAACATAAAATAGATATCATTGAATAATATAGTACTCGCACTAGGTGCAAATTGTGGTAACGAACTTAGAATTTTGAAAAGAGTAATAGATCTGCTACCACTCTATAGCAAAATTACTTCTTTTATCTATAAAAGCAAAGCATTATTACCTGAAAATGCACCCAGCTCTTGGCAATCTCCATTTTTCAATATGGCAATCATTGGATACTCTGATTTAGAGTTAAACCAGTTTTTCAATATGATAAAAAATCTTGAAATAGCTATGGGACGATCGAACAAAGCACGCTGGTCGCCAAGAGTGATAGATATTGATATTTTACTTTGGGGAAACAGTAAAGTAGAATCTAAAATTCTCTCAATACCTCACTTACAAATGCATCATCGCGATTTCGTACTACTTCCAACGTGTGATATTTGCTCAAGATTTATCCATCCAACTTTAAATAAGAGTATCGCAGATATTGCAGCAAATCTTAAAGAAATTAATTTAATTAAGATCTAATGAGACATATTATGCAAAAAGTTCTTCAGATTCATTTTTCTTTTTACTTTCATTTTTTCTGAATACAGTATCTGTCTAATTTTCTGCACACTGTCATCAATATTATCGTTTATTATAACATAATCGTAATAAAGACATCGTTCCATTTCAAAGCATGCTTGATCTAGTCTATTTTTAATTTCATCATCTGGTGTTTTGCAATTACGTTTTTTTAGCCGAAATTGAAGTTCCTTAATTGATGGAGGTAATATAAAAATACTAACAACTTTTTCTTTCATAACTCTAGTTAAGCTAGCAGCACCCTGCCAATCTATACTAAATAATACATTTACTCCATTTTTGAGATTATTTTCTGCTGATTCTCTTGGTATACCATAATGATAATTGAATACTATGGCGTGCTCTAACATTTGCCCAGTGTTACAAAGACTAAAAAATTCCTTCTCATTAATAAAATGATAATCTTTTCCATCTATCTCCCCTGGACGAGGTTTACGAGTAGTAACAGAGATAGATTTAACTAAATTACTTTCTTTGTTGATTAACTCATTTGAGATCGTGGTTTTGCCAGCACCAGATGGTGAAGATAAAATAAGCATAATACCTTCACTCTGCAGCTCATCCACTAAATTTACCTTATTTATATATTGATTATATGTATAAAATCCTTACTTAATAGTAGATTCTAAACCAATTGCTTCAAAAAATCTAGTATTAAGTAAATTTGCACTTTTAAGTATTGTACCTTGCAGATTTGACCAAGAAAAATCTGCACCTTCTAAATTGCAACCAGACATATTAGCGTTATTTAGTATGGATCTGTGAAAAATAGCTGAACGAAGTTGTGCATTAGATAAATTTGCACCTTTTAAATTAGCACCAGAAAAATTTGCTCTATTTAATATAGAATTGGTAAAGTCAGTATTACTTAAATCCATATTTGAAAAATCAAGATCGGAATAATTAACTTCAAGCTTCTTATTATTCAGTATAAAATGTTGTAAATCTTCAGTTGAAATAATAACTTGGTTTGCAAGCAGATAGTCATCAAACTTATGTTGTTCCTCATTTTCAAGTACAACTGTTGTATTAAACTGACAATTCTCTAATTGAAGGTCTGTTAATGAATTTTTATATACGCTTGAAGAATTAAATAATGAATTGCTAATTATTGATGAGTTAAAATCATTGTTAGAAAAACTAGTTTTATCAAATGTATTATTGTGAACTACAGAGTAGTTAAAATTGTTTCCGACAAAACTAGTATTTTGTATTTTTGAGTCTACCCAATTTGCATAGTCTGAATTTACATTCAAGTATAATGAGCTATCTATTTGATTATTTACAACTGTAGCATGAGAGAAAAGACTATTGTATATAAACGAATTTTTCCATTTTACGTTGGTCATGAATGTTTCACTTAAATCAGTTTTATCAAACTTCACATAGTCAAATGTTGTATCATCAAAGAATGTACCACTGAAGTTGGTATTTAGTATATTACTGGAGTAAAATTTTCCATGACTAATATCAGCATAAACGGCAAGAACATTTTGAAAATTACTAAAGCTCATATCACTGCCTACCAAAGTAGCATCTTTGAGGCTTGATCCTAAAAAAGAAGTATTTTTTAAGTTTGCGTTACTTAAATCTGCTTTAAAGAAACTAGAATAATTCAAATCAGCAGCATACATGCTTGCACCTTTTAGATTTACCATATATAAATTGGCATCGTTTATATATGATGTGTCCAAATATACTCCCTGCATACTTGTACCTGTTAGATCAGAATTGTCCAAATTTACTCCATACATTATAGTATCTTCCAAAGAAGAAAACTGTACTTTTGAGCTATATAAATTTGCACCAAAAATATTTGCTTTAGATAAATTACTTGTCTGTATAGCAATATTTTCCGCTTGAATATTTTCAAAATTTGCATAGCTAAAATCTGATTGAGATAAGTAAGAGTAAGTGAGATCAGAGTTTGAAAAATCAGTGTATATACCTTTGACGTTGTGCATATTTACATTACGCAAGTCGGCAGTGCTAATATTCGCATTACTAATATTAGCATTACTAAAAGTTGTTTTACTTAAATCAGCGGAAACTAAGTTAGCGAAACTTAAGTTTGTGTTGCTCATATTAGAACCATGCAAATTAGAATTTGAAAAATTTGCACCTTGTAAGTCTGCATCAACAAAGGAAGAATCTGTTATATCTGCATTGGCAAAATTTGCACCAATTAAAGTCACACCATCAAAAATTGCACCCCTTATATATAAGCCACTAAAGTCCGCACCAGATAAGTTTTCACCAAACCCTGTTTTGAAATTAAGAGGCATTTTTTTTTCATGGCACTTTATGACAAAATTCAAAAAG
Source organism: Candidatus Mesenet longicola (assembly GCA_016860565.1). Classification (GTDB taxonomy): domain Bacteria; phylum Pseudomonadota; class Alphaproteobacteria; order Rickettsiales; family Anaplasmataceae; genus Mesenet; species Mesenet longicola. The sequence continues at coordinate 12,099 of BNGT01000017.1, read as the reverse complement.
ACTTTTTTATCATAAGATACATATTTTACATCTTTAGTCTCTTCTGCAAAATCTGCGTAACTGGTATGACAGAATAGACTTAACAGTAAACATAAAATATAAATCATAGAAATGACATAATTTAGAAAAATAATTATACACTAAATAAATTACTAAATCAGTAATATCTATAACTCTATTCCTTCTTAAACATGCTGCACTCCACTCTTCCCTTTTACTCCTTCACTGGATAAATTTGCATTTTGAAGATGTGGGTTAGGGTAAACAACATTTTTTTGGAAATCGGAAATTAAACTTACGATTTGTTTATTTGATCCAGCTTCCCTTACTAATCCAACTAATACTTTGTTGATAGTATCAATATTGCATTTGCCAATGTTACTTTCAACCTGTTTTAAACTACTTGCTACTTTACCGGAGTCATTAGATTCTATAGCGTTATAAACATCTTTAAAGCACTGCTTGAGCTCCTTAAAGTTAGCATGATCTTTGATAGGTAAAAGGTAGTGTGGCTCAACATGATATCTTTCATCATTAATTTTTGTGCAATATTTAGCGATGTCTTTTTTCGCGTTACTGAGAGCCTCTGGTTCTAGGTTCCTCAATTTTTGCATCTCTATATCAGGAAGTGTATCCACAGCTGAGTCTGACATTAGTTTTAATAACTTTGGTATTAGATTTTGTTTAGAGGTAAGCGTGTGATTAATGATCCCCACATCCATTATAAAGCATCTATCAATTCCATCAGCCGCTGATCGGCGATCCAAAAGAAGATCGGGATTATGTTTTATAGCAACAACACATGTGTCATGTAAACTGTCATTTTTCATCATTTTACAAAAAAAAACTGTTGTCTTTTATTGTAAGTTGCAAAAGTTCATCTGTTTGAGAGACAGTAAGCATATATTATATTTTAATAAATAAGAAAAAGTATAATACTCTTTTCTTAAAAAGTCAACATATATATTATATATATTAATAAATCAAAAAAAATATTTAGTTTGAGAGAATTGATTTATCTTGTTTCTACGTTTAATATTACTTTTTACACAGTAAGTTGTGAGTAAGTTACGCGAAATAGTGCTTGATACGGAAACCACAGGTCTTGATATTAATTCTGGGCATAGAATTATCGAAATAGGGTGTGTGGAGCTCATAAACAAGGTCCGTAGTGGGGTTGTTTTTCATGAGTATATAAATCCTTGCAGGGACGTTCCTTATCATTCGACAAAAATTCATGGCATTACAGACGAAATGCTCAAAGATAAACCAGTATTTGAGGAAATAGCACAAAAATTTGTCGATTTTATCTCCGATAGTACACTCGTTATACACAACGCGGGATTTGACGTAAAATTCATCAATATGGAGCTTGGTAGATTGAATCATGATTTCATTTCTTCTAATCGAGTAATCGATACTTTAAGCATGGCAAGGAGAAAATTTATGGGCTCTCCCGCCTCTTTAGATGCGTTATGTAAACGTTTTAATATCTCACTAGAAAGCAGGGAAGTCCATGGAGCATTGGTAGACGCAGAACTGCTAGCAAAAGTATATGTTGAAATGACAGGAGGTCTGCAAATTTCTTTCTTTCACAATGCAGAGCAAAGCAAAGAACAAACTACTGAAGAAAGTAACCATTCAATGAGTAAAAAATATCATGAGCCACGGGATTTCCTTCTCAGCCAAGAAGAAATTGATGCTCATAGAGAGCTTTTAAAAAGTATTAAAAATCCAATTTGGGTAAAAAGTAAATTTGCAAACTAAGATTGAATTTAATGGGTACACTAGTAATATCAGTAGAGTATTTGTTATACTTTTAAGTAATGGAAACAATAATAGAGAATAGAAAAGCTAGGTTTAACTTTTTTATCTTAGAGGAACTGGAAGCGGGAATAATTTTAATGGGCAGTGAGGTAAAGTCACTCAGAGAGAAGAAAGTTAACTTATCTGATGCATATGTTAGTGAAAAAAATTCAGAGATGTGGCTAAATAATATGCATATTTCAGAGTATAAACCTGCAAACCGCTTTAACCATAGTCCTAAAAGAGCGCGCAAATTACTTTTGCATAAAAAGCAAATTAATAAACTAATTGGCAAAGTAAAAGATAGTGGTATTACAATTATACCACTATCTCTATATTTTAATGACAAAGGAATAGCTAAAATGAAAATTGCTGTTGCTAAAGGTAAAAAACTTTATGATAAAAGAGAGGCAATTAAGAAAAGAGATTTGGAAAGAGAAGAACGTAGGTTAAACAAATAAAATGCAATTTTTTAAAGAGATTCAGTCAGTTGTTTTGTGCATACTTGATGGTTGGGGGAATGGCAAAGATAGTAGGTACAATGCTATCAGTAGAGCAAATAAACCTTGCTGGGATTTTATTACTAAAAATTACCCAATGAGCAGTTTATCTACTAGTGGACTGGATGTTGGCCTTCCTCATGGGCAGATGGGCAATTCAGAGGTTGGACACATGAACATCGGCAGTGGCCTGGTAGCGATGCAGAGCCTGCAGCGCATTAATGAGGAAATTGATAAAGAAAATAAAATTTTGTCAGATTTTATAGATGATCTAAGCAAAAAAAACTGCACTTGTCACATTGTAGGTCTTGTATCTGATGGAGGAGTGCACTCTCATCAAAAACATATCTCTAAGCTTGCACACATTGTATCCAATGCAGGTATAAAAGTTGCCGTTCATGCTTTTTTTGACGGTCGCGACACTTTACCTAAGTCTGCTATAGAGCATATCACAACACTACAAAATGATATAAAGAACCTCAGCAATGTTGAAATAGTTACAGCTTGTGGGCGTTATTACGGCATGGATCGTGATAGCAATTTTGAGCGCACAGCTAAGGCTTATAACACAATAGCATTTGCTCAAGGGATGCATTGTGATAATGCTATCTCACTGATAAACGAGAGCTATAAAAACGGTGTTACTGACGAATTTATTGAGCCAGCAGTAATAGGTCATAATTACAGTGGTATAAGTGAAGAGGATGGCGTCTTAATTGCTAATTTTCGTGCTGATAGAGCCATTCAGCTTGCAAACGCTTTACTTGGCAAAATAGAGATATGTAAATCAGTAAAATTTTCTTCAATACTTGCCATGACAAAGTATAACCTAGGCATTCCGTGCCTGTTCCCTCCTGCTGATTTTAACAATACACTTGGTGAAGTTATATCTAATTATGGATTTAGGCAGTTGCGCATTGCTGAGACTGAAAAATATGCTCATGTGACATTTTTCTTTAATTGTGGTAGAAAAGACCCCTTTTTAGGAGAGGAGAGAGTGCTCATTCCATCGCCAAAAGTTGCAACCTATGACTTAAAACCAGAAATGTCTGCATTTGAACTAACTGAGTCACTGGTAAAACATATCAATTCACAGGAATTTAAGTTAATAGTAGCTAATTATGCTAACGCTGATATGGTAGGCCATACAGGTAATATAAATGCAACTATACAAGGGATTGAAGCTGTTGATAAGTGTTTGGCGAAAGTATTAGATGCTACTCAAAAAATAAGTAATACAGCGCTTATAATCACAGCAGATCATGGCAATGCTGAAGATATGTTTGATGAAGCAAGTTCTATGCCAAACACTGCTCATACACTAAATCCTGTACCATTTATAGTCTGCACAAATCCAAAAAAAGAAATAAAATTAAGGAATGGACGTTTATGTGATATTGCTCCAACAGTGCTAAAATTACTAAGTATGGATAAGCCTAAAGAAATGACAGGAAATTCATTAATATCACAGTCTTAAGCTATGTAAACACTTGACTTTTTAATGACTTAATTTTACTTAACTAAAATAGTTAATTTAAAGTTATGGGGGTCATAAGGTTTGCAAGGGTCCTTAATAAATTTACAACAATCAGAGCGCATACGTGAGGGAGAAAAGATATTTGAATTGGAGTTGCAACACGAACATAACCGTGTACACTACGTAATAGGAGATGTAAAACATGCATCACAAAAAAGTGCACTCAAGGTTGCTGTTTTATCTATACTTATAATCCTGGGGGGTATAATAGGGGGAGTTATTTCAGGTTTGATAGTAAAAAATCTTTCAGAAAATTCAGGATGGGTAATTTTAGGAACTGCATTAGGTTTTACACTAGGAATATTAGGAACAAGCGCACCATTTTATTGTAAAGAGATATGTGCAGTCTTTAAAAAAGAAAATCGAGAAGTTATTTTATAGTTTTTTCAATTCAAAAAAATTCTTTATAAATTCTTTATAAATCCGTGTAATTTTGTATATATCATCTACAGCAACGTTTTCATCTATCTTGTGGGCAGTTTTGTTCAGTAAACCAAATTCTACTACTGGACACATATCTTTGATAAATGCAGCGTCAGAAGTACCACCAGAAGTGCTGAATTTCGCATTAATTCCAGTTATTTTTTTAATAGAGTCAACTATTATATCAGTATACTGATTAGGAGTGACCACAAACACTTCCCTCCCCTTATCCATTGATAATTCATACTTTTTTGTCACTTCAGAGCAGATATTATTTATCAGTGCAAACAAGATATCTGGAGTATAATGATCATTATATCTTACGTTAAATCGTGCAGTTATAAGACCAGGTATTATGTTAGTAGTATCATTACCAACATCAACGGTTGTAATTTCACAGTTTGAAGGATCAAAATATTCACTACCACGATCAGGCACAGAATCTTTTATTCTTTGCAGCATAAGCATCATTCTGCTGACTGGATTATCGGCAAATTGTGAGTAAGCAACATGCCCTTGTGTTCCATAGCACTTCAGATTAAAGTTTGCTGAGCCACGACTACCTATTTTGATAGTATCACCAAGAGCATCTTTACTTGTTGGCTCTCCAACTATGCAATAATCTATTTCTTGCTGATTTTGCCTCATCCATTTCAAAACAGATTTTGTACCATAATCACTAAAATCCCCCTCTTCATCACCTGTAATTATTAAACTAATTGAGCCATCAATTTCGTATTTTTCGTTTAATAATTCTAAAACAGCTACAATAAACGCACAAATTGTAGTTTTCATGTCCACTGCACCTCTGCCATAGAGAATACCATTGCGTATTTCTGGCTTAAAAGGATCTGATATCCATTGTTTTATGTCTCCTGGCGGCACAACATCGGTATGTCCAGCAAAGCATAAATTTGGAGACTTATTACTAAATCTTGCATAAAGATTTTTCACTGTAACGCTGCCATTACTAAAATCTAAACAATGACAATTAAAATTGTATTTCTCTAAGATTTCTTTTAAGAAATTTATAGCACCAGCATCCTGCGGCGTGATACTTGGAAAAGAAATCAATTTTTTAGTAAGCTCAACTACATCGATTATCATAAATTAAAACACTAAAATATCTTTTTAAACCTATTTATAATACTAAAAATTAATTTTAAAAAATGATCAATAACATTATTTGTTCTGCAGATGATAAATTCAAATTTAATATATTAAAACAGCAATGATTTTAAATATAAATCCTTTACTTATCTTGCAACTTGTTTTGGTAATTTTTCTATTTTAATCTTTTCTAGGGGTACATCCCCACAAGTATTATACTTTGCTGACAGAGTAGAAAAAAATGATAGAATAGCATAATTATCTACCTGTAGCACAGATTGGTATTCATCTAATGTCCTATAGAGGCATTGGCCTTCTTTCTTATTTCCGCTTCTTTCAAAATCTTTCCATGCTTTTGTTGCTTTAATAAAGATATCTTTGGCAGATAAATAATCAAAACCCCCAGGACATTTTTCTCTCACTTCCCCTTTTGTATTTTTATAACGTATTCCAATAGTATAAACTGGGTTTTTTATCTCATTTTTATCACATATTTTGTTATCCCATATTGCACCTGCCCATCCTTTCTCTTGAGCTTCAAGATACCTTCCAGCAAAATGCATTCCCCCAAGCCCAGTCCATTGTTTATAACCATCTGGTTCACCGCAAAAGATATGAATAAAACCCCGATTTTGAAACCATAATTCAACAAATTCCTCCTTAAATTTTTCTAGAGTTGCATTAGGTGTCTTAATTTCTTTGTTTAATTGTGTGTAGATATCATCCATATCATCTTTATGATCAGGATCATCTAAAAATTTTTGTAAATCTTGTTTTGTTGGTGTGCTACCCCAGTCTCCACAAATCCTTAATATTCCTTTATCAAATTTGTTCAAAATTGGTTTTGGTGCAAGATAATCAGGATCTAAATCTTTATCTTTGAAAAATTTATCAAATTTATGTCGAACAATTGGAGATTTATAATCATATTTACTATAAATAGTACACGATACTAGAGCAATCACTAAAGGAACTATTCTCCGAGTTATAATTTTCATTAAGTAAATCAGTTTTTTAATAAAATTAATTATATCAATTATTATCAATAACAACCAGCCAAAGCAGATAGTATGAGTAAAAGCTTATAAAGCAAGTTTTAAAACTCAGAAATGTTTATTTTCAATATATTTCTGTACATCTGAAGAATTTACATTACCAACAGCAAAATATCCTCTAGATCCAATATCTTTTCTTAATTGTTCAAATTCTTGTTTTTGATATATTGTTAGATAGTGGGAGAATATAAAATATGCAGATTCTAAGGGTGGCAAAAATTGCAGTTCCGCATAAAAAGGTATCGAAAAAAATTGACGATCAAAAAGAGCATAATCGGAATCATTTAGGATGAGAGTGGAGAACAAAATCCGTAAAATTAAGATTTTTAAAATCATACCTAGTGCAATTTTCAGAAAATATGAGATAATTGCTGGTCTCTCAGGCATGAGTTTTAATTGATTCTTGCTGTTGTTGCTGCTGAAATTAATTGCATACCGTTTTGCCAGGGGGTCTATTACATAATTGTATAACTCTTGCCTTTTTCTTCTATTTTTGCAGCATTAAAGGAAGTACTAGGGTCATCTTTATACTTACTTACCAACTGATCTAAATTTTCAGATAAATCTTTCACGCAATTTTCAATTGATTTACCTGGATTTTGTTCAAAGTAGTTCAATATAAAGTCAGTAGGGTTAGTACCACAAGTTTTATTAATATTAGCTCTAAGTTTTGCAACATCTTCTTCTAAATATTTTTTAAAACTCTCATCCTTTAAATAATCCAGTGGTGTTTTTCTCTTATCATCCTTCAAAGTTAAATCTGCATTGAAGAATAAAACGAGCAATGTCATTGTATCTTTAATTTTATTCTTTTCAGCTTTATTTTTTGTTTTACTGTGTTCCTCTGCAAGATGACACATAATCAAATCTTGATAATGAGGTTCATTTATACCTTTAAGATTCGCACTAGGCCTATGTTTACTCAATACTTTTAGTAGCTTTGTATTATATTTTAAAGTTGCAGCTTCTAGTATTGTTATGCCATCATCATTGTCACCATACCATGCTTCAGTATTAAGATCTATCTTGTCTTTTAATAATTCATCTGATAGTAATTTTATTACTTCTTCGCTTTTTTCTTCCTCAATTAAGTTATTGATGACACCGGTTAAATCTCTCTTACCTTTCTCACTTTCTATATCTGCACCTGCGTTAACTAACATGAGTATCATTTCTGCATTTTTAGCACATCCTATAGCACTGTTCGATTGATAATCAGATTCCAATAAAGCATTTATATCTATATCAGGAATCTTAAGTAAGATCTTTACCACATCAACATTATTATTATGTACAGCAAAATGAAGTGGTGTGTGCCCTACTCTTCCTTTATCATTAATGTGTACGTCTTTAGGATCTGCTGAAACTTTTAATATTTCATCTAGACTAGTTTGTCTTTTTGCTAGTAAGTCTTTAATTTTCTCAAAATTGCTTTCTTTTAGGAGGTCAACACAGCTTTTTAGGTAATCTCGATTATTGTTATATGTATAAAACTGCTTACGAGGTTGTTGCTTTTCTAAAACTTCATCATATTTCTTTTTTTCTTCTGGGTTGGATAATATTCTATATGCTTCGCTGATTCCATCCAACTTTACTCTAGATTTTGCTAGTTTATCATCAATTTGTTTCTTTTGCTCCTCTTCTGATGAAGATAAAGCCTTTTTTTTGTTTATTTTAGCGAATGTTTCATTTTCTTCGCTTGATAAAACCTTATCTGGGTGATATTTTTTACTCAGTGTGTAATATGCTTTCCTTATTTAAGCTTTAGTAGCATTTTTATCTACACCTAGCACTTCATAGTAATTGACAAGTATGACATCTCTACATATTTATAATCATTATATTGTAACATAATTATATTAAAAAATAAAGTTATTTCCTTAATTTATCTAATATTTTCTTAACTAAATTACCAGCATTAATGTTAAAATGTTCATATAGTTTCTTATATGGAGCAGAGCAGCCGAAACTTTCCATGCCAATAAAGATTCCATCATGATATATAACCACCTCCTAGAACTCTTTCCCCTAAATAGGCAACACAAGCCTGCCCTGGACTAATACCAAAATAATCATCTTTTAAAATAACTTCAGTACTACCGCTTTCATTAGTAGGGTATATCCTTGCCATACTACCATTATGTAATGATCTAAGTTTTACAGTTACTTCTAGCCCCTCACTTGGAATTGGGTCTTTTGCTAGCCAATTTAATTCTCTTACAAAGAGTTTATTCTTCATCAGCTTATCTGCTGATCCAACAATAACTTCTTGGTTTTTGGCATCTATTTTAACTACATAAAGTGGCTCATGTGAAGATATACCAAGCCCTCTTCTTTGCCCAATTGTAAAATTTATTATACCGTTATGATAACCTAAGACTTGACCATTCACGTGCACAATTTTACCTTTTACTAAAGACTCAGGCTTCAGTTTAGCAATAGTGCTGGCATATTTATCAGCAACAAAACATATATCTTGGCTATCAGGCTTTTGAGCAATTTTTAAATTAAAATATTCTGCAAGTTCTCTCACTTTATTCTTATGAAAAGCACCAAGAGGAAAACGCAAAAATTTTAGTTGCTTAATTGTTGTTGCAAATAAAAAATAGCTTTGATCTTTACTCTTATCTAAACCAGAATATAGTTGTGCTTCTCCATCCTTTTCTATTCTTCTAATATAGTGTCCCGTGACTAATGCATCAGCTTCTAAATTTTGTGCCACCTTAAGCAAATCACGAAATTTGACAGTCTGATTACATTTTACACATGGAATTGGTGTTTCTCCACGAGTATAGTTTTCAATAAAATCATCTATAACTTCTTTTTGAAATATCTCTTTGTAGTTTAATACATAATGAGGGAAACCAGCAGTCTCAGCAACACGCTTTGCATCATAAATATCTTGTCCGGCACAACAAGCACCCTTGCGAGCACTATTGTTACTACTATAGAGTTCAAGGGTGACACCAATAACTTGATAGCCCAAATTATGAAGTAGTACGGCAGCTGTGCTACTATCAACTCCTCCAGACATTGCCACTACAATTTTGGTTTGTTTTGGTACTTTATTTGCCAGTAGCGGTTCTATTTCAAACTCATTTATCATCAGACTTACTGAAAGTTAACATTTTACTATATTTTAAAATAATTGAAATTAAGAATCTAATCTTTTAGGTTCTTTTGCAATCGCTATAAACAGCATATTTTTGTCTTATATAGTAAAAGCTTTATCTGCATCATTGGTGAAATTGTTCCAACTTCTTTATTTATAATATCAAATTTTCTTCTACAAATGCGTTTTAGATAAAATTCTGCAAGGATGGGCATTAAAGCTATGCTGATAATTTCTCTTGGTATATTCCTTATTAGCATTTTAACCTTATCTATGTGACTTTGTGTTACCTTCACCATATGTTCCACTACTCCCTTAAGAGCTAAATTGTTTTTAGAAGATAGTACATTTTCTATCCCTGCACTTTGTAAAAGCTCTTTAGGCAAAAAGGTTCTACCTCTGCTGTTTAAACATCTTTCATTACGCAAATTATTCATTAAACTCCAAGCAATACCGGAATGATAGATTGTTTGGCCTAAATCACTATCACAATCCTTAATATCTGCAGTAGTAAGAATCATCTTAATCAGATTTACTGTAGTTTTTGCTGCATTATCCTCAAGCTCCTCAATATTTAAATATTCATCCCTACAAACTGCTTCCTCATAACCATCAAGATATTGATAAAATAAGATTTCTGGAATGTTAGTGGATTTTATCACTACTTCTAATTCTTTTGTAATCTTATCAGCATCTGTAAGCTTGTTACTGTAGATCATCTCAATCTTTTCACGCCACCATTTAATGCGCACAAGAGCAGTCATAACTTCGGTACTGCTATACAATATATCGCTGATCTCTATGTTAAATGCAGATAAGACTAAGAAGTAATATCTTACATCTCCTTTAGAGAACAATGCACAAATAAAACGATCTCTATCATTTTGACGGACGTAATCAACACAATATGAATCTATAGTGCTACTGTACATCTGGTAGAAACATAATTAGAATTAATTAATCTTTCTGCTAAAATTCGACTGTTAGAATCAAGATCAATAATATTATCGAGAGAATCAAAAGAACCAGCTGTAACTTTTGTTGCTGCAAGTATTTCTTGTACTATTTTTGCAATATCTAAAAAACCTATTTTTGACTCTACAAATGCACCTGTAGCAACTTCATTTGCAGCATTTAGTATTATGCTATTTGCATGTGGTGTGTTAGAACGCAATACTTCCATAGCTAATTTTAAAGCAGGGAATTGATTATAATTAGGTTCAAAAAATGTTAATTTTTGCTTAGTTAAATCCAGCTGTTTATTTATTATACTTGACCTTCTAGGCCAAGACAACGCATAAGATATAGGGATATCCATATCGGGACATGCGAGTACTGCTAAATTAGATCCATCTTTATAGGATACTACGCCATGTACTATTGATTCTGGATGTATAACAACATCCAACTTACTTGGACCAACTGCAAATAAATTCTGAGCTTCAATTAATTCTAAAGCTTTGTTCATCATAGTTGCACTGTCAATTGAATTTTTTTCCCCCATTTTCCAGATAGGGTGACTCATTGCATCACGTAATGTTACATTTTTCATTTGTTCGTAAGTTAAATGTAAAAATGGACCACCGGAAGCTGTGAGCACAATTTTATCAAGGTTATAACTGCTATGGAAAATCTGAAAGATGGCATTATGCTCTGAGTCTATGGGAATAATTTTTACCTTATGCTCCTTTGCCTTTCTTAGCATCAACTCCCCACCACATATGATGCTTTCTTTATTTGCTAAAGCTATAATCTTTGTTTTAGATTCTATGATTTTCATTGTTGGCATAAGTCCAGCAATGCCAACAATGGCAATAATTGCTCGGTCTATAGGGATAGAAGCTGCGGCCGCAAGTCCTTCACTACCTGCTTTAACGTTAATGCCTGTGCCAAACAAAGATTCTTTTAAATCTCTAAAAAATCTCTTATCAGCAATAACAACATTTTTTGCATTTACTAAACGTGCCTGCCTTGCGAGTAATTCAAAATTTGAATTTGCAGTTAAAACTTCTACTTTATATTTGTTTGGATTTTTTAGCAAAAGCTGCACGGTCTTTTGTCCAATACAGCCTGTTGAACCAAAAACTGAAACTCTCTGCATTTAATTCTATAAATAAGATTATTTAAACGCAAAATTCTGCAAAGTAAATTTTGTTTTTTGTAGAGATAATTATAACTATAGCCCTACCCTTAAAGATCCGAATGAGGTAAGATAAGGATTTAGACAATAAGGCCAAAGGTTTAGGATAGAATTTTGTATAAATGGCAGCAAAGGAGAAAAGAAATAGGAGATTTTTAATCATTGAAATTATAATCATAAAGTATAGCTCTTCTCATAATAATCCAAACAAGTTAAGATATGGATTTATGGTAGTGGGGTTTGTATGCCAGCAGCGTATAGTTACGACTTAAGGAAAAAAGCAATGGAAGCATTGGATGAAGGAGAAAGTAGAGCAAATGTTGCCGAGAGATTTAAAATTGGAAAAACGACTCTATATGAGTGGCAGAAAAGACGTAAGGAAACGGGAGATTTTCAGTCAAAAAAGCCTGGAAGCG
>BNGT01000016.1 GCA_016860565.1 Candidatus Mesenet longicola | reverse complement strand
GGATATTGCAATAAGGATGTTTTCGAGGCTTGGTTTGAGCAGTTTTTAACTCCAATTTTAAGGTCTGGCCAAACTGTAATTCTTGATAACGCTACTTTTCATAAATCTAAAAAAATAGATAATCTTGCTAAAGGAGTTGGTGCTGAAATTCTTTATCTTCCTCCATATTCTCCAGACTTTAACAAAATTGAGCATCAGTGGTTTGCTATAAAGAACAGAGCTAGAAAAAATATCCCTATTTTTAAGTCTTTCCGTCAAGCTGTTGATTCTGCTTTTTTATTCTGACTATTATGAGAAGAGCTATACTAGAAAATTGTGTTATTTTTTGGTCATCTTGATTCTCAATTTTCTCTGTTGAATGACCCTCAGAAAGAAATTGTTGTACTATAAATTTACAGAATCTACTTTGAGCATTATTACTATAAAAATCAATAGGCTTCAATGATTGATCCCAAGCTATGGATGTATAACAACGATGCCTATTATCATATAACTCCAGCCTATTTTTAGTACCTACAACACTAAAAGACAAAGCACTACTATCAAGAGCATCGCCATAAAAGTTTTCTATATATTTTACTTTAAGACTCTTACCTTGAACAATTCTTTCAAAATCTTTTTTAACATGATTGTCAAGAAAATCATCATATTGTTCACTTAATGTGTTATTTCCTGGCATATAGTACACTCCAATCAATCGAATAAAATTGCATTACTAGAAATTATTCTATAACTTCTATTAATACTAGAAAGTATGGATAATAAAATAACTATCGATTGTCAATTTTAAATTGAAAATTTTGTTAGAAATTCTAGTAAAAAGAACTATTCTTCGATTGTGCAGGCGTAATTTGGAGCTTCTTGAGTGACAATTACATCGTGAGTATGGCTTTCCCTAAGCCCTGCTGACGTTATAACAGCAAATTTGCAATTTTCCTTCATTTTTCTTATATTTTCATTTCCAGTATAACCCATAGCAGATTTAAGCCCGCCAATTAGTTGGTGTATAATTCCTGCTACCTGTCCTTTAAGCGGTACCCTACCTTCTATTCCTTCTGGAACAAGCTTCTCTTGCAGATTTTGAAAATAACGATCTGCTGATCCTTTTTCCATAGCACTAATTGAACCCATACCACGGTATGCTTTATACGCTCTTCCTTTATATATTATAACTTCACCAGGGCTTTCCTCCGTGCCAGCAAATATAGAGCCTATCATAACAGCATCTGCACCAGCAGCTATGGCTTTTGCTATATCTCCGGAATATTTGATGCCTCCATCAGCAATAACTCTAACATTCTTACCTCTACAACTTTTTGCTACATTCATAATGGCTGAAAACTGTGGTACACCAACTCCAGTCACAATTCTCGTTGTACATATAGAGCCAGGCCCTATACCGACTTTGACTGCATCAACCCCTGCATCAATTAATGCTTGTGCTGCCTTAGCTGTTGCTATATTACCACCTATAATTTGCGCCGCTGGATATCTTTCCCTAATATCCTTTATAGTATCTATAACTTTTGCGGAGTGTCCATGAGCCGTATCAACAATAAGCACATCAACTTCTTCATCAATCAGCGCTTCACATCTTTCCATCTCTCCAGCACCAATAGCTGCTGCAACTCTCAACCGACCACTTTCGTCTTTACAAGAATTAGGATACTTGTCATATTTTTCTATATCTTTAACTGTAATTAAGCCTATACACCTAAAACCATCCTCAACAACTAAAAGTTTCTCTATCTTATATTGATTTAAAAGCTTCATAGCCTCGCTGCGTTTTATTCCCCTTTGCACTGTGACTAATTTGTCTTTTTTCGTCATAACTTCGTAGACTTTTCGCTCTTTGTCTTCGATGAATCTTACATCTCTGTTTGTTAAAATACCAATTAGCTTATTACTGATACCAGTAACAACTGGCATGCCAGAATAATTATATTTACTCATTATCGATAAAGCTTTAGATATAGTTATATCTGGAGATATAGTAATGGGGTTATATACTATCCAGCTTTCATATTTCTTGACTTTTTTTACTTCAGCTATTTGTTTTTCTATAGATAAATTTTTATGAACAGATCCAATTCCGCCGTGCTGAGCAATAGCTATTGCAAGCTTAGCTTCAGTTACGGTATCCATAGCAGCTGAGATAAGGGGAATATTCAGCTTTATATTGTTTGTTAAATATGTTGTAACATCTGCTGACACAGGTAAAACACAAGATTCAGCTGGTACAAGTAAAATATCATCAAATGCGTAATAGACTTCCATTTTTATTTTTTAGCTTTTCCTTAATGCTATCACTTCTAATAGGCACTGCAACAATATTTTTTCTGATCACATTTAACGAATACGTTCCTGTGCTTTTTGCAATAGAGCCGAAGTGGATGAATCTTCTAATGCGAAATTAACAGACTGCCCTCTTTTAGATTGTTTACAAATTTGATCAAATATTTGATGTATAATCTCATGACATGAGTTTTGGAAGTCATTGTATACTTGACAGTAAGTAACTATGTATTTCATTAATTGTGAGTCACTTGCTTTTCTTTCCTTACAAATTGAAGCTTCTATTTTATGATAGATACACAACTCTTCCATCACTTTATAACCGTATGTATCATCATTTACATGCAATCTCAATTCTTCTAAAAAAGCTTGTATTATTTTTTTAGTAACTTCTTCTGAGCCACAAGAAGTATTGAATAAATTTGAACAGCTTTCTATAATACAACTAACTCTGTTAACATTATCAATAATACTCCAAACTAGCTTCTCCTCATGAGCTCTACAAGGTTTTGATTTTCTTTTTAACTGTTTCTTTACTTTTGATTGTTCATCTTCTATTATGTCAATGCACTCATGAACTACACTGTTAAAAGCATCATTGCAAATTGATGATGGCCTTGATGGAATGTTTATTCTATCTTCAAAGAAAACCAAAAGCTTATCATATAATGATAAACCAGCATCAGTAGCAGTTACAATATAATCGTAATTTTTAATAAGAGACTCAATAAGATCTTTCTTCACAACAGGGTCAAGCCCTAAATCAAGGTTATTAATCACTTTAACGTAGATGAAGTACCAGTTATTGCTTATTAACAACTCCAATGCTTGCCCATTCACGCCTCCATGAAATATTCCACATAATATATCAGTAGCACAATTTCTAAAAATAACTAAACGATTAGCATCGCGAACGAACTGTTTTGCTAATTCTTTGCTTCGCTCATAGTATTCTTGATTACTTAGATTTACTGATTGCAAATAGGGATTAGATAAAGTCTTAATATAGGAAAGAAATAAGCCCTGATCTATTAATAGCTCTATTGTTTCTGTACCCAAGCATGGAATTTCTTGGCATTCATACATTCTATTTTTATATTTAATTAGTTCTTTACCACCTGTATATATTTTCTTACCTTCTTCTACTATTTCATTTGTTGATACTTCTCCTACGTTTACCAGCGCCCTATTCTCCATCCAATTCCCATTAACAAATATCTGCTCCTTGTATACTCTTTTGCTACTAATTAATTGCATAAACATATTGGTAAGGACGAAAAGATCTATTTTACAAGTATTACTAGCAACTAATGAATGTAAATTTTCTTCAACTACTTCTCTATCTGCAGCAGAACTCGAAAGGAATTCAGCATCATTTATGCATTGCTGCCCACTGTACTTATACACTCCTTTAGGCAATTTCTTTATAGAACCTAGCATTGTGAACTCGTCAGATGATGCAATCTGATAAAACGTATATCCATAACATTTTTCTATATTTATAAGTTCAAAATATTTTGCTCGTGAAACTGCATGTAAAGAATCAAACTCTAATCTGTTATATTTTAATATCATGGGCAATAAACCTTTTGATGAGATAAAATCATCGTAATCTTTCATTTGATATAACTCCTCACTCTTCACATGCACCAAAAAGATTCTCAATAAGGAACTATTATCATATAGTTCAATATGTGGAAAAGAATGATCTTCACCATGATGCAGATGAGAGCAAAGCTGCTTAAGCATCTGTTTTTTAAATTCATTTATTGTGTGTAATTGTGAATGATTGCTCAGTCTACTTGTTTCTGGAATAACTTTTACTGTCAAAATCAAATTATCTGTACCCTCGTTACAAACTTTTATGAATTTAAGTTGAGTAGAGATCAAGCTAAAAAACTGACTGTCTGATAACTTTTCTACAAGAGCATTTACTACATTTTTGCTGATTTCTGTTCTGCTTTTTTCATGTTGTAATATGATATCATTTATGGGTGTAGACTGATATGAACGTCCTATAGTTAAAAGGGTATGCAGCTGATCTGATGACATCTTTTTTATTAAGGGTAACACCATTTCTAAGTTGAATAATGCAGCAAGCTGAAAAGGTGTATAGCTATTCTCTTCCCGCTCTTGTAAGAGCTTAAATAATGTTCTTTGTGGTATTTTTTCTATAAGAATTGACAGTATATCGGAATTACCACCATATATTGCTATTAAATGAAAAATACCCCCACACCCATCGATTTCTAATTCTAACAACCTAGATAAGTGTTTCTGTGACAGTGCTTCAATTAGATATCTAAATGACTCTTTTCTAGGAGGTTTCTCCATTAGCATTTTAACTATTTTAGTTTGATAGTCCCATCCAAAGAATATTAAAATTTTAAAATAAAGGATTTTAATCTTCTTAAATAAACGAGTTAGCATTGGCAAATTCCCCCATATTTATAAAGTTATTTAATATATGTCATTTTTAGAATAAAATAAACACTTTCTTAATTAATTTAAGAGAATTGACATTGCCAACCTATATTGTTAACTATAACTTTTATATTAAGACGCTAAATGATAAAACACATAACAGTTGTAGGTATGCAGTGGGGTGATGAAGGGAAAGGCAAAATAGTCGACTGGCTCTGTGACAAAGCAGATGTTGCTCTACGTTTTCAAGGAGGAAATAACGCTGGACACACCATAGTAATTGGCAACGCTACTTATAAGCTTAATCTCCTTCCCTCTTCAGTGCTAAGAAGTGATAAATTATCTATTATAGGTAATGGTGTAGCGTTAGATGCTAGTGCGCTGATTATGGAGATAGAAAACCTTAAAGGCGTAAATATAGATCCGCATAATCTACTTATATCTGAGAACTGTCCCTTGATATTGAATTTACATAAACAAAAGGAGGAATTGTTTGAAAATTTACGTAAACAACAAAAAATTGATACGACAAATAAAGGAATAGGGCCATGCTATGAAGATAAAATAGGGCGAAGGGCTATTCGTCTATGTGACCTGCAAGATCATAATACGCTTCGAGAAAAAGTTAGTATTTTACTGCAGTATCACAATACTTTAAGAAAGGGTGCGGGGCTTCAACCCCTAGTGCATGAAGAAGTTATGAATGAGTTGGAAAATATTTCTCAAAGAATATTGCCATATTCACGAGCAACTTGGCAAATATTAGATAAGTTAAAGCCAGATAAAAAAATTATTTTTGAAGGTGCACAAGGAATATTGCTAGATATCGATCACGGCACATATCCTTTTGTTACCTCTAGCAATACCGTTGCTCCTTATGCAGCAGTAGGCTCTGGCGTATATTGCAAAGATTTGCATATACTTGGAGTTATAAAAGCTTATACAACAAGAGTAGGGAATGGACCATTTCCAACTGAACAAAAAAATGAGATAGGCAAGTCGTTATTTAATATAGGTAAGGAAGTAGGTACAGTGAGTGGTAGAGAAAGGCGCTGTGGCTGGTTTGATGCAATTTTAGCTAAACAAGCTATCTCTCTTGCTGGAATATCGAGTATTGCTCTAACTAAGTTAGATATTCTCGATGACTTTGATGCAATTAAGATTTGCACTGGCTATAAACTTAATAATAGAAGTTATGATTATCTGCCTACACTTTCCTCAATGCAGCAAGAACTAGAACCAGTATATGAAGAATTGCCAGGGTGGAAGGAAAAAACAAGCGATCAATTGACTTTAGCAGGCCTACCAACCAATGCTAGGAAGTATATTGAGAGAATAGAGGAGCTCCTAGAAAAAAGAATAAGTTTGATCTCAACAAGTCCAGGAAGAGATAATATGATTGTTGTTGATAATACTTTTATTAAGTAATATATAATGTTATATTTATTAATAAATTAACATTATTTTAATATAAAATAAGTATAATTTGTAAATTAATTAATAAATAGCATTATGGCTACAGACCACTATACACGCCTTGGAATTGAAAAAGAAAAATTTTATGAACTTGATGAGAAGGGAAAAGAAGAACTAGTGGAGAAGCAATTTAGAGGATTAACTGGAAGTTTACTTAGTAAATTATTCGATATCTTTTTTCCTGGTCTAGCTGAAAAGCGGCTAGTAAAATTGAGAGACGCAAGGGATATATTAAAATCAGAACTTAAAGCTGATAATATAGATGGGAAAGAAAATATAACAGTAGATTATAATAACAATCAATCTCAAGAACAAACTAAGAATAACAACACCAAATCCTTGAATCTTGATGAGCAAATAGAGCAGATAAAAGAAAAATTAGAGAAAATTAAAACTGGAAGAGAAGGCAGAGAGGGAGACATAACTAGAAATGAGACAGTTAGCAAAGTTATAACACATCTTGAAAGTGAGTTAAAAGGCTTGATGGAGAATGTACTGAAAATTAAAACAGCTAAAATTAATGATCTTGATTCAAAGCTTCAAAGAACTGGAGATGAAGATGAACGTAGTAAAATCAAAGGTGAGATAACCAAAATTGTTAATGAATATTCAAAGTTATTTGAGGAACTTAATGGCCTAGATAGCAAACAACCTAAAAAAGAAGTGGGTCAACAGGCTGAGTTAACTAATAATTCTATTAAACTTAAAGAATCACAAAAAAAAGATGATTTAACAGTAGTCAAGGAACAGTTTAAAAAGGGCTTGGAAAAAGCTGGAATTAATACTGAAGGAATGAGTAACAAAGAAATATCACAAAAATTAAAGGACAATTTTCTACTTAATGCTCAATATGAAATGATAAAGGAATTTGAAGGAAAATCAGAACAGCAGGCTAAGCCAGATGCTGAAAAAGCTGTGGGCAATAAAGCAGCTAGAATTCCTCTTACCGATAGTGTACAAAAGCTTGTTAGCAACGCATCTGAAGTAAATCAATCTGCTCCTCTTCCTAAATCTTCTAGAATAAAACCTATTTATAATATGCCTATTATTCCACTTGATCCACGTATGCAAGAGCACATAGACCAACATGAAACATCCAGAGTAGATGGAACAAAGCTAAATCATGAATCTAAACATGACATAAACAACAATCCTGAAGGAAAATTTACGCAGCAAGTTTCACAAAAAAGAGAAATATCAGGGCAGCAAAAAAATAATGGTAAGTCAATGTAACTTATTGTATATGGAGTGCATTTGCAAGTTTGCAAAATTGCTCAATGCTTAGGTCTTCTGGGCGCTTATTGCCTTCAATTTCTGCTGCGTTTAAGAGGGCATCTGTATTATGAGATATTTCTTTTAAGCTACTGCTGAGCATTTTTCGCCTTTTGCTAAACACAGTATTCATTACTTTTTTAAGAGTGCAAATATCAACTGAGAATCTAGGGGCAGGAAGGGGTGTTATTGTTACAATAGAAGAATCTACCTTTGGCTTAGGAAAAAATGCTTCGGGTTTTAGATCAAATTCTTTTTTAACGTCACAAAATAGTTGAGTAAGTATTGAGAGCCTGCCATATGATTTGGAGTTAGGAACAGCAACAATACGATCAGCTACTTCTTTCTGAAACATTAAAGTCAAACTAGTAAAGAAATTTATATCTTCTAACCATTTAAGCAGCAAAACCACTGAAACATTGTAAGGTAGATTGGCAATAACCTTAACTGGTTTATCTATCAGCTCTTGTTCTTTAACGTGCAGGGCATCAGCGTTTAAAATCTGATACTTACCATCATAATTTTCAATTAAGCTGCTGTGCTTTGAAATTAATGATTCATCTTTTTCTATAGATAAAAGGTACTTGGGGTTGCATTCTAGTATGGATCTTGTAAGAGAGCCAAATCCAGGACCGACTTCAATTACATTAAACTCACTTAAATCACCAGCAAGTGCAGCTATTTTATCTGTAACATCGCTTGATAAGATGAAATTCTGGCCTAGCTTTTTGTTCGGTTTAATCAATTGGATAAATGTAAATTTAACATAGCTTAAATTTTATATTAAAAATTTACTTATTTTTCAATATATAAAAAATCCCAGACGCAAAATAATAAAAGCTATAATTATAAGCAGTAAAAACAGATAAGTTTTACTACTCCTTGCATGTGAGTTATTCTGCTGCTCAATTATATTATCAGCTATTCTATTTAATTTTTTCATAAGCTGTGGTACTTCTTGTATAGTTTTTACCAAACAAGATTCTTTCATTTTTTCAATACATCTGTTTCTTTGATTTTCTTGTTTCTCTATCCAAAGCTGAACCACTTGCCAAACATTAATACTTGGATGTAACCTACGGCATATACCTTCCACTAAAATCATAGTTTTTTGCAGCAATAGGAGTTCAAGTTGTACATCCATATTAAAGTCAGCGGTAATTTTAAATAGTTGTGTGAGTAAATTGGCGAATGAAATATTTTCTATTTCTCTGCCAACAATGGGTTCCCCTATTGCTCTGCAAGCTGTAATAAAATTACTATACTTTTCTGAAACATAGCCAGCTTGAAAATGGATTTTTGCTACGTGGCTGTAATCTCGCTTGACAAAACCTTTGATGATTTCTGCAACATACATTGAAGTACTACGATCTATTCTTCCCATTATGCCAAAATCTACCATAACAATTTTATTATTTTCAGTGACCATTAAATTGCCGGGGTGCATATCCGCATGAAAAAAACAATCCCTATATACCTGATTGCAAAACAAAGTTATGAGATTTTCTGCAACTTGTTTGCAGTCATTTAATTTGTGAATTTCATATATTGGAGTTGCATCTATCCACTCTAAAGTTAAAACATGTCTTGAGGTTCTACTCCAATCTACTTTAGGAATATAAACTTCCTCATCACTACACATATTTTCTTTAAGCTCTGAGGCATTTGCTGCTTCAAAACGTAAATCCAGCTCTAATCGACAGATTTCGGAAAATGTTTTCACTAGTTCCATAGGTTTAAAGCGGTGTGATTTTTTGCTAATTTTTTGGATCAAACTTGCAAGCCACATTAGCATTTTTATATCGCGTGAGAATGTTTTTTCAATGTTGGGTCTTAAAACTTTCACAGCTACAAGCTTGCCATCTTTCGTCACAGCTTTATGAACCTGTGCAATCGATGCTGCTGCAACTGGTTCTTCGGAAAAATCTAAGAACAAGCTATCAATTGAACAATTAAATTCACTTTCAATAATTTGAACAATTTTTTTATAAGAAAAAGGTGGCAATTTGTCACATAAAGACAACAGACTATTCGTTATATCTTCACCTAAGATATCAATTCGTGCAGAGAGTGATTGCCCAAATTTAATAAAAATTGGACCAAGTTTTTGCAGAGCTGTCTTTATTCTATTGCCTTTGATTGTGTTTCGGATTGATCTGTTTGTATATGAACAAAAAAGCAGATTATAGCGAATTAGAATTATCAATATACTTGCAAAACGAATAATACTTCTGATCATGTTTCAAAATAACCACGAAATATCGTGACAAAATTTCTATCTTTTTCAACTTCACTTGGCACTCCTTGGCAGTAAACAAAGCAATTTACGCACATTACATTGTCAGAATAACGCAGAGCAAAACGTAAATCATGAGATGTCATTATGATGGATATTGATCTTTTTTTAACCAATTTAGAAATTAAATCGTAAAATTTTACTTTTGCATTAACGTCCATAAAGCTAACAGGTTCATCTAGAATTATCAAATCAGGACTGGACATCAAACAACGTGCTAGTAGTACAAGCTGCATTTGCCCTGCAGAAAGTTCTGATAACTGCTGATCTAATATATTTTTAATATTGACATCTTTAATGATATCATCAATACTCACTTTCTTTCTGAGCACACTATGTAGCAGAAAATATTCAGCTGTCATTGGCATTAGGTTGTTAATTACAAAACTCTGTGGGAGGTAACTAACTACAATATTGTTCATGTACTCAATGCTACCAGTATAATTTTTATGTATTCCTACTAATATCCGCACTAGAGAAGTTTTACCACCTCCATTAGGGCCAAGTATGGTAAAAATCTCACCTCTCTTGATTAACATATCAATATTTCTTATTACTTGTTTGTTTCTATATGCAAAAGATAGACCCTTTACAATTAGAATATAATCATCTACACAAATTGAACTATCTATACTACTTAAGCTGTTATGAAACATGTCTTTCTCTTTTTATTACTTGTTTTAATACAATCAAACGCTAACTCTCATCCTCCTAAAATTATTGCAACGATAAAACCAATACATTCGCTTGTTGCCTCTGTCACATATGGAGTTTTAGAACCAGAATTATTAATTGATGATGTAGTGTCAATACATGATTATATGTTAAAACCTTCAAATGCAAATAAATTAGAGCATAGCGATGTTATATTTTATGTTTCTGATCAGCTGGAAACATTTATAAAAAATATTAGGCGAAAGACACTAGTTGCACTCTCACAAAAAGTAGATCTTCTACCATTAAGATCGACCTGCAGGCATACTAAAAATGTAAAAGATTTTCATGTTTGGCTAAGTCCAGAAAATGCGAAAATAATGGTTAATCATATTAGTTTAGTACTTGGTGAGCTTGATAAAGCGAATTCTTGGATTTATAGAAAGAATGCTGAAGAAACCATAGAAAGGATTGAAAGAAATGCACAAGAGATCAAAAGAGAGCTAAGTAGCTTAAAAGATCAACTGTATATTGTAGTGCATGATGCATATCAATATTTTGAAAAATATTTTAATTTGTCAGCACCAAGTGGAATTCTCCCTTTAGGAGATGAAGCATCGATAAAAATTAGCACTATCAACAAAATAAAAAGAATAACAAAAGAAAATAATATAAAATGTATATTCTCTGAACCACAAGAGCAATATGTAAGAAGTAGCACTTTTACAAATGGTATTGAGATTAAGATACTCGATCCAATTGGTAATAATATTACTCCAGGCAAAGAAGCATATTTTGCTATTATGAGTAGTATTGCAAAAGGTTTTAAAGCATGTTTTAACTAAAAAATTTCTATCTATTTTTTGCTCTATTATTGGAGTATTTGAAGTAGCAATTTTTTCCATATTAAAGCTTCAATATTGAAGTATAGGTTTAAAAATTTGAGCTCAAGTTATTTTTTGAATTTGTTACAAAGAATAGAAAGTATTTGTGATTAATCACGTTCATTTATATGATGATATATTGCCCACTTAAAAGTATTATGATGATAATGTGGAATTACTTTAAACAAAAACTACCTAACTTCCTCACAATCTCTCGTGTTTTGGCAATGCCAATAATAATTTTTAGCTTTTATATTGAAAGCCAATACACTTGTTGGATAACAATATCAATATTTCTATTTGCATGTATTACTGACTTTTTTGATGGCTATTTAGCGCGTATATGGGATGTACAATCAGAATTTGGCAAATTATTTGATCCAATAGCTGATAAATTAATAGTTATCTCTACAATAATTATGTTAATCTATAAACAAAAAATAGATGATTTTACTATAATACCATCGATAATTATAGTTTGTAGGGAAATTTTAGTATCAGGGTTGAGGGAATACTCGACTATTAGAATACCTGTTAGTAAGATTGGAAAGTTTAAAACTTTCTTTCAAATGATAGCTGTGATAATGCTTATTATTAATAATTATTCAGCTATTAAATATATAGGAAGCGTGTGTTTATGGGTTGCAGCAATCACTGCGATATGGTCATGCTATAACTATATTGTACAAGGGTTTTATCAAACTCATAATAAGCTTAAGTAAAGTATTGACTATTTAACCTAAAATAGATATAATTTAATGTTAAGATGTTTAATCTTATAATTATATGCCAATTTGTGGGGGCAGATATGAGAGAAGAAAGAAAGAAAAAGTTAAATCAAGAGATACTTTATCTAATGCAAATGAACCAAAAAAGAAGGTACATTGTAGTTGGGACTTCACTTGCATTTGCACTCATATGGGCTGGTTTTGCGATTTTACAATCAGAGGTATTAAATCTTAAAGCTGAGGAGACATTATATTATGGAAACGTTCTTGAAACTACTGCTTTAGTTTTTTGTATAGCATCTTTAGCTTGTTCAATTGCATTAATTTACATTTATAATAAGCAAAGGAAAAAAGAGAAAGAGTTAAGTAAAGAAAATAAAGAAGCAATACAAGATAATAAGCTTGAAAAAAGTGCTGTTTATTTAGACGCTTTTGCATCTTTAGTAATAGTAATTACAGAATTAGCAGTAGTACTCAATATTTTGGGAGTCATTTCAGACGTAAATAAATCATTTGGGCTTGAAAACTCAGCTATGAATTTCCAAGGCATCTCTGATACGGTATCTAACGTCATATGTTTTAGTGTTGCATTAATGTTTTTATATATTGCAATCGATAAATATAAATCAGGTAAAAAAGCAGGTACTGATAAGGAACAACTTCTTAAAGAGGAAGGAGATAAAGGAATTTCTGATAAAAAGGCTTTAATGGGAGCAGGACTGATAACTGTTGGTGGTTTATTTATGTTAATAAGGAAGGTTCTACTATCGCTTGAGGTAACTAATTCAATAAGCTATACTGGCAATATAGGAAAAGGATTTAAAATGGATACTTTACCACTTGGATTAATATTTGGGGTAATAGGTGTAGCAATATTTTTAGTGGGATTTGGGTTGAACATTAATCTCGCTAAACAAGCTATAAAAGAGCAATCGGAATGTGTAAGGGGGGTTCGAATTGATCCATCAAGAGGTAGTGGAGCAGAAGCTACGCCAGCTGTATAGCTTAACTAATATTCTTATTGAATTATTAAGTATTTATTGTTATATTGAACAGATAATATGTTTTTGAAGGTTTAATGTATGTCATTTGTTAAGGATCAACAAAATGTTAGATCACAGGGTGTATATTATAGTGCAGGACTAAGAAACTATCTCGTTAAGGTTTATAATTATATGGCAATGGCTCTTGGCATTACCGGTATAGTTGCGTTTTTTACTGCTTCTTCTCAGACCATAATGTCAGCAGTATACGGCACTCCTTTGCAGTGGCTTATTGTGTTTTTACCAATTATATTAGTATCTGTTATGTCTTATAAACTGCATTCACTTAGCTTTCAGTCGATAATAACTATATTTGTTTCTTTTTCAGCATTGATGGGTATATCTTTATCTTATATATTCGTTCTGTACACAGCTGAAAGCATAGCTAGAGTATTTTTTATAACAGCAGCAATGTTTGGCGCAATGGCATTATATGGTAACAATACAAAGCATGATTTAACAAAGCTTGGGTCATTTTTAATGATGGGTGTTATAGGTCTTATTATTGCTTCTTTAGTGAATCTGTTTTTGGGTAGTCATCCCCTTCAATTTGCTATTTCACTGATTACAGTAGTAATGTTTACTCTGATGACTGCTTATGATGCACAAAGAATAAAAGATTTATATTATCAATTTAATGATGGTTCAGAAATTGCAACTAATAAACTAGCCATAATGGGATCAACTAGTTTATATTTTAACTTTATCAATATATTCCTAAGTTTACTGAGATTATTTGGTGATAGAAAATAGTTTTTATTTATCTCTAATTCTTCTAAGGAGCACATAGAATGCTCCTTTTCCTCCATGTATTTTTGTTGCTTCTGTATAGTATAGTATCATATGCTGTATTTCATTACTATTTAGCCAGTTGGCAAAGTTATTTTTTATCAATCCAGTATTCATCTGATTTCCATAACCAGTAATGATCAAAAGGCATCTGCTACTTACATGATAATGTTTTGTAATAAAACTAAGTAAAATTGAATATGCTTTATCTAGGCTATAACCATGTAAATCTAATTGATCATCTAGAGGATATTTACCTTTAATTACTTTTAATCTTGTATTATGGTCAATATCACATGGCTTTAATTTTTTTTCTTTTATAAAATCAAATTTATTACTGAAACTGTAGTTAATGTTATTATGTGAATTAAAAATTACTATTTTTTTTTCGATAGGAAGTACTTTATTATTGGCAATGGGCCTTATATTTTTTATAATAGAGTACCATAATGAAAAATCAAACTTGTCATCATCTGTCATACAAAATGTTACAAATTTAGCTCATCCTCTATGTTAATATCATCTTCACACAAGAGGTCCTGGTCATTGTTTAAATTATCCTCCTGATCACTTAATTCTTCATTATCAAAAGAATCTGTTCTCTCTATGCTATCACTGAACTCACCTAAACTTTTTTTATTAATATCAATAGTAGCTTCAATAGATTTTTTACACCTATTAACTACAAGATTAAACAGTGTATGACAATCTAGCTTATTACTTGCTATCTCATTTAAAGCAATTGTTGTATTTTTACTTTTTGTATGTGTAATTACAGGCTCAGCACCTGTATTAAGACAGTGAACTCTTTGACTTGCTAAAACAACTAGCTTAAAACGATTATTAATATGAGATAAGCATTTTTCAATTATAACATCAGCCATTATTTTCAAGGATAAATTAATTAGTTTGCATTATAAGCTGTTTTAGTATCAATGACAACCATCTATATTAGAATCTTCAGTGCTATTATTGTTTAAGTTTATATTGTTATTTATTACTAATTTTATTTCATTTGGGGATAATTCTATTTCGTGATGTGTTTTAGCTAAATCCATTCCAAAATGTAATTTAGTTAAAAATGATAATAATCGTTCAAGAGAAAAGCCTTGAGTTTTGTTATGTTTTATTTGGGAAATTTTTGGTTGATCAATGTTTAAAAGTAAGGCTGCTTTTGTTTGGTTCCACCCCTCTTTTTCAATAATCTCTTTTATTTTTTGCACTAAAATTTTCTTCATACTAATTCCTTTATTCTAAAATATTTATATGTTTATCTAACGCTTCAAATTTTTAACATGTAAAGTATACATATAAACGTCCTTTATGTATATAAAAATGTATATTATATGTACAATATATATACAAGTAGTATATATAAAGTTGTATTCAAATAAATATTTAATTGTATTATTAATAATAAATTCAACTTATTTTTTACTATTATAAGGAAGAAAAATTCTTAAAATAACTATTTACTAAGAAATATTTTATATGTCTTAAAATATTTTTTTACAATTATTGAATTAGGTTAGAGCAATTGCAATTCCGTTTGATCAATGCTAAAATCCCTTTTTTGCAAGGTATCTATTTATATGAATAAATCTTTAGTTATCATGTCACTATTTATTTTTTCTATGCTTTTTAGTGATTATGGATTAGCAAAGCAAGCAGTACGATCAATAGCTACTAATGATCATATTAAGGTGATGGGCTATAACCATCAATCAATACATGAATATATTGGCTTTTATGGGTATCAATCTAGTATTCTCTTTGAAGAGGGAGAAAGCATTGGTAC
The DNA here is from genome assembly GCA_016860565.1 of Candidatus Mesenet longicola. Lineage (GTDB taxonomy): Bacteria > Pseudomonadota > Alphaproteobacteria > Rickettsiales > Anaplasmataceae > Mesenet > Mesenet longicola. The sequence goes on along the minus strand of BNGT01000016.1, from coordinate 12,719 downwards.
TATTTCAATGGGTGATTCAACAGGTTGGCAACTTAATCCTGAGGGTAATAGATTATTTATAAAGCCTATAGAAGATAATGCTGATACTAACGCAACGATTATTACTAATAAAAGAGTGTATCATTTTGAATTTCATGCAGAAGAAGCAAAAGGACTAGATGATCCTAGACTTGCTTACGAAGTTAGGTTTGTTTACCCATCAAATGAGGGAAACATATCTTCAAGTGGTTCAAGTGAAGATGTAATTATTCCAGCTAACCAAACGGTTATTCCGGATTTAAGCGATCCTGCAGTTGTAGCGCAAGGACTTAATTTTAACTACTCTATTGCTCATAGTAGAGGCAGCCAAGCAATAGCTCCATTAAAGGTATTCGATGATGGAAAATTTACTTATTTACAATTTAGTAGTATTAACGCTGATTTGCCGTCTATATTTTTAGTTGATTATGAAGGATATGAATCATTAATAAACTTTCGTGTAGTAAATGATTATGTTGTCATTGAGAGAGTTAGTGCTGTCTTTACTTTAAGACATGGAGCAGCGACTGCTTGTTTATTTAATGAGCAAATGTCTCATTATTTTAAAAATGGTAGCAAAAAGTTTAGGAAAAGAGTATATTAATTTATGTAATTTCAATAATTATATAATGTCTAAATATTATTCAAATAATAGTTCTCATTTATTCATTAGTAATGCAGTTTTTGTAGATGAAATTTATCAACGCTACTTATCTGGTGATAAATCAATTAGTGAAGATTGGAAGGCAGTTTTTTCTGGAAATTTCACTACCAATGACAAATCTATAATTGCTAACACGAAAAATGAAGATTCAAAATTTAATTTACTCAATTTTTTCAGGTGCAATGGCCATCTTTATGCAGGTATTAATCCTCTTAAGGCTCAGTTGCCCTTAACTGGTATAATAGATGTTTCACAAGAGTCTATTACTTCACTAAAAAATATTTACTGCAGAAGTATTGGATTTGAATTTATGCACATCTCCTCTTCTGAGGAAAAAGAATGGCTGCAAAATAAAATTGAAAATCAACGCTGCAATTTAAATGTAAATAATAGAAAGACGATGCTCAAACATTTAGTTGAAACTGAAATGTTTGAGCAGTTTTTACATACCAAGTTCCCTGGATATAAACGTTTTTCTATTGAAGGTGCAGAATCACTTATAATTGGGCTTGAGCAAGTTATAGATGATGCTTTTATTTTTAATATAAATGAGATAGTTTTAGGCATGGCTCATCGAGGACGTTTGAACGTCTTAACAAAACTGATGGGCAAAAAATATTCTGCTATGATATCAGAGTTTCAAGGTAATCTTGCATATCCTGAAGGTCTTGAAGTAGCAGGTGATGTAAAATATCATTTAGGTTATTCATGTGATAGAAAGTCTGTAGAGGGAAAAAATTTGCACTTAACGCTATGCTCTAATCCCTCTCATTTAGAAGCAGTAAATCCCATTACTATGGGAAGGGTAAGAGCAAAGCAAGATCTAGCAAATGATAATAAAAGATCATCGGTTCTTGGAGTTTTAATTCATGGTGATGCCGCCTTTGCTGGACAGGGAGTTGTTGCTGAAACTTTATCATTGAGTAAAATTTCTGGATATAACATAGGCGGTGCTATACATATCATAGTTAACAACCAAATAGGTTTTACTACAAATCCCAAAGATGCACGTTTCACTTTTTATTGCTCAGATTTAGCAAAGTTTATCGAAGCACCAATTTTTCATGTTAATGGTGATGATCCAGAAGCTGTAAGATTCACTTGTTCCTTAGCTCTTGAGTATAGGCAAAAATTTAAAAAAGATGTAGTGATTGATCTAGTTTGCTACCGCCGTTACGGTCATAATGAAGGTGATGAGCCGATGTTTACTCAGCCTTTAATGTATAAACTAATATCTGAGCATAAAACTACTGCAAAATTATATGCTCAAAAATTGATTGAGCAAAAAATCATAGGTGAAGAAGAACACAATAACTTGCGTGATAGTTTTTCTGCTGTTCTAGATGAAAATTTAAGGAATTCAATAAATTATACTCCTAGTAAAGCTGATTGGTTTTTTGGTAACTGGTCAAGTTTTCGTAGACCCCAAATTGGTGATTTTACTGATTACTTGACTGACACTGGAGTTTCGATAGAAAAATTAAAGGAAATAGGAGAGAAGATCAATAGCAATATTCCCAGTACGTTTAATATTAACAGTAAGATAAAAAAGATACTTGCTAGTAGATTTGCAGCTATAGATTCTGGTTGTAACATTGATTGGGGAACGGCTGAAGCTTTAGCATTTGGGTCACTATTATCTAAAAATATTAAAATACGTTTGTCAGGACAGGACAGTGGTAGAGGAACGTTTTCCCACCGCCACGCTAAGCTTGTAGATCAAGTTACAGAAGAAGTTTTTATACCTCTAAATAATATAGATGAAAAACAGGCATATTTTGAAGTAATAGATAGTCCATTATCAGAATATGCGGTTATGGGTTTCGATTACGGTTATAGTTTAGACTGTCCAAATGTTCTTGTTTTATGGGAAGGACAATTTGGTGATTTTGCTAATGGTGCCCAAATTATTATTGATCAGTTTATTTCATCTGCTGAAACAAAATGGCTTCGCTCTAGCGGTTTGGTTTTGCTTTTGCCTCATGGTTATGAAGGACAAGGTCCTGAACATAGCTCAGCAAGAATAGAGAGATTTTTACAATTATGTGCAGAGGATAATATGCAAGTTGTAAACTGTTCAACTCCAGCTAATTATTTTCATGCTTTGCGTAGGCAAATACATAGAGATTTCCGTAAGCCTCTTATAGTGTTTACACCAAAGTCGCTTTTGCGTCATAAAATGGCAGTTTCTAATCTATCTGATTTTGAAGGAAGCTTTAGATCAGTCATTGCAGAAACAAGTGTAAATATGGTGGAAAATACAAAAATACGGAAGCTTTTAATATGTAGCGGAAAATTATATTATGATTTAATAGAAGCGCGTCAATCTAAAAAGATAAATGACATAGCTATTATACGTCTTGAGCAATTTTATCCTTTTCCAGCTGAGCAGCTCGCTTGCGAATTGAAAAAATACCAAAACGCGGAAGTAGTATGGTGTCAGGAAGAACCTCATAATATGGGAGCTTGGTTTTTTATCAATCATTTAATAGAAGATGAATTAATTAAGATAAACAGTCATAGAGCAAAGCGTCCTAAATGCATAGCAAGACCTGCATCTTCATCTCCTGCATGCGGTTACTTAAGCATTCATAATAAAGAGCAGGAAGCAATAATCTCAGCTGCTTTAGATATAAATAAATAAGAATTTGCTATTGAAAATAGTTTAGAGCTTTTTTCTTAAAAAGAGTATAATATAAAATTAACTGTGTTATTAATTACGTGTTAAATAAAAAAAACTGTCCTATCATTCAAGAGTTTATAGAAAGTGGAGCAATTTTAGAAGGGCATTTTATTTTATCTTCCGGACTGCATAGTAGCGTTTACGTGCAATGCGCTAAACTCTTTGAAAGGCCAAGTCGAGCCACTAAAGTCTGTAAAATGTTAGTTGATAAAATTCATGCTACTATCAGTAACTTAGATGAGATAGATCTGATTTTATCACCAGCAATAGGTGGAATAGTAGTAGGGTATGAAGTAGGAAGGCAACTTGGCATTAATTCTATTTTTTGTGAGCGAATTGATGGTAAATTTGCTTTGCGTCGTGGTTTTGAAATACAGAAGGGGGATAAGATATTAATAGTGGAAGATGTAATAACCACTGGTAAATCTTCTTTAGAAACTGCAGAATGTGCAAAGGAATATGGAGGGGAAGTCATAGCAGAAGCTGCTTTGATTGACAGAAGTAGTGAAACTTGTTTGCCTTTTCCAGTGATTTCATTACTTGATCTAAATATACAAAACTATACTGACGACAATATTCCTGAAAAATTAAAACTAATCCCACCTATAAAACCTGGCAGTAGGCATTATTTATCTAAAAATGCAACGTAAATTGCACTTAAAGGCTATAATAAAACATAGTTTTAGAAAATAGTCAGTTTTGTTTCAACACTCTAAAACTTAAAATCATTTATTTTTCCCATCTTATTCGCAGCTCTTTCCTGTTAATACATAAAGAATTCTGCTTGCCCCTTATTTATTCGTTTTTCCTATCACTTTATAATGATTCCTATTTATAGCAGATTCTGTAATATTATAATTACTTTACTGCAAGTAGGAATCATTATTAGTAGAACTAAAAGAAATAATTTTATTCTTCTTATTAACATTAAGCCAATTAAAATAGTGAGGTTTTGTCAACAAAAATGAAAATTTTAAACTAAAGCAGTTTAGTTACATCAACCACATTTACTAATTCATCTATATCTGATATTCCAGTTAGAACTTTTTGTTGTGCATCATGCAAAATAGAAACAAAGCCCTTTTGTTCTATGTATTGAACAACTGACCTATAACTAGCACCAGATGTAATTAGTTCATCAAGACTCAAATCGAAAGATAAAACCTCGCATATAGCCACACGACCCTTATAACCAGTACCAAAGCACTTTTCACATCCAGTGTGGCAATAGATATTTTCTTGTTTACTGATATTTAAAATAGAGCAATCTTTATCTGTTGCAGGATACTGCTTCTTACAATCTATGCATAACCTGCGCATTAAACGTTGAGAAATTATGCATGTAATTGATCCAGACAGCATGTACACTGGCACACCGATATCTCTTAAACGAAATACCGCACTGACTGAATCACTTGCATGTAAAGTGGTAAATACTCTGTGACCTGTGATTGATGCACGCAGTGCGGAAGTTGCACTTTGTTGATCCCTTATCTCACCAATAAGGATAACATCTGGATCCTGCCTCGTTATTGAGCGGATACTATCAGTAAAAGACATATTATCAATTTCACTCATGCTTGATTGTCTGATCGTAGGTAAGCTGTATTCAACTGGATCCTCTATCGTCATGATATTTATTTGTGTAGAGTTTATTTGGTTAAGCAGTGAGTAAAGAGTTGTGGTTTTGCCGCTACCTGTAGGTCCAGTTACAATGATTACACCTTCAGGTTTTTTTAGTAACTTTGTTATTAAATCTTGATTATACTCACTAAACCCTAGTTCATTTATTGACAGAAGAGCTTGTTTCCTATCTAGTATACGTAAAACAACGTTTTCCCCATGTACGGTAGGTTGAGTTGAAACACGCAAATCTATATTACGTCCAAACATATTACAACTTATTTTTCCATCTTGTGGAGTTCTGTTTTTTACTATGTTAATGTTAGATAAAATCTTAATTCTTACTAAGATAGCGTTCCAATAATCTTTATGAAAACTACATATCTGTTGCAAATAACCATCTAGACGATAACGGAGCCTAATAAACATCTGCTCTGGTTCAAGATGAATATCAGAGGCATTTTTTCTAACCGCATCTATCAGTATTGCATCAACTAGCCTAACTGTGGGATTCTCATAAGATTCTAACTCTTCTCTCTTATCAGTACCACTCTCTATTTCTTGTAATATACTGTTAATAGACATTTCATAGCCATAAAATTGATCTATTAATTGTATAATTTCAGCTTCTGAAGAATAGATTGGTGTAATTCTGTTATATTCTTGAGGTAAGCAGCGTTTTATTTTATCTAATGTTGTTATATCATTTACGTCAGGTAGAGCAATGTATATATTATTTTCTTTGGCAAAAATTGGCAAAGCTTTGTACTCTAAAGCTTTTTCTTTCGTAATTAGTTTTATTAGATATGGATCAATTATAACTGATTTAAGGTCGAAATCTTTGAGATCTGAAGGAGCTAAAATACTATTCAATGTATTTTCAGTAATAAATCCAAGTTCAACTAAAATCTTCTCCAAAGTTTTATCTTGAAATTCTCCATGAATTCTTATAGCAATATCTAGTTGATCTTGTGATATCAGACCCTGAGCTAATAGCTCATGAATAATTGAAGAATACTCGTTGTTATTTTTTTTCATAAAAAAGTACCCCTAGCAATTGTCTTTATTTAACATAAAATAGTTACTATTTACCTAAATAGCTGTGGTGCATAGAAGTTTAACTAAAATATCTGACTTATCTTTAAAGGATATTGATGAAATAATGAAATTGGGAAGGGAGTACATAAATGGTAAAAAAAGCAATATATTAAAGCAAAAAATAATTATTAACTTGTTTTTTGAAAGCTCAACTCGTACTCTCTCTTCCTTTGAAATAGCTGCGAAAGATTTGGGTGCAAACGTTATTACCATTCCAGTTGATTCTTCTTCGGTAAGCAAAGGAGAAACCATAGTAGATACAGTAAGAACACTAAATGCAATGAAGCCAGATTTTATGATCGTAAGACATAGATGTAGTGGTATTATGGCTACTATGGCAAAAAGCACAAAATGCAGTATAATCAATGCTGGTGATGGTAGCTATGAACATCCAACGCAAGCTCTGGCTGATTACTTAGTAATAAAGCATTTTAAGTCTAAAATAGAAGGTTTAAAAGTTGCGATATGCGGTGATGTTCTGCATAGTAGAGTTGCAAGGTCAAACATTAGGTTGCTAAGTAGATTAGGAGCAAAGATTAGCATAATTGGACCGCTAACTCTTATATACAGCAATTTTCCTGAAGTAAAGTCATTACATCATTCGCTAAAAGAAGGCATAAAAGATATCGATGTTCTAATGCTGCTTAGAGTTCAAAAAGAACGTATGAAAGAGGGTGCTTTTATTCCTTCAGAGCAAGAATATTTTCACTTATATGGCTTAGATGAAGAGAAGTTGTCATACGCAAAACAGGATATGATTATAATGCATCCAGGTCCGGTTAATAGAGGAAAGGAAATCAGCTACCAGCTGGCAAACAGTAATAAAGTTATTTTGAAACAAGTAGAATTTGGACTTGCTATAAGGAAAGCTGTGCTACATTATTTTGCTGCCCAAGATAGTTAAAATATTAACATAAAATTAGTGTTTTGAAGATATAATTAAAAAATGATTTAACTTTGGCTTTATTTAATGATAGTAATGATAAATATCCATATTATTTAGGTCTAGCTAATTTAGAAGGTAGAGCCCATCCAATTGCTGGTACTGGGCACCTTGATAAAATTGAAAATGTAGGAAATCTTTTTAATATAGAAAAAAGCGTATGTGAAAACTTACATAGCAATACTGCTCTTAACGCAATACCAGGATCTTTCGTTACAGATTTTGCTTACATATAATTGATCTAGTAACTTGTCTTCAAACTAGGTTGGGAGAAGGGTCTAAGTTCTGATCATTATCATCTAATTTTCTTCTTTTAGCGTTTTGCACCCTATCTGACCCAGATGAGCTTGTGCTTGATACTCGAACAGAAAATCCAAACTGACCCATAAAGGATTCAGAAAGGCTAGAACTAGGTGAATTTACACTAAACGAACCTACACTTGCCGATATACTCCATCGGGACGAGCCGGGAGTAGAAACAGTGGATCTAGATGAAACTATACCTGGTCTAGGCAGTTCTAACGATTCATTACTTATATTTGCTAATGGACTAAGAAGAACTCTGGAAGGATCTGCACTCAACCCATCATTTTTATGTTGCACCACTTGGAGCATAGAAGAATTATAATTGGGCAAATTCTCATAATTTAAATGTTGATACCTTGTATACTTACCAGGAACTACATACGGTAGACTACTATTGAATTTTCTAAATGTTTTAATACGAGGTGAGCCAGGTTTGGATAAGAATATACTTAGTTTATTTTGAGACTCAATACTACTTTTTTCTAAAGCAGTTCTAAATTCATTATTCTTATTAAGCATGTTATATATTCTACCATTTGATACTACACATGCTAAAAAGTCTTCCTCATTGGTATTTTTTAAGTATATATTAGCTCCATGATTCAGCAAAAAAGATAATATTTTTTGATCATCCATTTTAGCTGCTGAAATCAAAGGGGTATTACCGATATTATCACGCATATTAACGTCAGTATACTCATATTCTATTAACATCTTAGCTGTATTAGTCTGATTATACACTATTGCTAGGTGAAGGGGAGTATATCCACAGTGCTCATCTTTTATGTTAACTGTATCTTTTGTAAGTAACGTTCTTATTATACTCACATTACGCCTTGTTACTATTGCTATATGAAGAGGAAGGCCTCCGTTACAAAAAGTGGTTAATTTTGCACCTAATTTCAACAGAATTTCCACTATTACTAGGACTTTATTTATATGTTTATCTCCAACTGATAAGATTGTTGATAGAGGTGTATGCCCTAAATTGCTCTTTTTTTCACAATCCGGTCTAAAGTGAGATAATGTTTCGATCATAGGTATATTTCTATTTACAGCAGCAGCTATGTAGATAGGGGTTCGTCCAAGATTGTCTGTTGTGTTGACATCAAAGCCTGAATCCAATATACTCTTCACTCTTAATATATCATTATTAAAGATTGCATTAAAAAACTCCTCTTCTACAGGAGATTTCTTGTTATACCCAATCATCTCTCCCCCAGCAATTTAATTTATGTTAAATATAGTATATTATATTTACAATATATTTCAAGTTTTATTATTAGCTTACAAATATAATCTTTTCTATATCAAGTAATAATAATTTAACTTTAGTTTAATTGAATGATAGTAATGATCAATACCTAAATTCAGGCGGCAGAGTTCATCCAATTGCTGGTACTGGGCACCTTGATAAAATTGAAAATGTAGGAAATCTTTTTAATATAGAAAAAAGCGTATGTGAAAACTTACATAGCAATACTAGAATCTTTCGTTATAGATTTTGCTTACATATAATTGACCTAATAACTTGTCCTCAAACTAGATTGGTAAATTTGGAGACGGGTTCTAATGTTCTTTTTTTGAATTTAACAATACAATTTAGCATACTTTCCTGCGTTGGTTGGTTAGACGTAATAATGTTTTTCCAGCGATAATGAGCTAAGTTTTCTGTTATCTTCTCACTCATACTATATGCTGTTGTATTTCTAATATGATCAAGCAGATTACTTTTTTCTACTAAAGAACAAAATATTTTTGCTGTTCTAGCAGAAAAAAAGAGAGCTTCTCTTATAAGATCTGCTAACAAAAATTCTTTACATCTTTTTGTCAGTTTTTCTCTATCGATAGATTCGTATAATATAGCTTCTTCTACAGTAATCCCTTTATCAGTTAGTGCTTTCTTGAGATTGAATGATATTTCTTTGCCTCTTACATATAAAAATTTAAGATCTTGTGAATAATGTTCTTTAATATACAATATTAAATCGCTTACATTACCGTTTGCTGATGCTACATTTGCAAATCCAAGCTCTTTTGCAATTTTCATGGTACTGTTGCCAACAGTGATAATTGGGTAATTTCTTTTCTGAGATATTTTACTTAAAGCTCTAATGCTATTACTACTGGTAGATACTATAACATCGAAATCTTGTGCAAGTTTAGTTTCTAGGTATTTTATTTTAAACATTGGTTCAATATGTACTTTATAACCATATTTTTCTAGTATGCTTTTTGTTTTTTTAGAATCTAGTAAAGGACGGGTTAGCAGTAAGGCCATTAGTTCCTCATTAATATTACATTTTTAGGCATTATATTTTGCAGTAACTGATAAGCTATGCAATAGCTTTGAGGTGCGTTAGAAATAGTAAATAATGCGTAATATACAACGTAATCAACAAAGAAAGTCGGTAGTTTTATCAATGCAATATTTAGTAATAAAATATAGTTTTGCGGATTGTAATAAAAAAATTTGTTTTTTAGATATAATATCTTTAAGTTAATATGATATAATTTTGCTTCTTGAGTAATATTAAAATTAAGTAGGCAATCATTTAATCTTTGAGCAAGTTTGATATGGGTACGCTCTTTGCACCATGTGTTTAGCAAGACTCTAACCTTCTTCTTATTTAATGGATGTTTAGTGTAGACGTATATTACCCCACGATAAAGTTTTACAGACTCAAAGCAAGATTTAACTCTATGGGCTGCATATCTTTTTCCAAGATATATATATTTACTATCACTAAAGTCAGTATTGTTAAATAGGAGTGATTATAGATATTTCTGTTTCTTTATGATAAATCTAGAGTTCTTTTTAATCTTATGTTTTATCAGTGCAAGCGAAGTCTGAGCTGGTGCAATAACAACAATAGTTTTCATGTTATGATCTATCATAATAGATAATTCTTTCTGATCTGACGAAAAAAACAAAGAGAAATGAATAATATTTTTCCTATGAAAGATATACATATATCGATAAAATGCTCATTATAGAATATTTTACTATAAAATTAAGCTTGAAAATGTTTTTTATAAATACATAACTCTTTAAAAATTATAAGTAGGGGGACTGAAATGGTTAAAATTAATAATGATGAAAGAATTAAGCTTGCGTCTAACTTGGTCGAGCTGCAAAATCAATCTAGTAATATACAAAAATTAACAAAGATATTATTGGAAAAAGATAATAATTTAGATGTTTATAAAGTATATGATCTATACCACTACACAGTTAGTTTAGGATTTAAAGAGAATCAAAAACGCGAAGGAATATTAGAAATCCTCAATCCCAAATTGGATATTTTACTCAAGGGTGTTCCTAAATTTTTTAAAGATGCTTTTGAAAATCGGGAGCTATATTTATATTCCAATAAAGATGGATATCTTTTTTCATTTTTAAAGAATAATATACTATTTCCTATTTTTCACAAAGATAATGGCATTATACGAGAACGCAAAGAGCTGGAAAATATTGTACCAAGTATAAAAGATAATATAAACAAAGAAATTGAAAGAATAAATGGATTGATAACTAATCCGCCACAACTAGATTATACTGCACAAGAAAAGCAAAAATTGCCTTTCTTTGAGCTGCTTAAATCTATGATAAACCCAGAAATAGCTCGAGGTGAGAAGTATAATTATGAACTTCTTACCCTAATGATAAATTCGAAATTAGAACCTGAACAGTCTCGTTTTAAAGCTGTGCAATTAGAAAGAAACGAGGATTTAGGAGATAATGATCATAGATTAGGGATAGATTGGAATGGCAATGATCACAAAGATAGAACTAATAAAAACTTTTTTTCTCATGTACATCCAGCATGCCTTTCTAAAAAGGAAGATTATAACTCATCTAACATAAAGATTAGAGATGAAAATGGAGTAACTAAGACGCTTGATCATTTTCTACAAGAATATCTTGAAGTAATCAAGAGGAGACATAGAATAAGCAAAATCACAAACAATAGTGAACCTCAAGTTTACAGTCACATCTTTTTAGCAGAAGATCGTCAAGACGCTAATTCACATTCAGAGCAAAAAGAACATGCAAGATTAAAATTAGAATGTAAAGCACCAAAACACATTTTTAATTTTGATTACACTCAAAACTTTTTTATCAGAATGGCTTTTGAAGCTACTGAAGAACCTTATGTATATAAGATGACTAAAGAAGGCCGTGATGAATATCATCACAACATGATATTTTATAAGTCTTCATTTAGAGATAGTGATTATATATATGCAGCTGATGATACTATTCAAGTTATTGAGATAGCAGAATCTACATATCAGCAAGCAATGTCAGGTGTTTGCGGCGGAATAATTAAGCAAGCTGACCAGAAAAGCTATTTAACCATGACTATGCATTTGGTGCCAACCAGTAGTCCACAAAGAATTTATACTGATGGAGCAGTGAGTCCGCAATTAATCTCGCGGGGTTCTGCAGATATAGATGATGAGGATGATCTCCAAGATGATCTTCAGTGTGATGGGCAAAGCTCACACTCTCGTATTGATGTGGTCAGTAATCCAGATGCACAAAACTTATCTAGAGGTAGATTAGAAGCTAGTTCTTTTAAAATACAATCAATCAACTTTGATCTTGTATCGGCATTAGTAGCAAATAAAAAATTATATCAAGTATCAACAAAAAGTGAGCAGCCAGTTAAAGATTGTATCCAAGCTATGCAGGAAAAGATGAGTAGAATTACAGGGAAAGAAAATAATCTATCTAGTTCTTCAAGGCCTAGTGCTCCATCACAATCGCTATATTCAATCAGGCCTACGAGCCCACTGATTGGGGCAACTGGAGGAACATATTCTCCTCAATATTTAAATTTCTCTAATATAAATCATAGTTTTGAAAGTATGGATCAGCGTTTAGAAGAAAATTTGAACATACCTAATACCCCATCACCAACACTATATTCAAGCAGATCTTCAAGTCCAATCAATAATTTTGAGTATGTAGAATCTAATAATGTAATAGGAAGCGAATCAGAAGAGAGCTTTGAAATACTATCTACACCTAATTCTGGATTAGGTGATCTTTATATTCAGCATAATATAAGAAGATCTAAACAATAAACTGCATGCATAACTTAGGAATAGGAAGGAATATGTCGAAAGCAACATTAGTGAAGGTATAAAATCTGAATAAACTTGATAGATTAGGAGATTGACATGGATAAAAAGAAAAACATTTGAAAAAACAATAGAAATTATAATAGAGGAAGAGGCTAAGAAAAAGACAAGAGGAGAAATAAACAATGCATGTTTGTTAATGGCATTAGAATATTTGAGTCGAACATATTTTCATATAGGGCAAAGCTACGGAATAAGTAAAATATCGAAACATTCGTTGGATTGAAGATACG
>BNGT01000015.1 GCA_016860565.1 Candidatus Mesenet longicola | reverse complement strand
GCTGATCAAGGATACAAAGGTAAACTACAAAGTCGCTGTTTATTGGAGACAGGATGTTTATTAACGATCACCAAAAAAGCAGTAGATACTACAGGATTCCAGGTTATTCCTAAACGTTGGATTGTGGAAAGAACTTTTGCTTGGCTCTCCAATTTTAGACGCATGAGCAAAGATTACTAGCATTCTCCTCTTACTTCAAAAACTAATATCTTCTTTAATATGATTACTTCTATGCTTTCTAAATTATCTACTTAATCTCTTTCAAGACAGGTTCTAAAATATCATCAGCAAGGTCAGATTGAAGTAAGAATGGACAACTTAGATAATATTCTTTTAAGGTTAAAATAATTATTTTATCTTTTAGTGAGCTACGATCAAAATGCCTAGAAAAATGCCCAGAAATAAAAAATTCATAATTATCTTTGAATTCTGATTCAAAAGTACCATAATAATTTCTTAATGTTTCATTATCCTTTAGATTTAGTTTTCTTTCTATAACTTCCTTTAAAGAAGTTTGATCATCAATTTTACCTTGAGTTTTTCCTATCATTTCTTATTCTATTAACAAGATTACTTTAATATATTAACATATTTAACTTATTTATTCAATACTCTTTTATATCACTTAATTTATGAAGTTTCTGCTGTTTAAAAAACTGTATTAGCTAAGTTATAAGTTACTTAACCAAAGGAACATATAATACATAAGTTAATCATCATAGGGGACAGTTAAATGAGTAAATTTTTAGCTAACGTCAACAGTAATTCTAAACCTGAAGATTCACAGGTAATTAACTGGGAAGTTATAAAAAACCGTGAATATCACAATAATAGTTTATCAAAAATAATTAATTTATATATAATTAAGATCTATGAACCACAAAGTAATGAATTTCTTTTAGGAAATAAGCATCATTTTAACACTCTTTTAATAAGAATTACCATTACAAGAGAAAATATCCTGGCAAATAAACTATTAACAATTGAAATAATGAAGGGAATATTTCCTGATATGTTCAATAACAATAGTAAAAAAAGAAGTAATATATTGCATTTGCAAGATTTATATAGCCACTTATGCTATACACTAAATGCTACATTACCTAAAGACATGGAAGAAAATTTTATTAAAGAGTATAAAGATGCTGCAAGCTTATTTAAAATCTAAAAAAAGTTGTGCTACTTTATGATCAATATCATTTAAGCTATCTATAAGTTTTTTATCTATTGCAGATATTATAATTTTATATGAGTCTTTTTGTATTACATCAACACTTATAGTACCAGGGGTTAGCGTGACAGAATTGGCAAATAAAGCCAAGCTTATGCTGTTTTTTTGTTGTGATTCAAAAACAGTGATCTGAGGATTAAATGATGATTGCCATATTCTTTTTGCTATATATGCAGATGATAGCACTACTTGCAACATTAACCAGCCAATATAGGCAATAAAACGAAAAAGAAACACTCTATCCAATTTATTCCAAATATTTGAGTAAGCACTACTTAAACGTCGGCAAAGCAATATAGTAAATAGACAACTGAAGGCACCCGATACTATAAAAAAACACTCAAAGTGACCGGATAAAATAATCCATAAAATAAGCAGTGTAATATAATATCTAATATTCATTGTTTTAAAAACCTTTAACTAAAACGCTATAACTTTCTAATGCTGTTGCAATTTTAATAAATACAAGCTTTTTAACCACGTAGCATAATAACATAAATCAATTTGCAAAACCAAAATATAATTTTATCATAATTTACGATGTAAGGTAAAATCTAATAAATTGATAAGGGCAGTTTTGTATAGAGAGCTAGGGAAAATATCTAAACTTTCTTTTGCTATTTTGATATAAGATTCTGCTTTTTCTTTAGCTAGCTCTATAGCTTTGTGGTTTTTAATATAAGATATAGCTTTTTGGAAGTTTCCGCAGTTTTTTATTTTGCCAAAAGAACTTTGCCAAAATTCCTTCTCTGCTTCATCTGCAAGATCATAAGAGATGATAACGGGTAAAGTTACTTTTCTATTGTAAAAATCATTACCTAGATTTTTACCAGACTGCTCTCCACTATAATCCAAAACATCATCAATTATCTGAAATGCAATACCAAAATTAACCCCAAAGCTCTTTAAAGCTTCTCTTTCCTCTACTGATACCTTAGCTAAGGTAGCTGCAGCTTCACAAGAGGCAGCAAATAGAGCTGCCGTCTTTGCTGATACAACATCAATATAGTCTTGTTCTGTCATAGTAATATTGCTGCAAATTAGCATTTGTTTTATCTCTCCACTTACTATAGTAGCAGAAGACTGCGATAAAATAGATAGTACATCGAAATTTTCGCATTCTATCAGCCATTGAAACGCCATTGTCAGTAAAAAATCACCTACTAAAATACTAGTTTTATTTCCCCAGATTTTATTTGCAGTGCTTACTCCTCTTCTGAGCTCACCTCCATCAAGCACATCATCATGTAGTAAAGTGGCATTGTGTATAAATTCTATGGCTGCAGCTACACGTATTCTTTTATTTTCTTCATCCTGATAACTGAGCATTTTGCATACTATAAATACTAATGCAGGACGCAGTCTTTTACCTCCAGCTTTAATTAGGTGTGATATAACACTACTGACAAGAGATATGTTGCTATTTTCGCTGCTATTATTTAAGAAATTCTCCAAGATTTTTAAATCTTCACTTACTAAATCACTACTTTCAAACATTTGCTAAGAAATAAATAGACCTATAATATATAGTTTTAAATTGCTATTTAGTATGCATTTATTTTGTTTTGGTTACGGATATGTAGCTAAGTTTCTAGCACAAAAATTGGCTAATTTAGATTGGAAAATCAGTGGTACTTCAAGCAAAACCAATGAAAATGCAGATATTAACATACTAGATTATAACTCCAATCTTGTACAAAGATCACTACTAGATGCAACTCATATTTTAATTTCAATACCCCCAAACGGTGATAATGTACTGGAAAAATATGGTAATTATTTTAAAAATGTTAAATGGATAGGGTATCTATCAGCAACGAGTGTCTACGGTGAGCATTATGGTAACTGGGTCATAGAAGATTCAGAAACAAAACCAATTGAAGAAAGGGGAATAGAGCGGCTTGAATGTGAAAAGAAGTGGAGGCAGAGTAATTTGCCAGTGCACTTTTTTCGTTTGGCAGCAATATATGGTCCAGGTAGAAATGCTTTAGTTGATCTAAAGTTAGGTAAAGCAAAAAGTGTGATAAAAGAAGGTCATGTTTTCTCACGTATTCATGTTGAAGATATAGCTAGCATACTGTTTAGTTCAATAAACAGTCCAGATCCAGGAGAGATATACAACTGCGCTGATGATCTGCCGTCACCACAAATTGAAGTGATAACTTATGCTGCAAACCTCCTTCAGATTGAACCACCAGCACCAATTCATTTCTCAAAATTGCCAAATAGAAGCTTTTATAATGGCACTAAACGCGTTAGCAATGCAAAAATAAAAACGAACCTTAACGTAGTTTTGCAATATCCAACGTATAAAGAAGGTCTAGTCCACGAATTTAAGAGGTTAGCTTAATGAAAGTTCCTCAATTTCTTCATATTATCAACAAAACGTTTAAACAAATAATGTGAATCATAAGGGCCAGGAGAGCCTTCTGGATGATACTGTACAGAAAAAACCGGATATCCCTTTAGTTTTATCCCTTCTATACTCTTATCAAAGAGGGAAATATGAGTTACCTCAACATTACTTGGCAAAGTTTTAGGATCAACCACAAAACCATGATTTTGAGTTGTTATCTCCACTTTTGCATTATTTACTTCATATACTGGATGATTGTTACCTCTGTGACCTAGATTCATTTTTGTTGTCCTGGCCCCAAGCGTAATAGCAAGTAACTGATGCCCTAAACATATACCAAAAATAGGTAAATTGGATTTTATAAGAATATCTATTTCTCTTGCTGCGTATTTTGCCGTCGCTAACGGATCACCTGGACCATTAGAGAGCACTATGCCATCTGGTTTTAAGCCTAGCACTTCTTTGGCAAAATTTTCCTTTGCTGCAACCACTGTTACTTTGCAGCCTAAATTTACTAAGCAGCTAATTATACTACTTTTCACGCCAAAATCGACTACAATCACATTATAATCTAAATTGCCATCTCTCTCCTTTACTATGTAGTCATTATGCTTATTTACTTTACTTGCTAAATCTAGCCCTTCTGATGGTAAAAATTTTATGTTTTGTAGATCATCAGGTGGGCAGATAACACCACTTTGGTGCCCGTAACGTCTTAAGTGATTAGTTAGCGCTCTGGTGTCAATCCCAGATATTCCAACTATTTCGTTCTGTTTTAACCAATCATCTAAGTCCATTTTGCAGGAAGAATGGTAAGCCTGGGATATTCCTCGTACTACTATTCCGCTGGCAAAGATTTTTTGCCTTTCGTAATCTTTATCATTAATGCCAACATTCCCTATATGAGGAAATGTGAATGTGATTATTTGTTCAGCAAAAGATGGGTCTGTGATAGTATGTTGATAACCAGTCATTGAAGTGGTAAAACAAACCTCTCCTACAGCTTTTCCCTTTTTACCTATTGATTTTCCCCAAAAGGATTTGCCGTCCTGCAAAACTAAAACTGCATCACACTCTTTTAAATCTTTATGCATTTGTAATAACTCAAGTGAGTTAATTATATAAAAATTAGAGTAAAGGTTAAATAGATATTTTATTTTAAAATAATTACAGATTTTATATTAAAGTTAATATATTATAATTGAATATTTAAAGTCAACTTAGGGGGATATGTATAGAGGCAAAAAGCAATCCAGATATGCAGCAACTGCAAGAATAAAAAATAAAGAGTCTGGTATAAGCTTTAACAAGTATGGAGGGATAGAAATTGCATCCAACGTTACTTTAGAAGATGTTGAGGAATTTTGTGATATCAATGAACCACTATCTGAAAATGCAAAATATGCTATATTTTGTGGTGTCATTGATCATTTACATAGTTTAAATCTTTCTGATAGAAATGTTGCTTATATTAGCATCATGCATTTTATCTGTAGCAAAGGATTTGATGTTAATAAGAAACATTTTAGTGGCTTATATGGTAATACTATATTATTATGGGATATCTCTTATGGAAGAGATGTTAGCCCGAGAGCTTCATTAACATTATTATGCAATTTTAGTGCTAATCCATTTATTGCCGATGAAGCTGGTAAAAACGCTTTACATTTTTTATTATTTAAAGGATATGATATACAAAAGTGTATAGTTGAAGAGATATTAAATCATAGAGATATTGAAAAACACATCAACGACAAAACTATATGTGATGACACTGCTCTTCATATTGCTTGTGCAAGAAGAGATGAAAGGCTCATAATTCAATTGCTGAAAAAAGGAGCAGACCTATGTATTAAAAATAAATATGGTAAAACATCAATTGATATGCTTGGTTTAGATGAACAAAAAAGATTGGGGTTTTTATCATCACGTCTAAATCTTCGTCCTGCAACTAAATATGACATAGGTCCAATTCTATCTTTTACAAATTCTATTGCTAAGTTTTATACTGTTGATCATGTAGATAAGTTTGAAGATGTTGCTACCATTGATGAGAAAATTTTCAATTCAGATCCAAAAGCAATAGAAGCGAAAATAAAAGAGATGCAAAAAGCAGTCGAAAAAGTTTTGCAAGATCCAGTATTATCTCAGGCAATAGAATGTAATCACAACATCAATAATATTCTTTATTGTGGACATTATGTTGAGCAATATCTTGCTTGACTTCAACTTTATTTAATAATGCATATGGTACCTCACAGACTTCGTACAATTTAGTTAATAATGAATTTGCTTTTGGTGTTAAATAACGAGTCACACATACATCAGCTTCTTCTTGTATATATGCACTCATTGAAGCAAGATTCTATGCATCTTGATCCCTGAGCCCATAGCTTTTAATTTCCATATTTATAACATGGTTAACCTTTGCCATTTTCGTTAAGAACCAAGCCAGAGCACCTGTTTTAAATGCATCTTGCTCCTTATGCTTTGGTAAACATAGATTTTCTACAAAATTCAAACAACACTCAGGTATAAAAGAGAATTCCTTACTAGTGCCATAATTTTCTTTAATAGTTTGAAATTCTGCAACCAATTCTTCTCTTTTAGCTTCATCATTTGCATATTCAGAAATAATTTTTGCTATTGCTTCTTTATTCCTACTTTGATTTACCTCTATTAACTTACCTAAATGAGGCATTGCTTTGATTCCTTTAAATACTGCAAGACAACTTCGATTATCAGACCAACGATTTACTCTTGCAATATCTTCTGCACTTAAAATTGTACCATAAACTAAAAGAGTAAAGAAGGTATCATAAAATCTATGCTCAACAGATTCAAGATTACATAGAAATAAAGATAGTGGTGTTCTACCATCGCGGTCTTTAGCGTTAGGATTTGCACCCCTTTCTAAAAGGAATTTAATAATGTATTGTTGATACACCTCAGCAGCCCGATGCAAAGGTGTCTGATCGTTGTCATCTTTAACATCAATGTCCTTATGTGCCTCCAGAAGTAATTCTATTATATGTAAGTGCGCGTCACGTATTTCTTGAGAGTATGTGTATGTTGTCTTAATGCTATGCGATAAAGGTGTTGCATCATACCCATTTTTAATATTGACATCTGCACCATGCTTTAAAAGAAACGCTACTTCATCCACATACTTTTCTGTCTCATAGCACCAATTCGGATGCGAAGCAGCACGATGTAGACGTGTACTATAACCATCAATTTTATTATTAATATCTATACCATGTTGTAAAAATAATTGTACTATATCCTTATATTCTTTTTCGAGACTACTATATAGTAGCTTACGATCGAAATCACTTTTGATTTCATCTGCATTATATTTCAAAAGCAACTCTACCATCTTTTTATCTCCTCTTTCTACAGCTAAGGCTAAGGGAGTAGAAAAAGAATCCTTATTATCTAAGGAACATTGAGCGTTAATATACACCCCTGCTTCTAATATAGCCTCTATTGATTTAAAATCTGGATTATGTGAAGATGAATATGTTTTATATAAATTTAGAGTGTTTTGTAATTTATTATCATTAAGTATACATGAAGTACTTGAATAATCGAGCATATTATTAATAGAGTTACTTCTATTATGATATTGATGTTGACACCTAAAACGTAATCGATCTTTGCTATTAACTTGTACATCTAAATATTCAATTTGATTTGAACGTTTAGGTATTTTTGATTCTTCAATGTAATAAGGATCACCACTCCTACCTTTATTAATGCTATAATTAAGTAACAACTTAACCATTTCTTTATCACCTTTTAGAATAGCATCAACTATAATTGGGACATCATAATTTTTACTGTTAGGATCTTCTCCTTTATTTAATAAAGATTCTACTTCTGCTATATCTCCAGCCTGAACAGTACTAATTAATTTATTACTAGGCTGAGTGTTTTTATTATTTTTTGCACTTACTCCAAAAAAAACTTTAATCCTTTTTAAAAATGAAGAAGTAATAAGCTTTACTCTGGCAATGAAATTCTGCAGCATAAATTCCTACTAATTGTAACTAGTAATAGTTTAGTATAATTTATTAATAAAGTCAACAATTCTGAGGTTAAAACTATTACTTTCCAAGGCAGAACTTGCTAAATATGCTATCTAATATTTCGTCAGCACCAATTGCTCCAACTATTTTACCAAGTTCCCTAGTAGCCAATCTCAAATCTTCTGATATGAGCTCTATTGGCTTTTTATTATCAAAAATCAGCAAATATTCTAAAGCTTTTTGCACGCAGTTCCGGTGCCTTTGGCGTGTAATAACTGGTCCATCATTGCAAGTTAACATTGCTTGCGCTTTATCCTTAATCAATTCTATCAATCTATTAATTCCTTTATTTTTATGAACAGAAATTGGCAAAAAATTCATGCCGTTTATAGGAAGGAAGTTACTATCTTGACTGTCAGCTTTGCTTATAATACAAATTGTTTGCTCGTCGACTAATGATAAGGTTTCACAATTTAAGTTATTTATTTTATCAAATAGTGCGATTCTGATATCAGCTGCACTGGCTCTTTTTTTTGCTCTTGCAATTCCTTCGCATTCTATCGGATCAGAACTACTTCGGATGCCTGCGGTGTCTGAAATAATAATTGGATATCCACCAATATCAACATGTGCTTCCAAAACATCTCTAGTTGTACCTGCATACTGTGAAGTTATAGCGATATCACGCTTTGCTAGACAATTAAATAAGGTAGATTTACCAACATTTGGCTCACCTATTATCACCACATGCAACCCTTCACGCAGCCTTTCACCTTTTCTCTCATCATTTAAATGATTTTTTAAGGAGCTGATTAAATTTTGTATTTCCTTACTTAATTCTCTCAGTACAGAATCTTCAATATCTTCAGGAAAATCAATATATGCCTCAACATTTGACTGTAAATTAACCAGCTTTTGTCGCCACTCTTGGTATAACGCATCTAGCTCTCCTGACATTTGTCTTAGTGCTTGTTTTGCTTGCACTTTTGTCTCAGCATCTATTAGATCAGCAAGCCCTTCAGCTGCTGTTAAACTTAATTTATTATTGAGAAAAGCCCTTAAGGAAAATTCTCCTGGTTTAGCCATAACAAAAATTTTTGATAGCTCCTCCAGCACTGTTTTAATTACAACTTTGCTTCCATGCAGCTGTAGCTCTATAATATCTTCGCCAGTGAAACTGTTTGGAGCAGGAAAATGGAGAATTATACCCTCATCTATTAACTGATGGTCTTTATCATACAGTTTTGCAAAAGTTGCAACTCTTGGCTTAATTTCTTTTCGTATACTGAAATGCTCCAATACTTTTAAAGAATTAGGGCCTGATATTCTTATAACTGCTATTCCTGATTTGCTAAACGCTGTAGATAAGGCAAAGATTGTATCACCCATTTTTATCATCTATTTGTAATATAGACGTAAGCTCGTTCCATTCTCTTTTGCCAATGCCACTTTCCTCTCTTTTAATTTCCTCTCCTTTAATTAGCTTACGCACTACATCCAGCCCACTTTTTGAGATAGAAGCTGACTCTAAACAATACTCAGCAAAGGCATTATAAGTTAAAGGTACCCACTTTTTTATTATCTTAATCATCTCTTCAGCATAAACTCTGATTTCATATTGAGCATGATGGTCACTTCTGAGCTTTAAAAAGCGAAGAAGATTGTGCAGATCAATTTTCCAGTAAAGTTCAGTATAGTAATTAAGCGTTAAATTTATTCTTGCAATTTCTCTTGCTAGGCCATCTTCAAGAAATTTATCATAGCTGGAGTATACTAGGTCAGAGTTTTTACTTAAAACTTCTGTTATGTTTTTAGCAGTTTCATAATCTAACTCTTTCCCTCTACCTTGTGCATTATTTTTAGATTGCTCAGCAACCTGACTGACTTCTGGTATATAAAATTCACGGCTAAGTATAGAATATCTTGCTGAATATTCATTAATATTTGCAGTTCTGTGCCTAACCCATTGCCTAGCAACAAATATAGGAAGTTTCACATGGAATTTTATTTCACACATCTCAAATGGCGTAGTGTGAGAGTGCCTCATTAGATAATTAATTAAAGCTGCATCTTGGCTGATATGCTTGGTTCCTTCTCCGTAAGAAACTCGAGCTGCTTGCACTACAGCGCTATCAGAACCCATGTAATCTATTACGCGAATAAAACCGTGATCTAAAATCTTGTGCTCTTTATATAGAATGTCATCTATCTCTTTGACTGTGACACGTTTTGTCTGATAAGTTTTTTCTTCTGTATTATTTATATCCATAAAACACTTAAAGTCTTTATGATAGTATAATGCATTTTTTTCTGCAATTTTCATATTTTTTTAAATTATCAGCTATAATTTTTGGTTATTGTTTGCAATTTCTTGCACTCCTGGTTTCCCCAGCTTGTTGCTTGGGTTTTCTTCAATACTTTTTTTAAGGTAGCTTTTGTAGTTAATATCTAGTTCGGCAGCAATATCTTGCACTTTTTTACGTATGGGACCACCATATTGATAATTTGCATATGTATTATAAATATGAGTAATAGCTAGTGCAGATGTGTGAGTAAATATGTAATACAAGACAGGTAAAGGAGCGATGATCATGGATATGCTCGATAATATTTTAAATGACATAGAATGTTCTCTACTTAAGTTTTGTGTACTGTGATCAATATCTTCTTCCAATTCTCTAGAGACTTTAATACTTTTATCCACTACTTTATTTATTATATTAGCCATGTTAATATTAAGGACGTGAATAATAACTAATTCAGGGTGTATATGTAATAGCATTTTTAATTGTTGAGAATTTCCTTTACTTATATGTAAAATATCTTCAAACCTTTTAAATATACCCTGAACATTCTTATCACTTAATAAAATTATGTATCTAGCAAGCTCCTTTTCTACTTCTTGTTGAAAAATTACTCCTTTTTTATACTTAAAAACTCTTACTTTTATTTCTTCAGCATATTGCGAAAAATTACCTTTTTGCCAACTACATAAAACTTTTTTTTGTCTTTCTATATCGCAATTATATTGATCAATCATATTTTGAGTTAGCTTGACTTCATTCAATCCTATCTCTACACTAGGTAGCATTTGATATATATTTTTCATTTCTTTACTTAAACCCTGATCAGATCTAAATTGTGTAAGGCCATTAGACAGATATTCTATTAACTTTGATATCATTATTTCTCGAGTAAGCCCAACTTCTTCAGATATATTACTAAACTGATTCATTGCCTCTGATATGAATGTTTGTTGCTCATCAGATCTAGCTCCTCCATCAGCTTCGTTGAGAACGGCATCGTACAACTCTTCTAGAGAGCTTGGTAATCCTAACCCTGCCTGTTTAGCCAATTCTTCTTGTAATTCAAGTTCTTTTTGATCAGATTCCAATCGTTTATCAAGTATTCTTTCAACCACTCTACAAGTAATATCTTTCATAAGAGAGCGCTGAATTAAAAACGGATAAACCAATATTTCTTTATCACATATTGGAGCAAGATATTGATTATCTATTGGAAAAAACTGAGCTGCCATTCTAATAACATTACGGCAACCTTTAATTGATAGCGTTGTACTAGCAGTAGAACTGGAAGAAGATAATTTATCTTCCATAATTTGGCTTAATCCCCCCTTCATTATTTACGTTATATCTTTAAATTAGTAAGTTTTAATTTTAACTTAAATACTTTTTATATCAACAAATTATTTAAATAAAAAATAAAGTTGCCCTGTTGCATCTAGCAGATCAATGATTTTTCTTAGCACTTTGTTTAAGGTGCTATCTCGACTAGAACCGGAAAGAAATGCATCATCAGGTATAAACTCTGGACAAATAGCACTGACAGTAATTCTAGGAGCAAGCTCGAAGGCAGACATCTGTGTTAAATTTGCAAATGATTTCTTTGTTAACATATAGGCATAATAGTTACTTGACTGTTTTATAATGCCATAATCTATAACATTAACTATAGATCCCTTATCTTGACATTTTTTAGCGAAATATTGAGTTAAGAAAAACGGTGCTCTTACGTGAATGTTGTAATTACATGTAAGATCTTTATTTTCTGTCTCTAAAAAAGTTTTGCGATGAAATATTGAAGCATTATTAATCAAAACATTAGAATATGGCATAATTTTAAAAGCTTTTTCTACTAAATCCTTTAAGGAATAAAAATTATTGAAGTCTGCTTTTACAATTAAGCATTTTTTTTGATAAAGCTTTTCAATTACATACTTAAGAAAAACCGCTTCATTATGAGAATTGTGATAATGCACTACAATATCATAACCATAACTAGCGAAAGTAAGAGCAATAGCTCTACCTAATCTCTTTGCTGCGCCAGTTATAATTGCTGCTTTTTTCTTTATGATAGGCATCAAATAGTTAATGACAAAAAATTAAACCCATAATGGTTCAACCACATCATATTATTATTATAAAAATCTCGAAGATCGCTAATACCATATTTTAGCATTGCAAGCCTTTCAATACCCATACCAAATGCAAAACCACTGTATTCTTTTGGATTTATACCAACATTTTCTAAAACGTTTGGATGAATTATGCCACTACCTAAAACTTCTATCCAATCACTACCATTATAGCTAATATCTATTTCTGCTGAAGGTTCAGTAAATGGAAAGAAACTAGGACGAAATCTTATTTTTACTTCACTTGAGTTAAAAAATTTATCTAAAAAGTAATTTAAATAAAATTTTAAATGCCCCATATTGATATTTTTATCAACATAAAAACCATCTATTTGATGAAACATAGGCGTGTGAGTCTTATCAAAATCATGACGATACACTCTACCTGGCGCTGTAACTTTTATCGGAAAATCTCGATTATTTTCCATTACTCTAATTTGCACTGAGGTAGTATGAGGACGAAGAACCATTCTTTTATCTTGTAATTTATTTAAGTAAAAGGTATCGCTTTCTTCCCTTGCTGGATGATATTTTGGTGTATTAAGTGCATCAAACACATGAAACTCATCCTCTATGTCTGGACCATCAGCTAATTTAAACCCCATATAGGAGAATATAACACTTATCTCGTTGATAACTTTGGCTATAGGATGAATTTTACCTACTTTTTCTGGCCTCTCTGGAGTAGTTAAATCTACTTTTTCCTTATCTAAATTTAAATTAATTTCTTTTTGCTTCAACTCATATTTCTTGTGAGTAATTAGCTTCTCTAGTTCATTGCATAGCTCATTGATAACACTACCACTAGCACGCTTTGCTTTTAGGTCATTTATGTTTTTTAATTCCGTTAAATATGATTTTAAAATGCCCTTTTTTCCCAAATATAATGTATATACCTCTTTCAGCTCACGTTCTGAGGAGGAAGCAGAAATCTTGGATAAAGCCTCTACTTTGATCAAAGATATTTTGTTAAGCGGCACAGTTGTTCAATTTACTTTTTACAGTTTGAATAAGTTCAGTAAAAATATATTTGTGGTTGACTGCCATATCAGCAAGTATCTTTCTATTCAGTTTAATATTAGCAACTATAAGACCATGAATAAATTGAGAATAAGTAAGTCCATGTTGCCGGACAGCAGCATTAATACGCATTATCCATAAGCTACGAAAATCACGCTTACGAACTCTCCTATCTTTGTAAGCATAACTTAAAGCTTTTTCAACACGCTGCAATGCAATTCTATAACAGTTTTTTGCACGTCCTCTATATCCCTTTGCTAGCTTCAGTATTTTTTTATGACGAGCATGAACTCTAACCCCACGTTTAACTCTAGCCATTATTAATCCTCCACCTTTTAAAGACCGTATGGTATATAAAGTTTAACAATACGTGAATCAGATTTATTTAATATAGCAGTACCACGCTGGTTACGAATTGCTATTTTGCTCCTTTTAGTCATGCCATGCCTTTTACCAGACTGAGTTGTACGTACTTTACCACTTGCTGTAAGGGAAAAACGCTTCTTTACTGATGATTTCGTTTTCAACTTTGGCATAACCATCACTTGCTAAACATAACTATAATAAATTAGATCTTTATGTTTTTTTGTCAAGTATTTACATCGTAAAAGTAATCGTATTTTTCTTTTCTGCAGCTAACTGCACCTAATATATAATTAATTTCTTGATCATTATCACTTAAGGGAAGAAGACATTGCCTTCCTATAAGATGATGACCGACAGAATCTTGAAGATCAAGATCTTCAATTATTGGCTCTCTATCTATTATTACTGAATCTAGATATTGATACAAATGCTCAACCGCAGTTGGCACAAACGTTATATCTATATCAATATTATAAATTTCAGCAGCTTCACCTCCTAAATGTATAAAGTTGTACTTTTTTATCTCATCATCTATTTTATTAACCTTAATAATAAAGCAGTATTGTAATATATCTTTTATTTCTTCAAATTCTATATCATCCTTTTTTGGATAATCCCTATTTTCTCTAAGTAAGTTCCAATATGAACATAACTTGTTTACTGCTCGTTGTTCTGTAAACTCTGCCATATTTAATCATCAATTAATATAACTACCTCCTAGCAGGTTATATTCAATATATTTATTTTTTCTTACCTAGAGTGGATAATAATTATTTTTGCTCGATCAATAAGATATGTGTGCAGTATGAAAAAATGAACTATCAATTCTATACTGCAAAAACCAAGGCCTTAAATTGGATTAGTTGCAAATTTTTATTTATAATTTTATCCATGACAATGTTTATATTTTTTGCCTGAGCCACATGGACATTTATCGTTTCTCGATGTATATGGAAAGTCATTTATTTTACTAAATTTTTGATCTATATATTGTTGCTCATCTTTGATGTTAAAGCGTACCAGACGATGTAGAATCAATTCTTGCCATTCATTTAACATTCTTTGCAGCATAATGAATGCTTCTTTTTTAAATTCATTTAAAGGATCTTTTTGTCCTATTGCACGCAAATTAACACTGTGTTTTAAATTCTCTAAAGCTAATAAGTGCTCTCTCCACAGATGATCAAGTGTCATAATCATAATTTGTTTAACTACAGTATTCCATAAATCATCTCTGTATTGGTTAAATAATTGTTCTTTTTTACAAAAGAGCTTATCTACTTCCCCATTTACATAATCTAAGATACTGTCTTTATCTAAATCAAATTCAGAAAAATTTAGCTTTAATCTATATATTCGACTAATTTCATCAGTAATAGATTCATAACTTTCTTCATCACAATACTTATCCAAAATAATTTTATTGACAATAAAGTAGTTGATGTTCTTATACACTAAAGATATGTCATTATCTTCAGTGTTTAGAATATCATTTCTTCGCTTAAATATTACTTTGCGCTGCTCATTTATAACATCATCAAACTTTAGTAATGACTTGCGTACGTCAAAATTCTTAGATTCAACTTTTCTTTGTGCTTTTTCAAGTGCGCTATTGATCCATGGATGATGTATTGCCTCGTCTTTTTTAAGACCTAGTTTTTTAAGAAAAATTTTTATTTTATCTGAGCCGAATATCCTAAGTAAATCATCTTCGAGAGATAAAAAGAACTTTGATAACCCTGGATCACCCTGTCTACCAGAACGTCCTCTTAACTGATTGTCTATACGACGACTTTCATGTCTCTCAGTGCCAATCACACACAACCCGCCAGCATTAATTGCGATCTCTTTATCTTTCTCTACCTTTTGGATTATTTCTTGATCTTGATTTGGATTTTTAAGCTCTATTTTTGCTAACATTTTAGCATTTCCACCAAGTTGAATATCAGTACCACGTCCTGCCATATTAGTTGCTATTGTAATTTTTCCTGACATTCCAGCTTGGGCAATTATATGAGCTTCTTGTTCATGATAGCGCGCATTTAAAACCGAATGCTTCAGTGAATTTTCAGTTAAAAGTCGTGAAAGTTTCTCTGATTTTTCAATGCTTGTTGTGCCAACAAGAACTGGCTGATAGCGATTATGACATTCAATTATAAACTTTACTACTGCATTATACTTTTCCTCTTCCGTACAATAAATTTCATCGTCTAAATCTTTTCTTTTAACAGGAGCATTAGTCGGTATTTGCATAACCTTAAGTTTATATATATCCCAAAATTCTGCTGATTCAGTTGCTGCTGTACCTGTCATTCCTGCTAATTTTTTATATAGGCGAAAGTAATTCTGAAATGTAATTGAAGCAAGGGTTTGGCTTTCATTCTGTACTTCTAGCCCTTCCTTTGCTTCCAGTGCTTGATGCAGACCGTCAGAGTATCTTCTACTTTCCATCATACGCCCTGTAAATTCATCAATAATTACTACTTTTCCATTTTTAATTATATAATCTTTATCTACAGTAAATAATTTGTGAGCACGTAAAGCCTGATCTATGTAGTGAGTTATTATTATATTACCTGTATCGTATAAAGAAGAATCTGCTGCAATTAAGTTATGAGTTTTGAGTAATTCCTCTGCTTTCGATATTCCATCTTCAGTTAAAAGAGCTGATCTATTTTTTTCATCTAGCTCATAATCTGAAGATTGAAGTTTAGTTATTATTTTATCTATCTTTGTATATATCTTATTATCTTCACTTACTGGACCAGATATGATTAAGGGAGTACGGGCCTCATCTATTAAAATTGAATCAACTTCATCTACTATAGCATAATTAAACCCTCTTTGAACTACATCATTACGGGAAAATTTCATGTTATCACGTAAGTAATCAAACCCAAGTTCATTATTTGTTGAGTAGACAATATCTTTGCTATATACAACCCTTCTTTCCTCATCAGTCATATTATGTGTTATGCAACCAACAGATAAATCCAGAGCATCATATAATCTTCTCATCCATTCTGAATCGCGTTTTGCTAGATAATCATTAACAGTGACTACGTGTACTCCTTTTCCTGTTAATGAATTTAAATATGTAGCTAAAGTAGCAACTAGAGTTTTACCCTCACCAGTTTTCATCTCGGCAATCATTCCATGGTGGAGTGCTATACCACCAATCAATTGCACATCAAAATGCCGCATGCCTAAAGATCTCTTTGAGGCTTCACGCACAACTGCAAATGCTTCAATTAGCAAGTCATCTAAGGTTTTACCACCCTTTAGTTGTTCCTTAAACTCTTTTGTCTTATCAGATAGCATCTGATCTGAGAGCTTCTGAATTTCCGGCTCTAGTGAATTAATCTGCTCAACTATCTTATAGAACGACTTAACTAACCTCTGATTTGCTGATCCAAATACCTTTTGTGCAAGAGCTAGCATAAAAACTTAAACTTTAATGAAACTTCTTTAATTATATTAATAAACTAAATAAGTAGCAATGGTTTCAGATTTAGCTATTGCAGGCCAAGATTATTATGCTAAATTTAGCAAATATATCTATATAAACTAGAAATTGAAGTATGGGGAAACGCAAAAAAACAGCGGGAAGAAAAGAATTGATAAGCATACATTATCATGTTGTAAGTAATGTGATAATGCCATCTATGTTAATTAGACACATGTATTTAAATAACCTTAAAAAAATTGCAGTTACTACACATAATGGTGCTCGGCGCTGTTTAAGTGCAACAGATATCTTAAGAGTACGTGTTGTAACAAAAGACTTTGACTATAATGACTATATTAAATACTTATGTTCTTTCATAGAAAAGTGTGTTGAAAAAGATAAAACAAAAGGTATGTATTTTTCAAATACAGATATGGAAGAATATATTAAAAGCTTTGCTACGGATCAACGTTACTCAAAGGAGTTTGATTCTTTACTTGATGATTACTTCAGGATTAAAAGTTCTCTTGATGTGCAAAAAAAAATGCAATTAACAAGAAATAGAGCCTTTTATCAATGCCTAGTTTCTCAAGAGAAGAATTACATACCAGAGCGATTAAAATGCTTAGATCGACAATTTCAGTGCATACGAAACATTTCAGAAAGCTCAAAATCATTAATGCCTTCATCCAATTTTAATCATATTAAGCCTACACCTCACTTAAGCCACATTGGTAATAGAAGTAGTAACAATATATCATCAGGAGTTATCGTAGCATTTACTATAAGTGTATTTTGTATAATTTTTGTATTTTTTTATAAATTTGCAAATAAAATTCTCCACAGAAATGAAAATATGGATAGGAATTTATCTATAATTAGATTAAAGGATAAAAAAGCATGTAAAAGCAGTGTTAACCCGTGCTCAAAATTAGAAAACTGCTTAAGATCTTGTGAGAAAAATTATAAAAGAGGTTATTAAGGAATTAAAATATGAAGAAACATAGAAGAACGAAAAAAGAAGAAATGAAAATCATGCGCAGTCATTTTATCAGGAATGAAGTATTATCTCACACGTTAAGTCAACGTAATATGATATATCCATATAACTGTAGTAACATTATAACTGTTGGATCCTCCGATGATATAGGCACAACTGATTTTTTAAAAGGATTTGCTGTATTCAATCTTTGTAATTACGGCCACGGTGATATTCGCGCAAATGTTTTTTTAAAACCATGTGCTGAGCAAAGCACATGGCTTGGGAAATTAGGCGTTAAAGGATTTATTGAATACATTAAGAACTGTAGAATGGATCCTGGTCGCTCAAAAGAACTCAGTGATAATTTTGATAACTATTTAAATAGTAGGAAACCTCTTAAAAAACAAGAAAGAGAGGAATATCAAAATGACCAAGATTTTATTCACTGCACAGCTTTTCAAGAAAGGCCTAGCACATCGAGAAGGTATGATGTATCAAGAAGGTTTAGTTATCCAAGTGTAGAAGAATGCTTTGATCAACATTATCAATCTATAGAAAATACTCCGAAAAATTTAAAGCCATTGACACCTTCATCTAATTCAAGTCACCTTAAACCTTTGCCTAATCCAAATCAGGCTAATAATGGCTCAACAATATTTATGATAGTTATTTTATTAATATTCTCTATGATTTCGCTATTATATTGTAAATATGGAAATAAATCTTTGCGTAGAAACAAAAATGCAGATAGGGATTTACCTGTGAGTCAACCAGGGAATAAAAAAACGCGAAGAAGAAGCAGTATTAAAGATACTGAATCTCTATGTTTAAAACTAGTAAACAGTATTGAATCTTATGAACCAAAACGAGGTTATTAAGAAGGTTTTTATCTAAGAGTAGATAAGTTCTTTATAGAATAATTAAGAGAAAAACCCTGGTTTATCATCAAAGTAATAAAGTTTTTCTAATTTTACAACATCCAAACCTTCTTTTTCAAGAGTAACCAATAATTCATTAATATCATCATTCTGGCTTGCATGAAACCTACAAGTTATTTGATCACCAACAAACTTGCTAGACTGTGGCCATACAATTAATCCCTTAGAGTATATAGTAGTAAGATTTATCCTAATTGATTCTTTGGAAAAAAGATCAATTAACTTATCAAAATTAGCAGAATTATCCCACCTAATTGATATATCAGCACCTACTAATTTCCTAATACTTTGTTTTATGCTTTCTTTTAAAAGCGATACTTCCCTATTGATTTGAATATTTTTACTTACTAAAAACTCAGGTAAAAATTTTGGCTTTTTTCCCAAATTATCAATCACAGATTGTGCAAATTCAGTAGTACCAACTTTTTTGCTACTTTTCCCCTTTTTATAGAGATCAGCAGTATGGATGCCATCCTCAAGCGTTTTAAGCCATGCATTAGAGACTAATTGAGCTATCTCAACCTGCCCTATATGAACAAGCATTTGTACAGCAGCATTTAAAAGCCCTGAAGGGTTTGCTATATTTTTTGCAGCAATATCAGGAGCAGACCCATGCACTGCTTCAAACAGTGCGTACTCATCTCCTATATTTGCGCTACCTGCAAGTCCTATAGAGCCAGAAATTTGAGCAACAATATCTGATAGTATATCACCATATAAATTTTCAGTTACAATAACATCAAAAGCTTCTGGATTAGTTGCGACTTTTGCCATTCCAATATCAACAAGGTAATGATCAGCTTGTATTGCTTCATAATTTTTAGCAACTTCTCTGAAGGCTTCATGAAAAATACCATCTGTCATTTTCATGATATTATCTTTTATTAAGCAAGTAACTTTTTTTCTATTGTTCTTTAGTGCATATTCAAAAGCATAATTACATATTCTCTGCGATGCAGATTTTGTGATGATTTTTGTGCATTGATAAGAATCCTCAGTTAATCTGTGTTCTACTCCTGCGTATACATCTTCTTCATTCTCTCGCACCACTACTATGTTGAAGTGACTAAATTTTGTATCTATTACAGGGTAATATGATACACATGGTCTAATATTTGCATATAACCCTAATCTTTTTCTTAAGGCAACATTTAAGCTTTTATGACCTTTTCCCTGCGGTGTTGTAGTTGGAGATTTTAAAAGTATTTTTGTCCTCTCAATAGACTCCCAGCTACTATCAGAGATGCCAGACTTCCATTCCTTTTCATAAAGACGCTCACCAAGTTCTATACTTTCTATACTTACATCTGCTTTTGCTTCTTTTAATATGGAAAGTACAGCCTCCATAATTTCTGGACCTATTCCATCACCATATGCTACTGTAATTGGTATTGACATTACACTAAATTAAGAAATTATGTTTAGTCTAAATTAAAACTAAAATCGTGTAAATTAATTATTTAATTCCAATACTTTTTTGATTTTCATTGTTATTTCATTTAGGGTAAAAGGTTTCGGTAAAAAATGAAACTTCTTTATATTAATATCCTCATTTTTTAGAAAGACATCTTCAGCATACCCTGAAATAAAAATAATTTTAATATCCGGTTTAATTTTGATTGCTTCTTTTGCTATTTCCGGACCACTAATTTCTGGCATTACTACATCAGTTACTATAATATCTATTTTGTCAATTTTCTCCTTTATAATTGCTATAGCATGCTTGCCAGAATCTGCTTCTATAACATTGTAACCTTTTTTCGTTAACGCTCTGCTACTGAAAATCCTAACTGAATCCTCATCTTCAATTAGTAAAACTGTACCACTATGATGTACACCGATTGCAGCTGTATTTTTTACTGATTCACCTTTGTAAGCTTCATTATTTTTCAATACATGTATTGCTGGCAGAAATACGCTAAATTTGCTACCAATTCCCTCTTTACTGTCAACCATAATATATCCACCTGTTTGTTTTACTATTCCATATACTGTTGATAATCCAAGACCAGTACCAGACTTTACATCTTTAGTGGAGAAAAAAGGTTCAAATATTTTCTCAATGACGGTTTTTTTAATACCACATCCATTATCGATCACTTCTATAACAACATATTCACCATGTTCTATAAACTCTTTATCGGGTAAGAACATGTTTTGCACCATGGTAGTTTTATGATCTATTTTTACCTTGAGCGTTCTGATAATCAATTTGCCACCTTTTTCCATAGCAGCACCAGAGTTAACGACAAGATTAATTATTACTTGTTCTAGTTGTCCTTGATCTGCCTTTACCAGGCCATCATCTTGCTTGTAATCCAGTATAAATTCTATATTCTCCCCGATAAGCCTTTTTATCATCTGTGAAAGATCAGCTATAATACTATTCACATCAAGTATTTCAAATTGCAGAGTTTGTCTCCTTGAAAAAGCTAGAAGCTGCTTTACTAAATTTGATCCTCGTTTCGCATTTTGCTGAATTTGCATTATATCTGAGAACGATTGATCACCTCCTGTATGTCTTATTAAAAGCAAGTCACAGAAACCTATTATTGCAGTCAAAATATTATTGAAATCATGTGCTATCCCTCCAGCTAACTGGCCTATTGCTTGCATTTTTTGATAATGCTCAAACTTCATTTCCAAGTTCTTATGCTCTGTATTATCAATAAAGTAGCAAATAATAAATATATTATTATTGTAAATAAATTTATTAAAATATATTTTTATATTATGGTTATTCTGTAATTGCACATCTTCGGTCATATTATTAATATTACTACTTTCAAGATATTCTTTGATCTTTTTATGATCTTTTATTGCTATCAGAGTAAAAATTGAATCTATGTTTTGTTGTTTTGCAAATTTTAACAGTGCTTGATTTTTTTTTACAAAATTGCCTTTGCTATCACACAATGCAATAGCAACTGGTGCATTGATAAAACATGGATTAAGTTGATAATCATCTATATTTGATGTAACTGGCGTAACTAATCCACATCTGTATCGATTATTATATTTATCATAAAATATAGCATTACTTATGCGCGCATCAAATGGTATTCCATTAGCAGTGCACAGCGTAACTTCCCCATTTTTCATTTGTACTTTATCTTTAACTTTTGCAATAAAATCGGTAAATAAAGTATCCTTTTTTAAATTTTCTAGTTCAAACATTCTTAAAAAACTTTTGTTAACATATATAACAATTCCTTTGGGATTAAGCCAATAAACTCCTATATCATGAGCTTCCATCAATCTTTCATATAATTGTTCTTTGC
Source organism: Candidatus Mesenet longicola (assembly GCA_016860565.1). Lineage (GTDB taxonomy): Bacteria > Pseudomonadota > Alphaproteobacteria > Rickettsiales > Anaplasmataceae > Mesenet > Mesenet longicola. The sequence continues at coordinate 6,293 of BNGT01000015.1, read as the reverse complement.
TTATTTTGGTTGCTTTTAAAACAAAATATTCTTGAGGTCTAGCTATGGGAGCAAATGATAAATTATATACTTGATGACACTCATCAGTAGCAACTTCTGGATTAGTACTGACAGGATCAAGGGTTAAAAGAAAATTTGATGTTTTATTGTTTTTACAAAAGGAAAAGTAAGTCTGTATAGAAGAGTTATTTCTTAGGGCTTTATAGAAAGCTTTCTGTTCCCTCTCTACAACTCCTCCTATTGTTAATATACTACTTAAATCAATGTTTTGGCCATAGGTTTTAAATCTTTCGTAAAACCTAGCATCTGCATAAATGATATTGCCATTTTTATGTATAATAAGACAAAATTCAGTATTATGATTTAATGCATTTGCAAACACCGCATTTTGAAATTCTACTTTATTTATTACATCTTTGTAGACTTTTATTCTAAAGATAAAAAATGCAGTAGTGACTATTATAATTAACACATTAATTTCGATATTAAAGTGCCTGCTATATATATCAGAAAAATAAAGTATTGATATTAAAACAAGAGGAATAGACATAAGTACTAAAGTAACCAAGATTGATGTACCGTAATCTCTAAATACGAAATCTATTCTGTTTTCTTTGCCACTATTATCAACGTATCTCTTATTCATCATATATTTTATTTATACTCATTAATACAAATCTAGTTATTTTAAATGCCTAAAAAGTGCTTTTATATTTCTATAACAAGGCCATCATACGCTGCTTTAATTTTTGGAGTTGTTTTAAGTTCGTTGTTCATTTTATAATAATCAATATAATGACTCATATGAGTGAGTATCACCTGTTTAGTACTTAACTGTTCAACCCAATTAAGACATAAATCAAGATGAGCATGGGCAGTAGCTTCTTGATATCCTATGCATCCCAGTATTAAGGTTAAGTTTTTCTTGCTTTTTAGTATTTCCCAAGACTTTTGTGGAAACTCTTTCACGTCAGTACAATATGCAACTAGATCATTAAAAATAAAACCAGTAGATATTATATTTCCATGAACTTGTGGAAAAGCAACTATTTTACAGCTTCCTATTTCCCATTCTTTATAATAGTCAATCCTATTAATAGTAAGATAATGACATTTATTCCATGGATTACTTGGAGTATTGGGAATGAAAAGTTGAGGGTAACTAGATATTACACTAGTTAAAGTGTTTATACTTCCATATATTGGTAGAGTTTTTTTCTCTCCTTTTGGTTCTATTGCAGATAATTCAGTTATGCCTGCACAGTGATCAGCATGAGGATGAGTATATACTACTGCATCTATGCTATCTATCTGATTTGCAATTGCTTGCATCCTAAAGTCAGGAGATGAATCTATGAGTATAATAGTACCTTCATGTTCAATTAGAGCTGACGTACGTGTTCTTTTATTTTTACTATCAGATAAAGCTGATTTACAAACATCACACTTGCATCCAATTGTTGGAATACCAACGGAAGGACCACACCCTAATATAGTAATTTTCATAAATATTATCTGTTAATAAAGCTACTTTAAGTTTAACTCTTTTCTTATTTTTATACAGCTTTATTTATATTGATATTGTAAACTTACTAACCTATAATAAATCAAAAGTTAGTTAATAAAACAGTTATATTATGGCAGTAAAGATAAGATTAGCAAGGCATGGAGCTAAAAAACGTCCTTTTTATAGAATTGTTGTTGCTGATGCAAGAGCACCAAGAGATGGTTCTTTTATAGAGAAGTTAGGACATTATGATCCAATGTTATCTGAAGATAATAAGGAGCGTGTAAAGATTAAAAGTATTGATAGATTAAAGTATTGGTTGAGTGTTGGTGCGCAAGCAACTGAAAAAATTCAGTGGTTTATTAAAAAAGGTCTAATTGAGATTTGATTTAAGAGCTTATACTATATTTAATAATCTTTTAAAAAGGATTGCCTAATAAAGATATAAATTTTCTCTAAAAGTTACTTACCTGTGATATACTTGATTTCTCTTTCAACAATTTCCTTAATAAGATTATGTAGGTGATTATTTAACCATTCTTTTAACTGAGGCTCCAAAAGTTTAATTGCAAGTTCCTCAAGAGTGAGGCTATATACCTTAGGTAATTCACGTGTTTGACGTACTTTTTCAACCAAATGTTGAATCTCTGCAGATGTAGCATCGATATTTTCTTTTGAAAGAAGGCTTCTATTTTCTTGCTCTCGTATGCTTCTATCTTCTGTATTTGCAGTATCTATAAGTGGCTCAGAAACATCATCTGAAGTTTCAAATTCTTCTCCAAAATCTAAAGACTCATCATCATCTTCATCATTATCATATTGAAGATGCGGTATTTCATCATCTAATTTTTGGCTTATTATAGAAGATTTATTGTAACCATTATTGTGCATCATCTTTTTAATATCTTCCAGTACATCCTTAGCAGATTGTTGATCATTTTTATCGTGCATCATAAGTAAAATACCTTATTGGATATATTACCTATATAATAAATGATATTTGTTAAGTAATGTTTAAATTGCCAATTGTAAATAGCAAGTTGTATATACTAATTACATAATTCCCTTCTGCCTCTGTAAGATTTATTTTAGCTTTAAATAATTCTCGTTCAGCATCAAGAACATCAATTGTAGTTCTAAGACTTAATTCTGCTTCCTGCTTTATTCCATCTACTACAACTTCTGCAGCTTTAACAGCTTCTTTAGATGAGTCAAGGATTGAACAAGCAGTTAAAACATTTTCCCATCTAGTAATAACTTCTTCTTCTATATTTTTTACAGCTTCATAGTAGTCATGCATGTACTGTTTTGCAGTAAAATTTGCTTGATCTATCACAGCAAAATTCGTTCCCCTTTGAAAAATAGGAACAGATACATTAAATGATAAACTGTAATCTCTTTGATTGCTTGGTTTATAGGTATTTTTAATTTTAGCTGAAATATCAAGAGATGGTAAAGACTTCGACAATGCGATCATAACTGCTTGATCTGCAGCTTTGTGTCTGTAAAATACTGATTTTAAAATAGGGTTACTCTTTTTTGCAGTTTCTAAACATTCTTCTAAAGAGTTTGGTATAGCAGGCAAATCAGCTGGTTGTAGAAGATTTTTTGGCTCTTCACCTACTATATGAGAATAAGAAGCATTGGCAATTCTTAGATTACCATCTGCTTTTATTTGCTCAGACATTGCAAAGGCAAGTCTTGCTTCTGCTTGAAAGACGTCTGTTTTGGTTACTTCGCCAACAGCAAAACGCTTTTGCGCCATATCCAAATATTGCTTAAGAACATTTTCATTGCGCTTGCTCAAATCCTCAACTCCCATAGCAGTTAAAACTTTAACGTAAGCAGCTACAGCATCGAGTAAAACCTTTTGCTTGGTTTGAAGAAAATTTAATTTTTCTACAGCAATTTGATACTTTGCCTGGCTTGGAGCAGCAAGCCAACTTCCATCTATTCTTTCACTGATAGAGAGTTGCCCTACTTTTGACGTATAGTCAATATTCGGATCAATAACACGTCTATACTTATCTTGCTCATTAACATTTTCAATTTTGAAATCATATGTAACCATTGGCAAGAAATTAGAAATTCCATTCATCTTTAACTGTTTTTTAGCCCCTTGAAGAGCATAGCTTTGAGCTTTAATCTTTATGCTATTTGCAATTGCTTTATCTATTGCTTCTTCTAGTTCAGTACTATAGCTATTTGTGGCAGTAAGCAGAATAATTAATACTAGATATAGTAGATTTTTCATATTTATAATTTAAAGATAGTAGTCAAGTAGATAAAAATATGAATTATGTCAAATGGAATAATACATCTTAAGAGGGAAGTCACTAATACCAATTAATATATTAATAATAATTTATGTCTTTCTTTGCAGTGAATCTAGTATCAACTCTACAGTATGCTTTGGATCGCAGCTTTCAGTTATAGGCCTGCCAATTACGATATAGTCTGCACCAAGCTCTATTGCTTCTTTTGGAGTTACGGTTCTTTTTTGGTCGTCAGTACTACTCTTCAAGCGTATACCTGGTGTTATTATTTTAATGCTATTTCCACATATCTTACGCACTTCTGCAATCTCCCATGCTGAACACACTATTCCATATAGATTTACCTCTTTTGCAATTTTAGCAAGAATGGCTACTTGTTCTTTTGCAGTTTTGTTTATTCCTACTTCTAATAGATCATTATTATCCATACTAGTTAAAACAGTGACGCCAACTAAATTTATACCTGAACCAGAAACAGCATCTAATGCACTTTTGAGCATTTTTGCACCTCCGCTTAAATGCAAAGTTAGCATTGCAATATTCATTGATTTGATAACTTCAACTGTCTTAGCGATAGTGTTCGGTATATCATAGAGCTTAAGATCAAGGAAAATTGGTATGCCTAAATCCATTATCCTTTGCACTCCAGATATGCTATTGGCTACAAAAAATTCTAAGCCCAATTTGAACATAGAAACCGTGCTCTTAAGTTTCTTTGCAAGTGAAACTGCTTGATCTATATCTTGCGTATCTAAAGCGCATATAATAGGGTTCATAGCTTTCAGTACCATTTATTGTGTAATAAAGTTCTATCTCATGCGTAAACTGGAGACAATGAAAATTTATCGTTATACTTAAGCTCCAAATGTGAGATTTTAGACTATGCTCAAATGTAAAAATATATCATGTATACGTGGCAATAGAGAGTTATTCTCTAATCTTGAATTTGAAGTTGAATTAGGTTCTATAGCTTTAATTGTTGGTCCCAATGGTAGTGGCAAAACAACATTAATACGCACTATTGCTGGCCTATCCCCAGCTGCTTGTGGCAGCATTAGTTATAACGGAAATGATGTAGATGAAGACCGCAGCTTGTACCTATCTTCCATGATTTACATAGGGCATAAAAATGCTTTTAAGGATGATCTCACAGTTATGCAAAACATCAGATTTTGGGCGAAGATGAGAAAAACAACAGAGCTTATAATGGCTGCTGTGCATTATCTTGAATTGCAGCCTGTGTTAGATATTAGATATAGCGAGCTTTCAGAAGGTTGGAAGAGGCGAGCTTCCCTTTCTCGGCTACTTATAGCCAATGCAAATTTATGGCTTATTGATGAGCCATTTGCAAATCTTGATGACAATGCAGCTTATCTAATCTCCGAATTGATATTGGTGCGCGCTAAGCAAAACAGTATAGTTATGATCACCGGACACAATAAGGAAACACCGTTTCCCGATCTCAAGATTATCAATATCTGTGATTTTCAGACTAAAGAAGAAAAAACATAAAATTCGCTTTACTATATCTTTTATAGTATAGTATCTATGTCTCAATAAGAACATAGTTATTGTAAATTAAACAGTTCATATTAGTAGGGGGTGATATGTTGAGAGTGGTAGATATTTAAGAGAAAAAGATATAATAGAGAAAAATTATGGCACAGTAGAAATAAACTATGGCCAAATAAAGGAAAATTACGGAACTGTAATAATAAATCGTGGTGAAATAGGGGAAAATTGTAAAGGCGCTGTGGTTAAACAGAACTTTGGCAAGACAAAATCAAATGATGGTTCAATAATTAGAGATTATACTAACGACAGTATGGAAATAAATCAAAAAATTGACTCTGTAATAGGTAAACAAAGGGATTAAACATGGTATTAAGAGCTTGTCCACAAAACCAAGGAATGTGTATTTCAATACTGCATTCAACATGGATGAGAAGAAAGTATCCAACAGATTTAAAAGATAGAGAATGGGGAATTGATAGAAAAGTATTTAAAGGTATCGTATGATAAAGGAGGAAGGTCGCCAAGATATAATAAACGAGAGATATTAAATACAATTTTTTATGTAGTTATGTATTCGCCTTGAGCTTTAGTATTTTTAATTTGTTTATAAATACACAGTAAGTTTGATTTCATATAATATTTTGTACTAAATACAGACATTTACAGGTGAAATAGCAGTAGGGAAATTATTAGAGAGGTACGTGGATATCATAAGCTGAGGGAGTGTTCGACAAACTGTGTCAAACCATATTTTTAGTTCAACTCAATTTTTAACCTACAAGGAAAAAAGATATCAAGTTGAGATATAGTTAGAGCCCAATTAGGCAAAGCCATAGCCCATTTTTGCTCTATCCTTTTTATAGCACAATATACCTGCTTGTACAAAGCATTTGTACTGGTAAAAGAGCCTTTGGTTTTAGTAAATCTTCTGATTTGTCGGTGCAACCCCTCAATTGGATTGGTGGTATAAATTAGCCTTCTAACAGGGCCAGAAT
>BNGT01000014.1 GCA_016860565.1 Candidatus Mesenet longicola | reverse complement strand
TAAAAGTTGGCTAAGATCTAGAATGTATCAATAATATTACTTTTTGTTGGTAAAGCTATGATTGAAGTTTGTTATTTATTTTAGTATATGCTATATTCTTAAGTGGTAGAGTCCTGGTAGGACGATCTGAATATACTGAATAAGATCTATTCATGACCTAACCTAGCGTTTTAGGATTTTTCTTAAAATAAGATTTTGTAGTTATATGCTTTAAAACATACGACTATGATGCTCCCAGCATCAGCTGATAGCTTCCTGTGATGGGAATCCGCAGATCAAAGCTATTTCCTCTCTCTGATGTTATCACTCGCTTCTCTCCAGATTGGTGATAAAAAGATCAAGATCCAAAATAAACAGTAATTCAGAAAACTCTATAAAACAATTATAAGATGAAACAAATTTTAAATTTGAATTTAAATCAGCAAAAATTAGCAATTTTTATGACGTATGTATACAAGTATACTTATTATTGCTGCAGGAGTAATACCAGATATATTTTTTGCAACTCCAAGTGTTGCTGGACGAACAGCTTGTAATTTTTCATATACCTCATTGGATAATCCTTTAACCTTTGAGTAATCAAAATCGTCTGGTATTTTTGTATTTTCTTCTTCTTTGAGAAATCTTAAATCCTCTTCTTGCCTTGCTAAGTATGGTTTATATTTTGCTTCAATTTCAATTTGTGCGCGCACTTCTCTTGAAAAGTGTTCCAATTCTGGCCATATTTTTTGTAATTTATCAAAATTCATATCCGTATAACCAAGCAGCTCAAGCGCTGTTTTTTTTGTTCCATCTTTAGCAGTAAATGGTAGAAGATCAAAATAACTTATTTTTAGATTTTCTAATGTGTCAGTAAGCCTATTTATCAACGTAAGTTTATCTTGTAAAACTGAATATCTCTTTTGTGATACGGCAGAGATGTTATATCCTTTTTGCGTTAACCTTATATCAGCATTGTCTGATCTGATTGTTAGCCTATACTCCGCACGTGAAGTAAATAATCTATATGGCTCTTCAGTTCCTAAAGTAACTAAATCATCAATCATAACACCTATGTATGCATCACGGCGGCTAAGAACAAAATTGTCTTTATTACCAGATGCAGAAAGTGCAGCATTGATTCCCGCTATAATGCCTTGCCCTGCTGCTTCTTCATAACCAGTTGTTCCATTGATCTGACCAGCAAAGTATAACCCTTTTATTTTCTTCGTTTCGAGAGTATGATATAGTTCTCTTGGATCAACATAGTCATATTCAACAGCGTAACCTGGCCTGAGCATAACTACTTGTTCTAAACCTTTTATACTTCTTAGCATTGCTTGCTGCACTTCAGCTGGTGCAGATGTAGAAATACCATTTGGATATATGGTGCTACTACATAACCCTTCTGGTTCAAGAAATATCTGATGGCTATTGCGTTCAGCAAACCTCTTCACTTTCTCCTCAATGGAAGGGCAGTACCTAGGTGCTTTAATTGCACCTAAATCAGAATGAGATGCAGATTTATGTAAATTCTCCCTAATGATTTTATGAGTGTTTTCGTTCGTAGCAGTAATGTAACATGACACTTGCTTTTGCTTTATTTCTTCAAATAAATAAGAAAAAGGCGTAGGAGGATTATCCCCTTTTTGCTCTTGCAGAACAGATAAGTCTATAGTATTACCATCCAGCCTTGGAGGCGTACCAGTACGCAGCCTCCCTAAACTAAATCCATACTTTTTTAATGTATTTGCAAGTGCTACTTCTTGTTTTTCACCAACTCTGCCAGCTGGTGTTTTTTCTGCACCAATATGAATTATTCCACGAAGAAAGGTGCCAGTAGTAAGTATTACTCTACCTGCAAGTATATGCTGACCACTGCTTATGACAACACCATTTACTACTTTTTCAATATTGACTAAAACATCTTGAACTGATTCCTCTAAAATAGTCAAATTATCGTAATTTAGAATTACTTCCTGCATTGCTTTTTTGTAAAGCTGCCTATCTGCTTGTGCACGTGGCCCCCAAACTGCTGCACCTTTACTCCTATTTAAAATAGTTGAATGAATACTAGCTTTATCTATAACAGCTGCCATGACCCCATCTAAAGCATCTATTTCTCTAACAACTGTTCCCTTTGCAATCCCTCCTATTGCTGGATTGCACGACATCTCTCCTATGGTTGATGTCTTGTGAGTTATAAGTAAAGTTTTAGCACCAATGCGCGCAGCTGCCGTTGCAGCTTCACATCCTGCATGTCCACCACCAATTACTATGACATCATACTGATACATTTGCAGTAAAAGTTAAAATTTAGTTAATATGGTACGTAAAAATTACAATTTTGCAAATTATTGTATATAAATCACAGTTAATTTATATATTTTTTATTAGAAAATAGCTTGCATTCTTTGCTCTTTTTGTTATAAGACATGTGGCGAATGGGCTTTTTATGTCTGTTGTACAAATATTAATTATTATAGGTGAATCTCATGAAAAAAATATTATCTATTACAACAGCTCTTACATCTTTAGTAGCATTTTATGGAGTAAATGTTTTAGCTGATCCTTTAGTTGAAATTGAACAAAAAAATGTAAATAAAGAAGTTGAGCAAAGAAAAACTTCTCGCTCTAATTCTGTTGATGAAGGTTATGAATCTGATTCTGAAGTTTCAAGAGTGAACAAAGCAAAAACAAAACTTGAAGAAAGAGAAAAACGTGTTTGTGACAAAGGTTGTGGATGCAAGCATGACTCGTCTTTCAAAGAAGGACCTCGTATTACAATTGGCGGGGGATTTGATACTCAATTCCACAAGACATCTGATGTCAAAGATTACGATGCTATTCCTGGTGATGATAAGTTTGCAGACTCAAACGCTTTGTTTGGGGATTTTAGCAATGGTCTTGTTGGTGATTATAGTAAAACTTCTGGATCATCAGTGAATACTACGCTTAATATCAGAGCGGAAAACACAAATTATGATTTAGGTTTGATATATGGTGCTGATATAAAGTTAAACGTACCAATAACAAAATCTGGTAGTATGCGCAGCCGTGGTGCACACATTTTTGCTAATACTGAATTTGGTGATATGAACGTTGGTTTCATGGAAGGTGCAGAAAGTATAATGCGTGTTGATGCATCAAGAATTGCAGCTGGTGATGGTGGTGCAGATAGCAACTGGTTTAGAAAAGCTAATCTTGAAGGAAATAAAGGTAACTTTCCTTTTTATGTAACTCCACATCTTTACAGTGAATCACTTTTTAGTGAAAGTAACTGGCTTTCTTTCCGCGATGCGGTTAAGTACAATAAAAGTTTTATTGACACGCAACCATTTAGAATCTCTTACTTTTCACCAGCTTTCATGGGGCTTAAAGTTGGGGTAAGTTACTCACCAAACTATGATAGTGACTTGTTCGCAACTGGTGGTATGCAGAAAGTTAAATATCTTGAGCCAGATGATAAGGTTGGAAGCAGATTTAGTATTAACACTGATGAAAAAATTAAGGAAGTGATTGATGCAGCAGTTTTGGCAGCACACCCTGGTGTTGCTGATAAAACTAAACTAGAAGCGGCAGCAAATGGTGTAACAATTAGTAATCCTACTCGAGTCAGTGACTCAGAAAGGGATAATTTGATTAAGGCTGTAGCAGATGCTGTTTTTAGCAGTGCAACTGTTGACAAAGTAAAAATTAAGGAAGCTATCCATAAAAATGCTGGTGTAGATACAAGTGTAACAGTAGATGCTGTTGCAGATGAAGTTATAAAACTACGTTCTAAAGATAGTAGTGAACTTGTTACTGCAATTAAAGCTATTTCTGGTGCTAGTGTAGTTCCTGCAAAGGATACTCCTAAGGATCCAATGATCAAAGCAATTGTCGATGGTGCAGTTGATAAGATGAAACCAACAGGTCTTACTTTAACAAATGTTACAAGTAAAATGGTTTCTGATGTTAAACCACACATGAAGTTTGATATCGGTACTGCCAAAGAGTTCTACACGTTGCTTGCAACTAGCGGTAACTACGTTGGCCCTAATTATGAAAACATAGTTAGCGGTGGTATATCTTATGACTATGACTTTGACGACTTTAAAGTTAAAGTTTCAGCAACTGGTGAGAAAGGACAAGTAAAAGAAATTAAAGGTGACCGTTATGGTATATATGGTAAATACAATGACTTAATGGCTTTTAATTTAGGTCTTTCGGCAGAATACTTTGGTTTCAAATTTGCTGCTTCTTATGCTAACTTGGGTAAATCTGGTCAGCCAAAAGAGATTTGCACCAGAGGCGCAGATAATAAGTATGCTTGCAAAGATGGAAATATTAAGCATCTACAAAAAGACACTTATTATTGGACTGCTGGTGCTGGATATGAGTTTGGTAGTGCATATGTAAGCGCAACTTACTTTAAGAGTAAGTCAGCTGAAGCTAATGAGCTTTCTGATATCGTCATTGGTGCTGAGTATAACTTAGCTCTAAACGGTAATAAGAATCCTTTAGTTCCATATGTCACATGGCATCATTTTGAAACTAAAGAAAAAGATTTGCCTTCTGATAGGAAAAACAATAAAGGAAATATCTTCCTTGTTGGTGTTAAGCACAACTTCTAAATTACAAACTAGTTACTTGTAGCAATACAAGTAACTAGTCTTTTTATATCTTTTTGAGATTATTTTCTTTTTTTTAAATTCTTTAAATTTTAGAACTATTTAAAATATTCCTGTAGAGGTTTTACTTCTAAGCTTTTATTTTTTAAACTCTGTATAGCAAGAGCTAAAGCCTTTGCACCAGGGATTGTAGTATTATATGGTATTTTATGTAGTACTGCTGTTTTTCTAATATCTGCGCTTTCTGATATTGATTTTTTTCCTTCTGAAGTATTTATCACTAAATCTATTTCTTTATCTAAAAGCATATCGACGATGTGAGGCCTACCTTCTCTAACTTTATTTACTACCTTGGTTTCTATATCTCTTGCACTTAAGTATAAAGCAGTACCTTTAGTTGCGTATATTTTAAAACCTAAGTTTTGAAACATTTTAGCAATAGGTACAATTAACTTCTTATCACTTTCTTTTAATGAAATAAACACTTTGCCGTGTGTTGGTAATCTATGATTTGCTGCTAGATGTGCTTTGGCAAAAGCAATTTCGAATGATAAGTCAATACCCATAACTTCACCTGTTGATTTCATCTCTGGACCGAGTAAAGCATCGACACCGGCAAAGCGCGAGAAAGGAAATACAGCTTCTTTTACGGCAACATGGTTTAATTTTTTTTCTTTTTCAATTTCTTTTATATCTTCAAATTTTGCCCCAAGCATTATTTTAGTTGCAATTTTTGCAATAGGAATTCCAGTTGCCTTAGAAATAAACGGCACTGTTCTACTCGCTCTTGGATTAGCCTCCAGCACATAGATCTCATTGTTATAAATGGCATATTGTATATTGATAAGCCCTTTCACCTTTAAAGCTAAAGCTAATTTGATAGTTTGCTGCTTTATTTCGTGAGTTAAATGATCGTCTAGTGTATAAGGAGGTATGGAACATGCAGAATCACCAGAGTGTATCCCAGCTTCTTCTATATGCTCCATAATCCCAGCAATATAAACTTGTTTGCCATCGCAAAGAGCATCAACATCAACTTCAATGGCATTAGTTAAAAACTCATCAATAAGCAGAGGTCCATAACTTAAAACTTTTGAGTAACTTTCAAGATATTTCTTAAGATCTGTCATATCATGTAAAATTGACATAGATTGCCCACCTAAAACATAGGAAGGCCTAATCATAATAGGGAATCCAAGCTTACTTGCCCTATACATAACTTCATTTTCTGTAGAACAGATGCTGCTCACTGGTTGTTTTAATTTAAGACTTTCAATCAATTCTTTGAATCTCATTCTATCTTCAGCAAGATCTATAGAATCAAATGATGTTCCTAGTATTTTTATGCCACGCTTATTAAGAGTTTTAGCCAACTTTAGTGGAGTCTGCCCGCCAAGTTGTACTATGACCCCAGCCAATTCACCATTTTCTTTTTCCTTCTCTAATATTTCAATAACATCTTCTGCTATTAGTGGTGAAAAATAAAGACGATCAGAGATATCATAGTCAGTTGAAACAGTTTCTGGATTACAGTTAATCATTATAGTTTCATAATCCATCTCTTTTGCTGCCCAAGCTGCGTGTACACAAGCATAATCAAATTCAATACCTTGACCAATTCTATTTGGACCACTTCCAAGTATTACAACTTTTTGTTTATTTGAAGGGTTCGCTTCACATTCAGTTTGCTCTATGGCATTACCATCATAACAGCCATACATATAATTTGTACTGACCTCAAACTCTGCTGCGCAAGTGTCTATATGCTTATAAACTTGTCTTATACCTAGCTGTTTCCTTATGCTTTCAATATCCTCCGCCCTTTGTCTGCTCAGCTTAGCTAGTCTACTATCAGAAAATCCCATTTTCTTCAGCGACAAAATTGCAGCTTTAGTTTTAGGAAATCCGTTTTTTTTGACTTCATTTTCAGCTTGAATTATTTCTTCAATTTGTTTTAAAAACCACAGGTCGTAACCTGTAATTTCATTAATCTCATCGATACTAATATTATAGCGCATTGCATCAGCAATAATTAGCAACCTCTCTGGAAGTGGTTTTGCAAGTAGAGATTTTATATAATCAATATCAGAATTTTGAGGCAATATTTCATCTAAACCAGTAGAATCATTTTCTAGCGAGCGCAGGGCTTTTTGTAAAGATTCAGAAAAACAGCGCCCAACTGACATAACCTCACCAATAGACTTCATTGAAGTTGAAAGCTCTTTACTTGCTCCAGGAAATTTATCAAAATTAAAGCGTGGAATTTTGGTTACAATATAATCCATTGCTGGCTCAAAAGCAGCAGGTATAACCGGTGCAACATCGTTACGTATTTCATCAAGCGTGTAGCCTATAGCCAACTTTGTTGCAATCTTTGCTATGGGGAAACCTGTAGCTTTGGAAGCAATTGCTGAAGAACGTGAAACTCTGGGATTCATTTCAATTACAAGCAAGCTATTATCTTCTTTGGGATTAACGGCAAATTGCACATTAGCACCACCAGCACTTACTCCTATTTCTCTAAGAACTGCAATTGATGCCTCTCTCATCTTTTGATATTCCGCATCACGTAAAGTGAGCGCTGGGGCAACTGTGATGCTATCTCCCGTATGAACGCCCATAGGATCTATATTTTCTATGGAGCAGACAACTATACAATTATCTTTAGAGTCTCTAATGACCTCCATTTCATATTCTTTCCAACCAACTACCGACTCATCTATTTGTATCTCACCAATTGGAGAAGCCTCCAGTGCCTCACTAGTTTTTCTTAGAAACTCCTCTTTATTGTAGGCTATCCCACTTCCTGTACCTGCTAAAGTAAAAGAGGATCTAATGATTGCTGGTAGTCCTATATAATCCAGTGCATCTCCTATTTGCTCTATATTTTTAATTATTATGCTTTTGGGATATTTGAGCCCTATATTATCCATAGCAGCACAAAATAAACTTCTATTTTCAGCCTTTTTTATTGCCTCTTCATTGACACCTAAAAGCTCAATGTTGTACCTATTTAATATACCACTGGCCCCAAGCTCCATGGCACAATTTAGAGCAGTTTGCCCACCCATAGTTGGTAATATTGCGTTTGGCCTTTCCTTTATGATAATTTTTTTTATAATTTCAGGTGTTATTGGTTCAATATAAGTAGCATCAGAGAGTTCTGGATCTGTCATAACTGTTGCGGGGTTAGAATTAACAAGAATAACCCTATAACCTTCGCTTTTGAGCACCTTGCAAGCTTGAGTTCCAGAGTAATCAAATTCACATGCCTGCCCTATAATAATTGGGCCTGCCCCTATTAGTAAAATAGACTCTATATCTGTGCGCTTTGGCATAATTATTTACTTTCTTTATTATTTATTAAAGTATATAGACTTTTAGGAAAAAGAAATGATAAAATTTAAAGTAACCAAACAGTCAGGTAAAGCAAGAATTGGTGAAATTCACACTCCTCATGGCACTATTTACACCCCAGCTTTTATATTTTGTGCAACCAAAGCTGCAATTAAAGCTGTAGATACAGAAAGAGTTGCAAATTGTAATACGCAGATCATTTTATCCAATACCTATCATCTTATGCTGCAGCCAGGAGAAGATACAGTAGCAAAGCTTGGTGGGCTACATAAATTTATGAACTGGAGCAAACCAATGCTTACTGATTCTGGTGGTTATCAAATATTCAGCTTAGGCCACGGCTCAGTTGCAGAGGAGATTAAGGGGGTAAGAAATAATACTAAAAGGACATTGATTAAAATCACTGAAGATGGAGCAGTTTTTCGCTCTTACATTAATGGTGGGAAATATTTACTCACTCCAGAGAAATCAATACAGATACAACAAAAATTGGGCGCAGATTTAATAGTTGTTTTAGATGAATGTACCCCATTTCATGTTAGTCGAGAATATACAGAAAAGTCAATGAGGATGAGTCACAGGTGGGCTAAAAGATCTTTAATTGAGTTTCAAAAGAATGATAGTGGTAAGCAAGCTCTTTATGGTATTATTCAAGGAGGGGTTTATGAAGATTTGCGCATAGAGAGTTGTGAATTTGCAAATAGCATGCCATTTTTCGGTCAAGCAATAGGAGGGTCCTTAGGTAGCAGTAAAGAGCAGATGTATGATATTGTTGCATTTACAACCAGCAAATTAGCTGAAGATAGGCCAACCCACTTACTTGGTATTGGTGGTATAGAAGATATATTTTATGGAGTAGAGCTTGGCATTGATACTTTCGATTGTGTTCATCCAACGCGTCTAGCAAGGCATGGCAGTGCACTAGTTAAAGTAGAAAATAGAAATTCTCTTTCTTCTAAGCGTAAAGAACATATCAATTTGCGTAATCAGAGATTTAAATTAGACGAAGATCCTATTGAAAGCGACTGTGAGTGTTTTACATGCCTGAACCACTCAAGAGCATATATTCATCATCTTTTAAAAGCAAAGGAGCTGCTTGCCTACAGCTTAATTACAACACATAATATTTATTTTATGAACAGTTTAATGTCATCAATTAGGAAAGCAATTCTTAACAATACTTTAAAAGACGAGAGAAAAAATTGGATTTAAAAATTAGTATAAATACTTTATTATAAAATATAGTATATTATAATTATTACTATTTTGTAATATAGTTAAATACATCTTTAAAGGAGGAGTGTTTCATGTCAGGTACAGAGTCAAGTGGGGGACGATCTTCTCAAGGTTTCTTTCGTTGGCTAAAAAACACTTGGCTAGGCAAGCTTTGGAATTGGATTGTTAGCTGGTTTAGGCCAGAACAAGAAGAAACAGGGCCTGGTTCAGCTTCAGAAAAGCAAGGAAATGCAGTAGATGATAATAATGATCAATCTAAATATCATGAGGTAGGACAAGACAAGGTTAGTGAATCAAGACAAACTTCAGTCAATTCTGAATCACTTACAATGTCACGATCTTCATCAGAACCCTCTTTAAATAGCACTTCTTTATCGGAATCACCTATCAATAGTAAAGATGAATTGCAATCCCATATTGCAGTCTCAGATGTGAGTCAAAGTGATAATCAAACAGATACTGGTGCAGCCGATCTAGAATGGGAAGGTGAGTATAATTCTGATGTAACCTCACTCCAAGAAACTTCACCACAACCAGGGCAAAGACTTGATAACAATGACACAAAAGGAGAAAATGGTAATGGACAAAATACTAGAAAAAAGGGGAGTGATTCTGAAACAAAGAGTACAAGTAGAAATAATAAGGCTGAAAGTCAGTCAAAGCAGGAAGAACGTAGAAAGGAAGTTCTAAGCAAGAAAAAAGAAATAGACAAGGAAGATGAGAACCAAAGAGAGAAAAAATCAAAAGAAATAGACATAAAACAAGATGAAGCAAAAAAAAGAAAACAACAAGAAATTGACAAAAAGAAGCCAAGCGAAAAGAAGAAACAAAAAAGGAGTGTAAGTTGTGATCACTCTGCACAAGATGGTAGTAGCCCTAACTCAAACCTATCACGCTCTAGTTCTTCTTCATCCTCATTAAGTAGTCAAAGGCATTGATTTAACTTTTAATTTATGGTATAAAAATTAAGATGAATTGGATAAAAAGTTTACAAAAAAAACACAGCTGTGAAATATTATTAGCTGTTTGTTGTGCAGTTTCATGTGGGGCTATTTTGTCATTACTTGCTAAAGAAGCTTCATCAGGTGATGCTTCAGCAGCTGCAGTTCTTACTAAAGTACTAATAGATAGTGTTTTTTGTTTAGCTTTTTCTTTTTGCTTATATCAATTGCTAGTTTCCTCATTTAAAGAAAAAGAAACAGTACTTATTGTTCCTCTTCAAGTGCAAGAGCTTTTAAATGACCCAGTTGCTAGTGAGATGTGTGTTGCTCCTTTAAAAACTATGTTTCCAAATGCAAATGAGGAACATATAAAATATCAGTTGCAAGAGTTTATACATGATTCACAATTTGCCCAATTATACAACCAGTCCTTATTTATTTTTAGTTTAATTGGAAATCAGACTATAGGCCACAGGTTGCAGTTCTGCAATGCTTCACAGCTTCATCTTCAAGAACACAAATTGGATTAAAATTATTTTTATTCAATTGAAACTTTATGTTAAGTAATACATACTTAGTATGTGTTACTTTTTTATTACTTATGGTAGACTATAGCAAAATATTTGCTAATAAAATAAAAGATATAAAAGATGAGGGGCGTTATCGTCAGTTCATAGGGTTTATATCTTCACCAGACCAGCTTCCTTATAAAATAGATTGTGAACACAAAAAAAATGTTGTTGTTTGGTGTAGTAATAATTATCTGGGGATGGGACAGAATGAAAAAGTTATCGCTGCAGTTAAGGATTCCTCTACTAATATAGGAGCAGGAGGAACAAGAAATATCTCAGGTACTACAAAAGAAGTTGTAGAGTTAGAAGAATCTTTAGCTGACCTACATCAAAAAGAAACTGCTTTAACTTTTGCTTGTGGTTATTTAGCTAATCAGACTACCTTAAGTACCTTACTTTCAATTATTCCTGAAGTAGTAGTTTTTTCTGATGAAAAAAACCATTATTCTATGATAGAGGGAATGAAAGTTGGTAAAAGTCCAAAGTATATATTTAAACATAATGACGTAGATGATCTTAGATCAAAACTAGATCTTGTTGGCAAAGAAGTGCCGAAGATAATAGCGTTTGAATCTATCTATTCCATGGATGGGAGTATTGCGCCTATTGAGCAGATATGCGATCTTGCTAAGGAATATAATGCTCTTACTTATTTAGATGAAGTGCACGCAGTTGGAATGTACGGCAAGCATGGTGGCGGTATAGCTGAGGAGTATAATCTCATGGATAGAGTTACTGTAATTCAAGGCACCCTTTCTAAAGCATTTGGAGTGATGGGTGGGTATATTGCATCCTCAAAAGATTTAATTGATGTTGTCAGAAGCTTTGCTCCTGGATTTATCTTTACTACTGCGCTGTCACCTATCCTAGCAGCTGCAGCAAGAGCAAGTGTTGAGCATTTAAAGTTCAGCAGTACTGAAAGGGAAAAGCAGAAAGAGATGGTAAAAAAAGTCAAATCTTCTTTTACAAAAGCTGGGATAAAATTTGCACCTACTGAAACTCACATTATTCCAGTAATTATAGGAGACCCAGTGTTGTGTGAAAGAGCATCCAAAATGCTATTTAATGAATATAACATTTATGTACAACATATAAACTATCCTACAGTTCCAAGAGGCACAGAACGGTTTAGAATCACCCCAACTCCATACCATAATGATAGTATGGTTGAGCATCTCACTAGTTCACTTGTAAAAGTCTTTGAAGAATTATCGATACCACTACAGCTTAAAAATTTACATGTAGAATATAATTAATCTCGTGTTCTTTTTGAAGTGTGAAAAAATAAAGATTTGTATGTATCAATACAGGAGAGTGAGGTAGGCAAGATAAGCCAAAAAATAGAGAAAATGGAAGCAGATAAGAATTAGAAGAGTTTAAATAAGAATTTAGATTTAGTATTTTTCTGGGAAGCAATATATCAAGTGCAACAAGAATAATTGCTGGTAAATTCGTCCATTGATACGTAATAAGTATCTTAGATAACCTATTCTTTCACTTTTTCTAAATCTATCAATCATCTTCTTAAGTCTTTTCTTAAAAGTCTCAACTACTCCACTTTAAGTTTTGTTTAATGCACTTAAAGACTATATAGTTGTATGTGCGACTATCATATCCCTCCTTTTGCCTCACAAAGCGAGGGATTTTTACAATCCCAGATGGGGGATATCAAGCGTAGTATTTAAAAGCTATAAATTGTCAACAATTATTGTACCAATACCATGTTCAGTAAATAATTCCAAAAGCAAGACATGAGGTATTCTACCATCTAGTATATGAGCCATCTCGCACCCCTCTTTTACTGTTTTAATGCAAGATAAAAGTTTAGGTATCATTCCTTCTTTTGCAACTCCTAGTTTAATTAGGTTATTTGCTTCTTCTGTTGACATTTCACTAATTATATTACCATCATTATCTGCAACTCCTCTAACGTTAGTAAGCATAATTAATTTTGATGCAGAAATGGCAGTGGCAATTGCACTTGCAACACTATCTGCATTTACATTATATGTAATGCCATCTTCGCCCCCACATATTGGCGCGATTACTGGTATGAAATCTGATTCTTCTATAAAAAATAAAATGTCAGGATTAACATTACTTGGTTCACCAACAAAACCCATATCTATGATTTTTTCAATATTATTTAATTCACTTTCTTTATGAGTAATAGGTATTTTTTTTGCTTCAATTAGATTGCAGTCTTTTCCACTAAGACCAATGGCAGAACCGCCAGCTGAATTAATCAGTTGAGTAATTTTTTTGTTTACATGTCCGCATAATACCATCTCTACTATTTCAATAGTGAATTTGTCAGTTACTCTCAGGCCATTGATAAATTTACTATCAATCTTCAGTGTCTTGAGTACCTCGCTAATTTTTTTGCCACCACCGTGAACAATCACAGGATTAATGCCAATCTGTTTAAGCAAAACAACATTGTGTGCAAAAGTAGCAGACAATTTTTCATCTGTCATTGCTGCACCACCATATTTTATTACAAAAGTCTCTCCAGCGAAACGTTGCATGTATGGCAAAGCTTCCGATAAAATGTGTGCTTTTTTTAGCCAATCATCATTTCCATCAAATTGCTTTAGAGTTATATCTTTTGCATATTTATTTTCTTGAAAGTTCTGCAATTTCATTACGTAACTCCTTTATTCCAGATTTTTGATAAACGCTAAAAGCAATTGTCGGATAAGTGAGCAATCCTTTACTACTCATCCATTTTTTAATATTTTCCAGCGAGAGTGTAAGACTATCTAAGTTAATTTCGTCAATTTTTGTTAATATTAATTGAAATGATATCTGATTTTGTATTAACCAAAAAACAAAATCTTCATCTATTTCCTTTAAGCCTCTTCTTGCATCTATTAATAAAAAAACCCTTTGTAGATTACTCCTGTTGATTAGATAATATTCTATTAGTTTTAAATATTGAGCGATATCTTGCTTGCTAGCAGCAGAATAACCATACCCTGGCAAGTCAACAATTCTTATCTTACCATTGTTCATTGTATAAAAATTTATTTGCCTCGTACATCCCGGCTTGGATGATACTCTCGCTGCCTTATTGTGAATTAGCTTATTTATCAAGCTAGATTTACCTACGTTTGATCTTCCAGCAAATGCAACTTCAGGCACAGTAGTACTTAGATCTGAGTTATTTAAAAATGATTTGATATCTGATATACCAAAAACAAAACTGTTTTTTCTGATCACTTTTAATGAAAAAAAATAAAATAGTCTTTTAAATAATATCAGAATTATTGTAAATTTACATAATTAAAGTTATTAATAAAAGCTATGGATCTAGAAAGTAATTTAAAAGAGCTAAAGAAAAAGTTTAGCTTTCTTAATCAGAAGTTAGCAGACCCAAGTAGTTTAACTTCCTCAGAATTTGTAACTTCTTCAAAAGAACACTCAGATCTATTGCCCATTATTACAATAGTGAACGAGTATGACTCTCTGTTAGAAGAAGTAGCTGATTTAGAAGCGTTAATAAAGGAGAGTAAAGACGATCCTGAAGTTAAGGAGATTGCAAAAAAAGAATTATTCCCAAAGCAAAAAATCATACCAGAAATAAAAAATAAGCTAAAGCTTGCGTTATTACCAAAAGATATTGATGATACCAGAAATGCAATACTTGAGGTTAGAGCTGGTACTGGAGGTGAAGAAGCAGCACTTTTTGCTGCCAATTTATATCGTATGTATCAACGATACGCAGAAAAAAAAGGCTGGAAGTTTGAACCTATGAATATATCGCATACTGGTTTAGGTGGATATAAAGAAGCAAGCGCTTCTATTTCTGGCACAGAGGTTTTTGCACAGTTAAAATTTGAATCAGGAGTTCATAGAGTACAAAGAGTACCAGAAACTGAATCTTCAGGAAGGCTTCACACATCAGCTGCAACAGTTGCAGTTCTACCTGAAGCAGAAGAGATTGATTTTAAGATAGAAGAAAAAGATTTAAGAATAGACGTGTATCGTGCTAGTGGTCCTGGAGGACAATCAGTTAATACAACAGACAGTGCTGTACGCATCACGCATCTACCTACAGGTACAGTAGTTATTCAGCAAGATGAGAAGTCGCAACATAAAAACAAAGCCAAGGCACTTAAGGTACTTAGAACTCGATTATACGAATTTGAAAGACAAAAGCGAGAAAATGAAGAATCTAAGATGCGCAAGAGCCTAATAGGCTCTGGTGATCGTTCTGAGCGTATTAGAACTTACAATTTTCCTCAATCAAGAATAACAGATCATAGAATAAATATGACGTTATATAAACTAGAGCATATCTTAAAAGAAGGTGATTTGGATGAGTTTATTTCAGCTTTAGTTGCAGCGTATGAAGCTGAAAGGTTAAAAGAAGACTAGACTTCTCATTTTAAAAAGGAGGAAAAATGAGTAAAAAAATTGAAGCAAGGCAGGAAACATAAACGAATTCTTAAGAGAAGTGAAGTTTGCAATAGGATGATCAACTACAACCAGCTAAAGCAGGTAGTATGAGTAAACGCTTATAAAGCAAGTTTTAAAACTCAGAAATGTTTATTTTCAATATATTTCTGTACATCTGAAAAATTTACATTACCAACAGAAATAGATCAAATATCTTTTTTTTAAAAGTAGATCTAATACATAAAATACTAAAGCTGAAGGTGAGCATCTAGCTACATAAAGTTGATTGGATCAACATCGATGACAATTCTTATGCTAGATGATAATTCACAATCTTCTATCCACTTCCTTAGATTTTGTTGTACTTTAAAATCTTTTTTGTCATTCACTTTTAGCAGTATTCTATATCTATATCTTCCTCTTAAAAAGCTCATAAAGCTGGGAGTTGGGCCAAACACAACTAAATTATCATTTTGAGGGATTAGCTTTACTATGTTTTCTGCTGATCTTAGTGCTTTTATTTGTTCTTTATCAGTGACGATGAGTGCAATTAACCTGCTAAATGGTGGCATGTTGGTATCATACCTTGATTTAAGTTCTAATTTATAAAATAGGTTACGCCTGTAATGCTGCATAGCTTTGATAATTGGGCTTTCTGGGTTATAGGTTTGCATTACTACCCACCCTTTTTGTTCAAACCTTCCGGATCTACCAGACACTTGATGCAACAATTGATATGTTTTTTCCGTTGATCTTAAATCAGCGTTATCGAGTCCAAAATCGGCGTCAATAATTCCAACTAAAGTTAGATTAGGAAAATTGTATCCTTTAGCAATCATCTGTGTGCCGATGATGATATCGACTTCTTTTTTTAATATCAAATCAATAATATTATCTGCTGCTTTTTTACTGATGTCACTGCTGATAGTTGCTATTTTAGCGTGTGGTATTAGCTTTAATACTTCTTCAGAAAGTTTTTCAATCCCTATTCCATATGAAATCAGCTGGCCCTTGCAGCTAGCACATGCTTTAGGAATAGTTAGTCTATACAAGCAGTAGTGGCATAGCAGAATATTTTGCTTTTTGTGCTCTATAAGCCAAGTGGAACAATTTGGACAATTCAGTCTATGACCACATGCTTTGCAGAGCATAAGCTGAGAATAACCTCTGCGATTTAAAAAAAGCATTATTTGATTACCGTCTGCTAAAGTCTTTTGCATTTTTTCATAGAGTTGAAATGATACCCATTTGCCTTGTGTTTTGCATGTACGCATATCAACAATTTCTACTAAAGGTAGCTCTGCCTTACCAAAACGTTTAGTAAGCTGCAGATGCTCATAGTTGCCCTCTTGAACGTTATTGATTGTTTCAAGTGAAGGAGTAGCAGAGCAAAGTGCTATAGGAATATTTTCAATTTTGGCTAAAACCACGGCCATATCTCTAGCATTGTATATTACTCTTTGTTCTTGCTTAAAGGATGAGTCATGCTCTTCATCAACTACAATCAATCTTAAATTTTTATAAGGTAAAAATAATGCCGATCTTGTACCTACAATAATTTGTACGTTTCCATGCACTATATTAGCCCAATTTTTTGTGCGATTTCTAGGTGTTAAATCAGAGTGCCACTCAGCTACTTGATCACATAAAAAACAACTGTGAATACGTTTAATTAATTGTGACGTTAAAGCAATTTCAGGTAGGAGAATGAGAATTTGGGCATCTTTATTAGCTTTAAGTAACTCTATAATAACAAATAGGTATACTTCTGTTTTACCAGAGCCAGTTTCCCCATCAAGCAATGATACTGAATACTTGCCGAAATTGGTAATTATTCTATTTGCTGCAGCTTGCTGGTCAGATGTCAAATTGCGATCCATTTTATATGTGATAGGTTTTTCTTCACACTTAAAATTGTCTATTTTTTTTAGGCTACAACCGATAACCATTTTAAGCAGTATACCTATTGGTATTAAGTTATAATTTGATACCCATTTTATAAATCGTATTAACTCTTCTCTGATTGGGAGTATTTCTAATCTGTTAATTACAGTTTTGAGTTTATCAATATCTATTGTGGCACTACTGCTAAGCTGCCACACTACACCTACTAAACATCTTTTGCCAAATGGTACAGTAACATAATTGCCAACTGTAAGCTTAAGATCTGTAATATATGAAAAAGCCTTATTAACTGGCAGGGGTAGCAGTATATCAATTATGGTCATAGACCTCTTTTTTTACAATGTTATGTTTATTTTTATAAAATATTAATCTTTTATTTACTATTTAGTTTTTACCACTTATCCTTAATAAGGATAATAATCTGAAGGGGGATAGTGAGTATATTAAATAAAATTATTCAATTTTTTACTAGAGTAAAAAAGTGGTTTACTGGCTGTTTTATTTTAAAGAAAGATAAAGTTTCAAATGTTAATTATTATGACGACACAATTGGATCTGTTTCAGGTTCAAAAGTTGGATCAAACACAAATGGAAAAAAATTTAACCCCAGATCATATACTAGTTCAGCATATAGCCAGCAAAAACAACCAGATTCAACTAAAGATACGGATGCTAGTTTAAACACAAAAAAAACTGGTTTTGATTCAAAAAAGGAAGTGGTAACTTTAAAAGTAAAGGACGTTAAATACGGCCAATGGGAGTGGCATACAGACGAAAAACTATATTCACGTTCTGTTACTCTTTGCTATAATAACAATAAGAAGGAAAAGTTGCCAACTCAAGAAAATGATAAAAGTTGGTTGCTTGGTCTCGTTTCTTCATCAAGTTGTTTTGGTTTTCGTTATCACTCTCATATCTATAATAGACAAATTGAAGATATAAAAATTATAGAGTTGCGATTAAAGAAGGTTGATTCTAATACGAAAACTAATTATGGTAACACGCCTTTACATGAAGCTATATTATTAGGTAACTTACCTGCTATAAAGTTATTATTAGATAATGGTGCAAGTCTTTTTATTAAAAATAGATGGGGTATAACACCATATAGTCTACTACTTGACCATTCTTGTTATGATAAAGAGCGAATAATGGATTTGCTTTCTAGTGATGAAGAAATTAAGCATAAGGTTAGAAAGCAAGAACGTGATCATAATATATTAGAAACAATAACAAATAATATTGTCAGCAGTAATTTAAGATTAGAAGTACAGAGACCAGAGAAGGGTTGTTATGAGAGAAATAGCTGATTAAGTTACCTAAGAAACTCAAATTCTTCATTATAGCCAAAGATATTGAGCAATTCTTTCAGTGGCTGATTCTGAATCTCAGTTAATGTTGGGTCATTTTCCACAATATCTTTAGCTTTACTGTAAGCTCTGTTAAGTAGCTCTTTGTCTTTATAAATATCAGCAAATTTAAATTCTATATTTCCTGACTGCTTAATCCCTAAAACGTCTCCACTGCCACGTAGTAGCATATCTTGCTGAGCTATATAAAATCCATCTTGCGACTCTCTCATAGTTTTAAGTTTTAAATGTGAAGACTTATTTAGTTTGTCATATAAAAGTATACAAAAAGAAGGTTGATCACCGCGTCCTACTCTACCGCGAAGCTGGTGCAACTGTGATAAACCAAAATTTTCTGCATTCTCTATGACAATTATAGTAGCATCAGGTACATCTATACCAACTTCTATTACAGTTGTAGCAACAAGTAAGGAAATTTCACCCACGCGAAAAGAAAGCATTATTTCATCCTTTTGTTTTTGCTCTAAGCGACCATGTATTAATCCTATATTATTTTCTTTGAATACTTTTTGCAGCTGAGCAAAACGCTCCTCTGCTGCTGCAACACTTAAGGATTCATTATCTTCTATACATGGACAAATCCAATATGCTTTTTTACCTAAGTCAATTGCTCGCTTTAGACTTGATATTACATTGGATGTCTTTTTTATATTTGTTGCTACAGTACTGATGGGCACTCTGCATTTTGGTTTCTCTTTTAAGCTGCAGTGCTCTATATCCCCATACAATGCTTGCCTTAACGTTCTTGGAATTGGTGTTGCACTGATAAATAAAATATCTACACTATTTCCTTTTTGAATTAAGCTATTTCTCTGCATTACACCAAATCTTTGCTGTTCATCAATTACAACCAATGCTAAGTCTTTAAATTTAACTCTTTCTTGAAATAAAGCATGAGTACCTATAACTATATCTAAGCTACCGTCCTGCAAAGCAGGCATTATTGTTTTCCTTTCTTTTTGCTTGATTTTGCCAGTAAGTAAAGTGATCTTTATATCAGTTCCTGATAATACTTCTTTAAACCAACTATAATGCTGTTCTACCAGTATTGCTGTTGGTGCCATAAGTGCCGCCTGACAATTATTCTCAACAGCATTTAGTATAGCAAATAAAGCAACTACCGTTTTACCACTACCAACATCACCCTGCAAAAGCCTTATCATACGATGCTGAGACTGTTGCTCATTTGATATGTCATTTATTGCTCTGATTTGATCTTGCGTAAGTTCAAATTCCAGTCTTCTCATAACTTGGTCTTTATATTTATTTCGAACTAAAAACTTTCGTCCTTTTTCTTTCATTTGTTTATATCTTGCAACTCTCAATGCTATTTGCTGAATTGTAAATTCATCATATGCAAGCCTTAAGCGACACATCTCCATCTCTTCTAGTGAATCTAAGTTATGTAATTTGCTCAAACTGATTTTAAAACTTAACCACCCTTTTTCTTCAACAAAATTACCATCTATCCACTCAGGAAATTCAGGCATAATCTTAAGTGCTGATGCAACAATCTTTGAGATCTTTCTACTGGTAATGCCACGACTTAAGCGGTATATTGGTTCTATACGACAAACCTCATCAAAGCTGGAAATATCAAGCGATATGTAATCTGGATGTGTGATTTGTAATTGCTCTAAAAAAGTTTCAAGCTTGCCGCTAATCACACATGCCTCACCAATAGGTAAAGCCTGTTTTAAATATTTAACCGAATAATGAAAAAAAATTAATGTTAGCTGCTGTCCTTCCAGTTCTAAGATTATTCTATAAGGTTTATTTCTCACAGCGGGAGGCTTATGCATGTTAATTTTAGCAGTAAAAGTAACGTATTCACCTGATTTTGCAGTAAGTGGATGGTTTCTCCTATCTATGTAACGACAAGGGCGAAAAAAAAGCACATCTATTATTCTCGTACCACATAATTTACCTAATATCTTTTGCGTTATTTTGCTTATTCCTGGTAAATTTATAATGTCAGAAAAAAGGTAGCTTTTCTTATCCATTAGCATTTAAAAACTTTTATAAGATTATAAAATGCAGACCGAAAGCATCAATTTTTTTTAATCTGTTTTTTATTTACGAGGATGATTAAATGCTTCTAATACTCTTTTAAGTATGTTCGGAGCCAAAGCAGATATTAGATTAACTGATACATCATTTTTCTGCTCATTACCCTTAATCTTATAATCAACTGCTATCACCCCTCTGCTTTTACCGCCTGTTAGAAGTTTGCCTAGCAGTGGTATTCTCCATATCGATTTGTTCAGTGCATATGCTGGAATTATCTGTCCTTTTATGTTAAACGTTTGATCTGTAAGGTTTGCTTTGCCAATGGCACTGATACCTAACTCTGAACCTTCCATCCATGACTCTTCAATGTTAATGATGCCATCTTCATATGAAAACGGTATATCAAATTCATGAAAGTATATCCCATCATTATTAAGAGTGTTAACTATTCCTTGTAATGAAGATAGTGCCAATATTTTTGCCAGTATTGGTGTACGCACAATGTAAAAATCACTCAGAGATGCCATACCATAAGCTGTTTTATTTTCCGACATTGAAGAAAGATAAAACGATAATTTGCCACCCTCTAGCGTATCAGCAATATTTAAAGCTTTTAAAAATAAGCCAGCATTATCTGCGTAGAGTTCAAGGCCTATTTTGCTATATTCCGCTACTACATCGCTGCCATCTGGTAGCAGACCTGAAAATTTACCATTACAATAATTATCGTTAATGCAATTAAAATCTAGATCTGCATCATTTATTACTACGTCATTTTTCATAATCATTTTATCGACATCCATAGTAACTTTCGTGTTGCGTAATTTATTACCACCTCCAAGTGAAGCACGAAGATTACTTAAATCTATACTTTCACCGCTAATGTTGAATTTACTCTGATCATTATTAAGCTGTATTTGCAATTTAAGATCATTGTATAGCAACTTTAATTTGTTAAAATCAAGGTATAATCCATTATTGATTCTCCCGTTTAATTCAATATCTAAATCTTCACCATAAGCATGGACGTTCCTGAGTAAAATATCATCTTTATCTTTTATTTCTGCTGTAAAATCAATTATGTTGTGATCTTCTAATTCATTGTTCCATCCCAAGCTACTTATAATAAGCTCAAGTTCTGACAGATCTGCTTTACCCTCTATAACTAAATGCTCATCATACCGAGATTTTAAATTAAGGTTCATATAACCATCCATCTCTGCCCACTTGGTAAACTTTTTAGCGTTTCTAGGAGAGATATTGCCTAAAAATTCATAACTTAATTTATTGCTTGCTTCATAATTACCATTTACATTCAGCTGCATTGGTTTGTCATACATCAAACCATGACTTTTAAAATCAATATCAAGATTATTGTTAAAACTTAGATCAAAATTATAACTAGAGACAGAAAAGTCACAAAAATCATTAGAAATTGATAAATTATCTATTTTTGATGCTAAATTAGCAACAAATCCACCTGCATCATTGATATTAAAGTTAAACTCTGATTTTGCTTCTCCTAGTACATGCTCTTTATCAACTTTAGCAATCTCTTTTATCCTAAATAACTCAAATAATTCATAAGCATCACTGCTTGCATCTCCATGAATGTTTATCCTCTGATCGTTTTTACCTAAATTACTGACCTCCATATTTCCATTGCTAATGGTAAAACCTTGAAACTGAGCTTTATCTGCAGCAACCTTTAAATTGTTATTCTGTATTGATATATCACCATCTAAATGATCTATTGACTCAAAATCTTTATGGAATTTTGCAGTTACATCTTTTATATTAGCTTTCAAATCAATATTCTTTAGACTTTGGCCTGATATGATATCTGAAATTGTGGTTTCTAGATTTACAGCTGCGCTTAAAACATCACCTGCCGTTATATGATTGCAATACCAATCCTTAAAATTCATTGATGTGGGAAAGTAAGAACATAAACTTTTTGCAGGCACTTTATCAATTTGTGCTTTAAGCGAAATTTGCTCAGTTTCAGTATTAACTTCACCACTTAATAATAGATTTGTTTGATCTATCTGTGCACGCAAACTATGTATATCGGCAACATTTTGGCTATATCTTAGCTTAAGGTTTGCGCTATTTAAGTTTATAGGCTCTAAATCTGAATGCAGTTTTACTGCTCCTTTTGCCTTCCAAATACTGAGTTGACCATCTGTAATTTTATCTTTCTTGTCAATATTGACAGAGAATTTACCGCTAAGAGTAGGAACAACACTATCTAGTAGCAATCCTATATTTAAATTTGAAAATTCTACCAAAGTAGTTATAGAGTGATTGTTGTCTTCAGAAGCGCGCAAGTTAATCAGCATGTCATCTTCAGATCTATTATCTACAACTACACTGATGGTGCTTATATTACGCTCTTTTTGTTTATCTATTATAAGTTCATTTATATTTAATTTACCTGCTAATTCTCTTTCTATGATAAGCCCATTTACTTTAATTTCCATCCAAAGCGGCATATTATTAAAAAATGTCCTAGCTTGCGCTACAATATCGTGTTTCTGACTGCTGTGCTTTTTACCCAAGAGTATATAGGGATCAATCACTGACACCAAAGCAATGTTAGAGCTATCAAACAAAAATGCCAAACCCGCTTTTGAAAATAAAAACACCTTAGGTATTTCGATAGTTGTATCTTGGTTATTTATTGCTATTCCTTCAAGCAATAGGTACAATTTTTCATCACTTTTTTGCCATATTAACTTTGTATTGTGAATGTTTATTTGCGAATCAGGGAGTATTTTCAGCAACTTATTCTTTACGTGAAAGTTGACGTAATTTATATTAATAGCTATGTCATTCTTATCTTTAATATATAAGTATGTACACCAGCTCAGTAACAATACGATTATTATAGATAGTAATAATGCAAAAACTTTCTTCATAAAACTTTTTAAGTTGTTTTAAGGTTGCAAATTTCCCTGCGTGCTAAGCAATCAGCTTCCTCATTATACTTATGACCAGCGTGAGATTTAATCCAATACCAATTAATGCTATGTCTTGTTGTTACTTCATCTAATTCCATCCACAGCTCTAAATTTTTTACTTTGAGATTTTTAGATGTCCTCCAATTGTTTATCTTCCATTTTTTTATCCATTCCGTTATTCCATTTTTAACATAAGTACTATCAGTATATACGTTCACTCTGCAAGGAGTTTTTAAGGCCTTTATGCCACTGATTACTGCTTTTAATTCCATTTTATTATTTGTTGTATTTTCCTCTCCTCCACAAATATCTTTTCTTTCATCATTAAACAATATTATAGCTGCCCATCCACCTGGTCCTGGGTTACCAGAACAGGCACCATCAGTATATATTGTGACTTCTTTTTGATCGTTCATAATAAACTAGAGAAATTTTTAAGATAAATAGCGACAAGAGGTGCAGTAAATATAAAACCGTCAACACGATCAAGCACCCCTCCATGTCCAGGTATAATGTTGCTAGTATCTTTTACTCCACAAATCCTTTTAATTGCGGATTCAGTAAAATCTCCAAGCTGTGCAACTATTGCAATGACAAAACCTATAATGAGAGAGTGAGGTATTGTAAATAGCCTAAAAAATATTGATGCTAAACAACTTACAGCAATGCCAGCTAAAATAGCTCCAGCAAGCCCAGACCACGTTTTATTTGGACTTATCACTGGACAAATTTTCCACCCTCCTAAATTTTTACCGACAAAATAAGCTGCTGTATCAATGCTCCAAATACTAAATACAAGCCAAAGCAGTAGAATAATTCCATTTTGTAAGTTGTACAAGTATATCAAAGATGCATTTGGCAGTGCAATTGCAATCAACCCTAAAGGATATAGTCTTTTTTTGCCTTTTGTAACTTCATGCCATTCAAAAGCAGATAGAACAGCTATAAATAAAATAAGCAAATAGAATGACAAATTACCAAAATATAAGGCAAGAAACACTATCATCAACATAACTACAGATGATAATATCCGAGTAACTAAGTTATTATTTATCATATTCCTCCCTCTTTAGTTTCAAGTTTCCTTAAAAATCTAACTCAGAATCATAACCTAAATTGTATTAAGGATATGTTTAAAATCATGCAAAGTATAGCAAAACGCAAATTTCCTTGATTTTGATATTATATTACAAAATAAGAATAAAAATTTTATTCTTATTTCTAATAATTTAATCTTAATTTTATTAAAAAATAAATCTATTTTATATAAATGGTATATCTTTTTAGATTATTGTATTATGTTGATAAATTATTTTGATGAAGATTATCAGTCACTTATGAAATATTTGGAAGAGAAATGTGAAGTGCAGAAATTTCATGACGATAGTTATACTACCTTCTATTTTAGGAAAAAAGAAAGTGATAATAAAGATTATTACCCTCATATTAAAATTTTTAATTATTATGGTCTTAGCTCAATGAAACGTATATCAGAACGAGAATGGGAACAAAAAATGAATCAATCTCTAGATTCTCTTGAGGAAGAAGTGTCACAATTAAGTGACTGGTCAGAAGTAGAGCAACTTCTGAATTCTCCTAATAGAGAAGTATCATGGTCAGGAGTAGAGCAATTTCTGAATTCTCTTAAGAGAGAAGTGTCACAATTAAGTAAGTGCTCAGAGGTAGGTAATGGTATATTTTTACTCCAAGTAGATTGCTGTATTATTAACAAACCCTTATTGTTAAAGTCAAATTTATTGTACAATGGTAAAAGGAGTTATGGATATATTCGTAACACGTTGGAGCTGGAAATTAAGCAATATTCGCGGCTTTATAACGTTGAGCAAAATAATATTAGACTCTCGCTAATAAGATTGTTTGGATTTGAAAGGTTAAAATTTAATTCTGATGATCTTGAAAAATATATTCAGCTAAAAAATAAGGAATTATCACGCTGCACAGAAGAAGAATTAAATAAGCAGGCTGAGAAATTCATTAACCCGCATAATTATCCACATTACTTTAAAAATGAAGTTTTTGCATGCTTAGGAGCAGAAACAGTAAAAAGAATAGGAACAAATGCATATAGTAAAGCAGCAAATAAAGCATTAAACTCACGAAATCCTGATACTTCTCTGCAATCACTTCAAATATCAGCTTTAGCAGCAATAGGTAAATTTGCCAGACAAGTAGTATATTAGGGGTATATATTAAGCTATATTATGTGTGGAGTAAAAAAAGAAAGAGCTGTAAGTTTAATAAAAACAACTTAAAGCTTTTTTTATGCTCTAAAAACATTATAGTGTGGATATGGATATATTTAGCAGAATTAGAGATCTTATCTTACAAAAGATAGGTGAGATAAAAGATTACAGCTATGATGCTCAAAGCATAGTAGTTGAGCCACCAAATAATGAAAGCCATGGTGATGTATACACCAATGCAGCGTTGATTTTAGGAAAAATAGAGAAAAAAAATCCTATGGAAGTTGCTAAGGTTTTAGTAGATGTTCTTAAACCTTCTGACGTGATTGCAAGCATTGACATAGCATCACCTGGATTTATTAATATGCACTTAAAGCAAGACGTATGGCTTAATGTTTTAAGGGAGGTTAATACGCTCAAAACAGATTTTGGCAACTCAAACATTGGTAATAATCAGAAAATTAATATTGAGTTTGTATCTGCAAATCCAACAGGTCCACTGCATATCGGACACGCAAGAGGAGCAGTGTTTGGCGATGTTTTGGCAAGATTGCTCAAAAAAGCCGGGTATGATGTAACTAAAGAGTATTATATCAATGACGCTGGCGTGCAGATAAATCAGCTGATGCAGTCGGTTTACTTAAGGTATAAAGAGGCACTCAAAGAATCTGTAAATTTTGACGATATCCAGTATCCTGGAGAATATTTAAAGCCAGTGGGTGAAGGGCTTGCAACAAAGTATGGTAAGGAGTTATCGGTAGAGCAAGACTTTGATAAAATTAAAACTTATGTTTTAGATTATATCATTAGATTAATTAAAGATGATTTAAATTTACTGGGGGTAGAACATGATGTTTTTACGTCAGAATATGAACTGCAAAAAAGTGGTATTGTTGAAAAAAGCATCAAGATACTGTCTGATAAAGGTCTGATATATCACGGGTGCCTGGATAAACCAAAAGGGAAAGAAGATCCAAACTGGAAACCAAGAAAGCAGATGCTATTTAGCTCTACTAAGTTTGGTGATGATGTTGATAGGCCACTACAAAAGGAAGATGGCAGCTGGACGTATTTTGCTACAGACATTGCTTATCATTCTCATAAGATCTCTCGTGAGTTCAATCAAATGATAGTCGTACTTGGAACCGACCATGCAGGATACACTGGAAGGCTTAAGGCAATAGTTGCAGCACTCAGTGAAAGTAAAGCAAAAATAGAAATAAAGCTTTATAACCTAGTGAAATTTTTAGACGATGGCAAGCCAGTTAAAATGTCAAAAAGAAGAGGAAATTTCCTGACAGTTAAAGACGTAGTGGAAGAAGTAGGGAAAGATATAACTAGATTTATAATGCTAACTCGCAAGAACGATGTGCCTTTAGATTTTGATTTTGTTAAAGTCAAAGAGCAATCGAAAGACAATCCGGTATTCTACGTGCAGTATGCGCATGCGAGAGCGCATTCACTGATGCGTAGAGCCCCAAAGTTACTGTCTAAGAGCGAGATAGATCTATCACTTCTTTCTTCTCATGAGGAGTTGTTATTGATAAAGACACTAGCAAAATGGCCACAGATAGTAAAATCAGCTGCAAAAGCATGTGAGCCACACAAAATTAGTTTTTACTTAACTGAAGTGGCAGAAAAATTCCATATTCTATGGGGATATGGCAGTAAAAACTTAAATATGAAATTTATAATCGATGATAATATAGCTCTTACATCTGCGCGAATTTTTCTGGCACAAGCAGTTGCCAGCGTGATCGCTTCAGGTTTGTCAATTTTCAACATAGAGCCACTGGAGGAGATGAGGTAATTTGACAATTCTTAAGTTAAGATTTATACTTAAGTATTAAGTTTTTATGTAGTAATGGGGGATACATGAAATCTATTCAAAAATATCTTAGGAAAAAAACAGCAGATGGAACAGTATCTAAAGCTGTAGTGGCAACACTACTACTTTTCAATCTTGCATATTTTACCTCATTATTTCTTGTATGGGTAGTACAAGTTCAAGCTGATGGGGGTAAAAAATTAAACTTTAACTTTTTAAAAGATACAGCGGATCCAAGAACCTACTTTTATATTATAGCTTCATCTATAATCTCAGCAATTTTAATCTCTAGTTTTATATTCCATAAAGTTAAAACAGAACGCACCGTATATAATACTATTAGGGATTTTGAACCTAAAGTTATGACCTTACTATTAGACGATGCTAAAAAGGATGAAATAGAAAAAATAACTATAAGCTTGGATCATAAAGGCCTTATAATAATGCCAGGTAAAAATGTAATAGAGATACCAGTTATACAGGGCAGTACGGAAAATGAAAAGTTAAGAGAGGTAAATGAACCATTTAAAGAAGTAACTTTTACTATTACTCAGCCATTTTTTGGATCAAGTAAGAATAAAAGTATATACCCTGAGGTAATAGGTTCTCAAAAAGCATATGATGCTATAAACAAAATTAAAGGATCAAAAATATTTTTCTTTAAGAAAACAGATCATGACAAATACCACAATAGTGGTTCTTCTAATGTTAGATATCAGTATGATACAGCATATTTGTCAGATAAGAAAACCCAAAAACCAGCTGATAAAATTTTCAACTTCACCGACTTATACAATATTAGTTCTATTAAACTCCATTATGCAGACTGTTCATCTACAGAAGTTAAGCTGAAGTTAAAAGAAGAGCCAGCAGCAGATATGGAATTGTGTGAGTATGTAAATGCCAATAGACCGCACCCACTCGGTAATATTAAAGAACCACAAGTTGCATTCATTCCAGCAATAGCAGGAAATAGGCCTATTTTTAGCGGTGGATTATATAAATCAATACCGACTGGTGTTTCTGTATAGAAGCTATTTCAAGATTTGTAAACTGTACCAAACACAAAATAATCTAACAAAGAAGAATTAGGAGGATTTAAATAGTTAAATGAGGATGCAGATATAATATATTTCTGAAAAGCAATGTATCAAGAAAAGTCTGCATTGGTGTGT
>BNGT01000013.1 GCA_016860565.1 Candidatus Mesenet longicola | reverse complement strand
TTTCTTACCTCTTTTACTAGCATATCATGTATTTTTTCCAACTTGCCACTATTGCGCCACCTAAGAAAATAGTCGTACACTGTCTTCCATGGCGGAAAATCTTTTGGCAGCATTCTCCACTGGCAACCACCTCTCATTATATATCTTATCGCATTAATAATTGTTCTAATATTATGCTTTCTTGGTCGCCCTATTGCCCCTTGTTCAACATGTTGCTCTAAAATTTCCCATTCTTTGTCATTTATATCACTTGGATACAATTTTACCTACTATTTTTTGTTTACCTCATCTTATCCTTTTCTTCATTCTCTTTCAAGACAGGTTCTAAAGAGCGAAGATTTAGCAATAATTAAAAAAAGTAGTGACCTTCAAAGCTGCTTTACAGCATTTGAAGTAATAAAAATAATGCCACACTTGGGTGAATTAATAAAAACAAACATAAAAAAAGAAAATGCACAAGCTATCGCTGAATACATAAACAATGAAGAACAGGAATTAATTAAGGAGTTTGGAGAAATTGAAGAAGGATATGGTTCTGATGAGCAATTATCTTTTGTGCTTAAGTATTTATTAGACACTATAGAGCATATCATTCTAAAATCTCATATAAATGAAAGAACTCAGAAAGATAAAGGAGCAGACGCTGTATCTCTTGCTCAAAAAGCAAATACATTCTTAAATAAATTAAAAGATGTTTGCCAAAATCCAAGTACGGTATCAACTAAACCTCAATTGGAAGGAATAGAACCTTTAGCAAAACGTCAGCGTATGGAGAGATAATATAAATTTCGAGAGTATTCAATAAACCAGGTCAAAAAAATAGTAATATCAATATAAAACATGGAATGAATAAAAGCAGAGGATTAATAAAGATATTAGATTTTTTTCGAAACCAGACTGAAATCAAAAAGGAAGAGATAAAATAGTAAAAGAGTTGAGGGAAGAAAATAGAAAGCTTATGAGCAAAACGTGATTAAAAAGATTCAAAATTATCGCAGATGAAACAGACGAAAACGTTTTGACTCAATTTGATTGCTGCTATTTATAATCTTCTATATGAGTTTCGAGATGCGTCTATTTATATTTATGCAGTTAGGTAGTCGCCTTGAGCTTTAGTATTTTTAGTTTACTTATAAACATACAGTACGTTTGATTTAAATATCATGTAGTATTTTGTACTAAATACAGATATTTACAGATGAAATAGCTGTAGAGAGATTGTCAGAGAAACATAAATTACGTAGATATTGTAAGCGGCAATATTATACTTTATATATTCTATGCCATCCAACAATATATCAAACCAAGAATTTGAACAATTTAAAAAAAGATATTGGATCTATTTACTGTTGGTAATGTAAATTCTTCAGAAATATATTGAAATCTCTGAGTTTTAAAACTTGCTTTATACCACCTGCTTTACCTGGTTGTAATTGATTGAACACTCTTACAATTTTTTGCATAAACACAATCAATTTTAGGATTTTCAATGGTATGATTTTTACTATGATCTAGATGATGTTTTATTCCTGCTACAGAAGCAGCAATTCCTAGCAAAACTATAGCCGTAACTACAGTCGTTACTATTGCAATTTTAAGGTATAGAGACTGTTGTTGTGCTGTCATACCTATTTCAATGCCTTTACAATAAATAGTGATAACAGTAGCTAATTCTGCTAACACTCCTATAAATAAAGCTACTGCCGTCTTTTTTAACTGCGCTCCCGCTTTAAGATACTTACTTAAATTTTTATCTCGAATTATATGCGCAAAGGTTTCAGGATCTCTACCATCAATAGTCATATCATGGTCCTTTGCCCATTTTACAGCATCTCCACCTTCAATTTGCTTATTATTTTCTATAGCCCAAGCTAAAGGATTTTTTCCATCGATCTTTTTATTGTGATTAATTGCCCAAGTTAGAATATCCGTCTCACCAGATTGGATGTAAAATTGCATCCAAATAAGCCTCATAAAACTCATTTTGCTAATTTTGGTTATGACTTCTAACTCACTTGCTGCCTTATTAGCAATCTCAATTTGAGTATTCAATCTTTCCTTAAAGTAATCATTTAAGCTATGGTCTCTGTTTGAAATGAACTGCCCTGATTGCTTTGAATAACTAAAATCTTCTGTTTTCATGCATGATCTTGGGTCATTGTCAATAGTATGTATATAGCGCAAAGTAAATTCCATATTTGAATTTAAAATATGATTTAAATTTTGCGCCTTCCCCTCCATCAACAGTTCAATACTTTCTTTATTTGCATTTAAAAATTCAACTGCTCTATTTACTTCATTACATAGCCTTCCAAAATCTATTTTTAGACCATAAGTATCAAACGATGTTAAGCATAATGACAACCACACCATTAAATATTCATTGCTATCATTGAAAGAGTAGTAAAAAGATCTTCCATGATCAATTTTAGCAAATGCTTTTTCTCCACCTTTTTCAATTAGGCCGAAGTTCTCTGCTTGAATTATATCAGCTTCCCCAAGTAACATTTGTGCAGCTAAGATCTTCTCAAAACCTTCTGCATCTTTATATTTTTTACCATTTGCCTTTAAATCAGTTAGTGTTGTAAAATTATGTAGAAATTTTGATCTTAGAAAAAGCTTAGGTTGATTTTTTTCCTGGCGAAATAATTCAATATAATGGTCTTTAAACTTATATTTATCACCACTTTCCTCTTCTACAAATCTTTTTGCTGGTAAAGTCTGGTTTGTAACAAGCTCGATGAGTGGTGCTCTATCTTGAAGAAGAAGTCTATACAAATCGCCAGCAAAATATTCTCTAATGAAATCAGCTATATTTAGATCATCATAACATATATTTTGCTCAACATTTAGCCAGGCCATATTAATCGTTTGTCTTCTAATTGCATCGAATTTGAGTAAAAAACTTTGTGGAAATAATTTCATATTCCTCTCTGATGCTCTGTAAAATGAGTCTTTGAATTTATTTAGACGAGATTTCCGCTCTTCATTACTCAAAGTTTTATTAAAAAAAGACTTAATCATGAAGGCTGCTGTTTGCTGATTATCATACTGATACTCAGCTTGGTACCCTTCAGTTACACCCACTTCTTTATTTACACTATTTTTGAATTTCTCAAGAGGCTGTAGAGTTCTATCTTGTAAATGCTGATTTAAAACTTGCTTCACGTTGGGCCTGCTTGCTCGAGCTACTGTTTTTATATCTTTTAATTCATCATTCTGCTCAGATTTCATCTCTATTAATTTGAGACTTTCCTTAGGTCTTTTTATCCAAGCTTTAATCCCTTGTAATATCTTAAGTTTAAATTGTAATTCTTTATTATCTGTACTAAGCATGCATCCCCCAATTTATCACATAATTAACTATTATGATAAATTAATCATAACATTACTTCTTCAAATAAGGTATTAAAATCTTATTTAATTATCGAAACCAAAATAGCTTGCTTTAAATATGTTAATTGATATACTAAGGTGTTGTGTATTGTTTAGCAGAGTTAATGCGTAGCTTAATTAATAGTTTTTTCTTAATTATTTGTTTCTTTTTCAT
Organism: Candidatus Mesenet longicola; assembly: GCA_016860565.1. Lineage (GTDB taxonomy): Bacteria > Pseudomonadota > Alphaproteobacteria > Rickettsiales > Anaplasmataceae > Mesenet > Mesenet longicola. Next base: position 25,483 of record BNGT01000013.1, on the reverse strand, counting down.
ATTTTGCGGTAGCAATAAAAAAATTCAATTTAGTAAAAAATACATCCCTGTTTATAATCCAGGAGGAGAATATTTTTTTTATGATCAGAAGTTTTCAAAGTCGTATGAGCTATACCAAAAACGTCAAAAAGAGAAAACTACTTTGGGATATAATTACGTTCCAAAAATAGATAAGCCAGAAAAAATGGTTAGTCAATCTGATAAATTAAATACTCAATTTACTGACGATAATGTATTTATTGATGACGGCAGTGCTATGGTTAACAGTTATGGTATAGATCTTACGCGTCTTAAAGGTGCAAAGTTTATAGAGATTATAGATGATAGCAGTGATTATGAGTATAGTCACGAAAGAAAGAAACCATCTTTTATGACCTTGCTGCAAAAGATAGAAGATGGATTTGAAGAAATTGGTCATGATGTCAGTCTAAAGGTGAAAAATCTGAATAAGAAAAAATCAATGAATCCTAGTAATCAAGAAACCATAGTGAATTTTAATAACCATAGCAAAACTGAGTGTAGCTGTTGCGATGATTCTACTGGTATTCAAAAGGAGAGTAATGAGATAAGTAACATTGAAGTTGAAGCATCTGAAGATGAGCTTATAAAGGATGAATTTACAGAAGAAGAAGCTGAAATAGATACGGAGTAATTTTATGAATAGTAATTTATCTTTTAAAGAGGACGATAATACTCTCTGTTACAGTGATGAGTTATATAAGATAATACCTACAACGAAACACAAAACTCATGAAGTTAAAGTTGGCAAAGTAAAAATTGGAGGAGGTAGTCCAGTAGTAGTGCAATCTATGGCACTTGGTCCAGTTAAGCAACCTGATAAACATGAAGGTACGGAATTTCAGCAGTATGTACAGGAAGCTGTGCAAGAGGTAGTAGAACTTGCACATGCTGGTTCTGAGCTTGTTCGCATCGCACTAAATTCAGATATATCTACTAAATCTGTTCCCTATATTAGAGATGCACTAGTGAAAGAAGGGTTTGATGAGAAAATGATAGTAGGGTGTGGTCAATATGAGCTGGATAGGCTTTTAGTTGACTATCCCGAAGAGTCAAAAGCACTAGGGAAAATTCGTATTAACCCAGGTAATGTTGGCTTTGGTGATAAGCGTGATGAAAAATTTGAACGAATAATAGAATATGCAATCAAATATGACATTCCTGTTAGAATTGGAGTAAATTGGGGCAGTCTTGATAAATACTTAGCTTCAAAGCTTATGGATGAAAATGCTGCAAGTCAAAATCCTCAGCCTTCTGATGTAGTTTTAAGGAAGGCACTGGTTATGTCTGCCTTAAATAGCGCAAAACACGCAGAAAAGATCGGACTCAGTCCAGATAAAATCATTATTTCTTGCAAAGTAAGCAAAGTGCAAGATTTAATTTTAGTCTATACTGCACTGGCAAAGTTATCCAACTATGCTTTGCATTTAGGCCTAACTGAAGCAGGTGGTGGTAGCAAAGCAGTGATAGGTACAGCATCTGGTTTATCATATTTACTACAAAATGGAATAGGGGATACTATACGTGCTTCTTTAACCCAACGTGCTGGTGAATCTCGCACCAATGAAGTTAAAGTATGTCAAGAAATACTACAAGCTATAGGTTTGCGTCACTTTGAGCCACAACTTACTTCTTGCCCAGGATGTGGACGCACCAATGGTAGTTATTTTCGCGAGCTAGCTGAAAAAGTCGACAATTATATGAAAGAGCGTATGCTTGTATGGAAAGAGAAAAATCCTGGCGTTGAATATATGAACGTTGCAGTAATGGGCTGCGTGGTTAATGGTCCAGGTGAAAGTAGACATGCAAACCTAGGAATAAGCCTGCCAGGATATGGTGAAAAGCCAGTCACTGCTGTATACGCAGATGGCAAATATTTCTGCTCTTTAAAAGGAGATGACATTTTTAAGCAGTTTACAGCAATTATAGAGGATTATGTTTCAAAACATTACGTTTATAGTAATTAAATTTTATTAATATATTCAATATATATTGACTTTTTAAGAAATACGTAGATATTGTAAGTGGCAATTTACATATTCTATGCCATCCAACAATATATCAAACCAAGAATTTGAACAATTAAACAAAAGATATTGGATCTATTTCTGTTGCTAATGTAAATTCTTCAGAAATATATTAAAAATAAACATCTCTGAGTTTTGCTTTATAAACCTGCTTTAGCTATTGATACCTTTTTCCTGATTTTTCGCAGGGGAGTTTTATGTCATATTCTTTCTTTATGTGATCCTTTAAATCTTTTCTTTCATATCGGCCCACAGCTTTCTAACATTATTTCCTCATATGATCCAATGCTGTTTTTACGCCATCTCTGTCGTTTCCATTCGCGGTTCCATCGCTCTATCAAGCCTTGAATATCTGTGATTATATACCTCTTCTTACCTTTGACTTTCTTGCCTCCATCCTTTCTTGTAGCATACTCTAAACTGTTTCTCTATTAACAACCACTCCCTTTTACTAAGATCTCTAGTATATTTTTTCTCATCTCTAACCTCACTTTAAATCTCATTACTATCCCTTTTTTGTTTGTTGATATGTTTTAAGATCCTGTTATACACAGGCAAATCAGCACAAATACCTCAATTATATTGTGCTATAAAAAAATAGAATGAATTTGGATTATGGCTATACCAAATTGGGCATCTCTCAGCTTGATATTTTCTTTCCCAATAGGTTGAAAATTGAGTTGAGTTAATTTTGCTTTGACTATTTTGCACATATGCATTTGCAGCTCTTAAACTAAGACCTCAATCAAACATTCCAAATAATTTTATTATCAATAATATTTGTTTTTCTTAAGCTACTTAATACGATGAAATGAAAGATTTTATTATCCTATCATATAGAGCTAGAAAGCTGAATAAGAATTGTATTTATCTTGATTTATTACAGCCTTATAGGTAATTTTATACAATATCAAAAGTAGTGCCTTTTAGGTAGAAAAATATTCTACCTAAAGCTATCTAGTTTTTCTTCATTCAAGTAAATGCTATAAGAGAGATATGCAGCACCTAAAACAATTTAAATTTTATTATAATATATCGTCATAGTTGGTATGTGATTCTATATCTAACTCATCAAATTGATCCATATCATTTTCATAAATATCTGCCGTGTAAAAAGAATAATCTTGTAACATTTTATCTAATCTATTCTCCGCATTAAGCTTTTCTAAATCACTATAGCCACCAATATGTTCATCACCAATGAATATTTGAGGAACTGTGACTTTAGAGATTCCTTTAGCATTAAGGTATTCGCTTATTTCATTATAATTATTCTCATTTGTAATCTCACGTTCTTCATACTCTATTCCTTTTTTATTAAGTAAGTCTTTTGCTTTTTTACACCAGCCACATTTTTCCCATGTATAGATTATCACTGGTTTTGTATATGCCATAAATCACTCTCCATTTTACTTTTTGTTTGATTATAGGTATCTTTTATTAAAATTCACCTAATTGAAATAGCATGGAAGTCGTTTATGATTATAAAGAGTATAAAGGTAGAGAAGTTGCCTTAGCATTTGGCAATTTTGATGGAGTCCATCTAGGTCACAATTATGTTATATCTACTGTTAAAAATTTATCTATAGAAAAAGACATTCCTTCTGCTGTACTCACTTTTGAGCCTCATCCTGCATCTATTCTATTCAATAAAAAAGATTTTAGACTAACAGATGTAAAGCAGAAAATAGAATTTATAAAAAATCATAGTATAGATTACCTATATATTATAAATTTTGATCAAAATTTTGCAAAAATGACTCCAGAGTACTTCATTCAAGAAGTACTAATCAATAGTTACCAAACTAAATACATAGTTACAGGTCATGAATGTGTTTTTGGTTATAAACGCTTGGGCAATTTAAAATTAATAAAAGACTTTGCAGCAACCTGTGATTATAAGATTGTAGAGCTTAATTCATTGTCTATAGAGGATAATACTGTTTATTCTTCATCTTTAATTAGAGAGTGCTTAATTTGCGGCCACATAGAATTTGCAAATAAATTACTTGGCAGGCCATATTGTATGAGCGGTACTGTGGTAAAAGGAGTAGGTAGAGGCAGAAAAATAGGTTTCCCGACTATAAACTTAAATATTGATGATGATATGGTGAAACCGAAATTTGGTGTTTACTTTGCTAAAGTAGTACAAAATAATAATCATTTTTATGGATTAGTAAACATTGGAGTCAGACCAACCTTTGAAGATTTTAAAAAACCAATACTTGAGATGTATATATTTGACTTTAATGATAACTTATACGATCATCTGGTAAAAATAGAATTTTTAAAATTCTTGCGCCCAGAAAAGAAATTTTCTGATGCTGAAGAACTTATAGCACAAATACGTTCTGACGTAATAGAAGCACGCAAATTAAAGGATTGTTTATGAGAATGTTTTACCCCTTAATTATATCTATCATTGTACTTATTGATCAGATAAGTAAATTATTGATTAGGTTGTTGATTGCAAGCAAAGGTACAATCAAGATCTGTAGCTTTTTAAAATTCATAGAGATCTGGAATTCTGGAATTAGTTTTGGCTTATTTGATGATTTGCCAAGGAATAATATTATTTTTTCATTATCTTCAATTATTATCACCTGTATATTTACTTATGTTTTATACAAAACACGTAGTAAGTTGGTTCGCTTTAATTTTAGCCTGATAATTGGCGGTGCTATGGGAAATCTTATTGATAGAGTATACTGGGGTGCAGTTTATGATTTTATAGATATAAAAATCATAAACTGGCATTGGCCTACTTTTAATCTCGCAGATTCCTTCATAGTAATAGGAATGCTTTTATTGATCTTTAAGTGGTATGTTTATGATTTAATCAAAAAAGCGTAATAAAAACTATTGCATCTTTACCTCATATCAAGTATTAAATATTTAATCATATATTGATTCTAAACATGATACGTAAATTGTTTATCTTCCTCTCATTTTTTATAATTAGTCAATCAGCTTTTGCACTTGATGCGAGAATCAATCACGAAAAATTGGAAAATGGTATGGAGATTTATATTATACCAAACCATAGAATTCCAGCAGTAATGCACATGGTTTGGTATAAGGTTGGAGGAGCTGATGATCCGACTGGCAAGTCGGGGCTCGCTCATTACTTAGAACACTTAATGTTCAAAGGTACCAAAAAATTTGAAGATGTATCTGCTACTATTGGGGGTATAGGTGGTCAATTTAATGCTGGAACCTCTGCTGATTTTACTGTGTATTACGAGCTAGTGCAAAAAAAGGACTTAAGTTTGGTTATGGAAGTTGAAGCAGATAGAATGCGTAATTTAAATATAACAGATGAAGCAGCAGAGAAAGAGCGTAATATTGTACTGGAAGAAAGGAAAATGAGGATAGACAATTCCCCTAGAGCAATACTTAGAGAAGAAATGGAAAGAGCGTTTTATAGAAGTAATTATGGTAGACCAGTTGCTGGCTGGGAAAATGAAATTAATTCTTTTAATAAAGATGATGCTTTAAGTTTTTATAATAAATATTATTATCCAAACAACGCAATACTTGTAATTGTTGGCGACGTTGATACTGACGAAGTGTTAAATTTAACAAAAAAACATTATGGGTCTATAGAATTTGGTCCAGTAGCTAAGCGTTTCCCTGGATCTGAACCAGAGCATAATGCCAACATAGCTGCCACTTTAGATAGTGATGAAGTGCAAGAGCCAGAGTTATTTGTGTGGTATAAAGTTCCAAGCAAAGTAACTGGAAAAAATTATCTAAAAGTTAGTTTAATAGCTGACATTTTGGGTGGAGGGATGTCTAGCAAATTATATGAGGACTTAGTTTTAAACAAAAATTTAGCAGTCAGCGTAAGTGTGGATTATGATGAAATGGTGTATAATGATAGTGCTATAAAAATTTCAATATTACCTAAAAGTGGAGTACAGATACAAGAAATAGAGAATGCACTCAATGAGTCCATTGCTGATTTTATTAGCAAAGGTATATCTGATAAAGAATTGCAAAGCACAAAATATAGGTATAAAGCTAATAAAATTTATGATTTGGACGATTTAACATCTATAGCTTATTTTTATGGTAGTAATTTGATCTTGGGTATTCCAATCGAGAATATAGATATTACTTATAAGGAACTTGATAATCTTAGTGAGGATGAGATAAATTCAGAGATTAGTTCTATCTTTACTAAAGCTAAGCTAATTGGTTATTTACTTCCTAAAGGAGATGAAAATAATGTACAATAAACTACTACTATTTTTCTTAATATTTTTTTGTACAGGATTTCATACTGATGATGTAAACATTAAAGTAGAAGAAATTACTACCAATAATAACTTCAAGTTTTTATTTGTGGAAAATCATGATTTACCAGTTGTCTCTTTAGATATTACATTTAAAAACTCTGGTTACGCATATGATAGTTGGGAAAAGCAAGGGCTAGCAGCTTTTATCTCTGCATTTCTTCATGAGGGTGCAGGCAGTAACAGTGCTTTAGAGTTTGCAAAAAAGCTCGAAAATAAAGGCATAAAGTTATTTTCTGATATCAGTAAAGAATACTTTCATATACATTTAAAGACTTTATCAGAAAACTTGCCTGATGCAATGTCTTTACTTAGTGATTATTTACTAAGACCTAATCTTGATGATAATGGTTTTAATAGGACAAAAGAAATGCAGGCTGTTTTGATAAAAAAGCTTAAGAATGATCCTCAGTTTGTAGCAAAAAGTGGATTAAGGAAATTACTGTTTGGTGAGCACTCTTATGCAAATGCTGAGTATGGATCGCTTGATACTATCACAAACATTACGCAAAATGATGTTTTGCAATATGTAAAAAGAAATTTTAATCAAGAGAAAATGGTAATTAGTGTTGTAGGTTCTGCAAGCTCACAAGGACTAAGTGAGTTAATTGACAATTATTTATTACAGTTACCTATTAAAGCAGAAGAATCGGCACGTAGGATTGAAAACGCTAACCTTAATTTGGGCAAGAATGGTCATGCTTTTATGGATATTCCACAAAGTGTAGTGTTCTTTGGACAAGAAGGAATTGCTATAGATAATCCTAATTACTATATGGTTTATCTTTTAAACTATGCTCTTGGTGGTATGAGCTTAAACTCTGTGTTAATGCATCAGTTACGTGATAAATTAGGAATCACATATCATATTAGTACTTTTCTTGATACCAATGAGCATAGTAACATTCTAGGTGGTATTTTATATACCGACAACTCTACAGCTGCTCAAGCTGTATCAGCTATAAAACAAGTTTTTAACGAAATTAAAGAAAAAGGAATAAATAATCAGCTGTTTGAAGATGCAAAAACTAATATCATTAATTCGTTTATTTTTTCATTATCAAATAATGATAACATAATTCACTATTTAACGAAAATGCAGCTGCATAACTTTAAGGCAGATTATATCAACAACTATATAAATAGTTTTGAAAAGATTACATTAAAGGATGTAAATAATATCACACATTCTTCACTGTCTGCTGACAATTTATCGTTCTTTGAAGTGAGTAAAAAGAATAGTTCTATAAGCAATTGATTTAATTTGTACTAGTATGAATTCTATTGTTTTCACAAATTTAATTCTGAGCTTTTAGGCCTTTTCCTAAACTAGAAATTTATTATACTGTTTTTTCTACTGTTTTAAATAATTTATATATTTTTGCATTCAAACGACTTATCTTACGTGCAGCTGTGTTTTTATGCATCACACCTTTAGTTACGCATCTATGCAAATTAGACATAGCACTTTTAAATGCTAACATTGCACTTTCATAGCTACCTGCACTTATCGCATCCATTACTTTTCTAACAGTAGTACGTGTTTTGTTTTTACGCATATTGTTAATTAAAGTGCGTTTTTCTATTTTCCTTATCATCTTTTTAGCACTTGCAGTGTTTGCCATATTTACAACCGATAAATTATTAAATCTCTCATAATTTAATATGAAACATAAACTTAAGTCAATAATATACTTCTTTCTTCAATGGAGTTTTGTAATAAAGTAAGAAAATCCTTCTTAGTAAGCCCAGGATATATAGGTGGCAATATTTCCACTATAACTTTTCCGCAATTTCTTTGTAGGGACATTATATTTCTTGGCCAAAATAGCCCCGTATTTAGTGCAATAGGTAAAACCGGTACGGATAAACTTGAATACAGAAACGCAATACCAGATTTATATTCTCTTCTTTGACCAATTGCCACTCTAGTTCCTTCTGGAAATATCACTACAGTTCTTCCTTCTTTTAAACGAAGTTTTGTGGTTTTAGTCATATTATGTATAACACTGCTGCCACCCTTGCGATCAATGAATATCATCTTTAGTGCAAAGAAATGTAGCCCAATAAAAGGCAGCCAAAGCAACTCTTTTTTTAGGATAAAAACCGTTCGTTTGAATAAAACCATCAAAATAAACGTTTCTAAAGGAGATTGATGCTTAGATGCAACTACAAAAGATCCATCTGGAATATTTTCTTTCCCTCTGATTTCATAGGTAATACCACAAATCAATTTCAGCATCAAAAGTACAATTTTCACAGCAAATGAAGAAAACATAATAATAACTGGCAATGGCATAAGAAGTATAGGCAAGGCAGCTATAGTATATAAAGCTGCCCAAATAACTAAAAACAAGTTAAAGCTAATATTTCTAATTAAGCTCATTTTTAGGGAAGCTGAACTGTAGCAGTTGTAGTTTTTATAAGAGGAGTTTCTATATCTATAGTCATTTTAGATTCTTGGGTTTTTCCTGGTAAGAAGAAACAAGTAACAGCGGAAATAAGCATTACCGATGAAAGAACAATACCGCCAATCTTGAATTCTTTTTTTATATCGATCAAGATTGCACTACATAAAAGAGCAACACCAATAAAAGCTGCAGTTGTAGCTATTATTTTTGAGAATTCAGATTTTTCTGCTGGTTTATGATCTTGAGCATTATTATGTGATTCTGATTTACTTGATTTGTGCTTGTTGGAAGGGTTAATACTAACTCTTTTTTGCTTTTTTGTACCAAGTATTTCTCCTCTTTTCTGTTGAGCTTGCTGGATTTGCTCTTGGTTGAGAAATGGTGTTCCGGTAATAATACCACTCTTAAAAGATGAACATATATTGCTTAACAAATCGTCACTCGCGCCTAGTTCTTTCAAAAATGGTTTAATATTCTTATCGTAGTTCTCCTCTCCTGACTTAATGCTCTCTATGCCTTTTTCATTAATAAGAGTACTAGCATGGTAATGAGCTTCCCTAATTTTTTGTCCGCCAACCTCTTCAATAGATTTTTTTCCATTATCAGTAAATTCATGCTTAACTTTATTATTAAAATCATCAATGATTTTCTGAGATATAATAGAATTTCCAAGCTTGCAAAGTTGATATTCTAATGTTGAGTTGTCATTTAACTTAGTGCTCTTAAGCTGACTGTCTTTTAAAATTTCAAATAATTTTTCTTTTTTATTTTCGTTGCTGCTTGCTTCATAAAAAGCTCGAGCTAGTTCTACACTCACAGGTCCACAAGAACGGCCATCTTGTTGTATTACATCTTGAGAAACATATATCTGAGCCTCATTTTCTTTTGCAGCATGACGAATAATATCAACAAATTCTTCATCAATAGCTTTTTCTTTTTGGTCAGTAAGGCGGTCACCGAATTTTGAACCTTGAGGGTCAACTACTAAGACGCTTTTCTTACCTTCATTATCATGAAAAAAGTATAAAAACACATAATGCCCAGCAATTTGCGCTTGGTATCCTTCATCATAATGAGGTATCCCTCTAATAAAGCATACAGGGAGTTTTGTTTTATCAAGTAATTGTAATGCTTGCTCAAATTCTTTGCTTACTGCATTTCTTATAGCCTCTTGATCTTGCTTTTTATCGTTTTCTAGCCCATACGCTTCAACACTACTCTCGCTTTGTACTGCAATAATTGCACTTGTTTTTTTATCAATGTATTCTTTAGTAGTAATGTCGCCAAGTGAGGCTTTCATGATTTTAGGAGTGTACCAGTCTTTCAAAAAGTTAACTTGGGAATCTATGTTATTATTTATCAATTGACTACTATCATTCATAACAAAACCAACAGCTACTATACCGGAAATAATATCATTTATTTATTAAAAAAGCAACCATTTTTGAAACTCTTATTTCTGCAAACGAAGTATTAATTATAACTATTAATTGGTTCTAACTCTTTGGCTTGCACATTTGGGTCATCTATCTTAGGTGCTACTTTTTGTTCCTTATTTTTTGCAAGACATATAATAGAAATGGTGCAGACAAGCATTATTGATGAAGTAGCCAGAACACCTATATTTATCATTTTCCCTATACTCATACCATTATTACCTGTAAGTAATAACATGGAAGATAAAGTAATGCCAGAAATACAGACAGCAATCAGTAATGTTAAGCAAGGGTTGAATTTCTGCAAGCATCCTTCACTCTGAATTTCTGTGTATTCATTGTGATCTTCATCAACTGGCTCTTTTATGTGCTCATCTTTTAACTGAAGTGTAGCCTTTTTAGCTTCTTTTTTTGATGACTTTTTTTTCTTATATTGCTTTTTCTCTTTAGGTTTTGGTGCATCTACTGCATTGTCTTCACCTTTTGAAGTTTTTTTTACAAGTATTTCAGCTCCAGTAATAATTCCACTTTTAAAAGATGGACATAATTTTTCTCGATCTAGTAGATTTGGATCTGCGCCTAATTTTATAAGAAAGGGCTTGATATGGGATACAAAGTAACTTTCCTTTAAATACTTTTTCTTTTTGTCAACAGAAGCAGTAGTGTTGTGATGTTTTTCTCTAGTCTTTCTTCCACCAATATCTTCATGATTATCATCAACAAATGTAACTGGTTCTTTTGTATTAAAATCATCAATTACGCACTGAGGTATAATATCAGCCCCAAGTTTACAAAGTTTATATTTCGAAAGAATTTTGGGTATAGATTTACTGCTCTTTAAAATTTTAAATAATTTTTCCTTTTTTCCTTCATCACTACCTATTTCATAAAAAGTTCGAACTAACTCTACACATATAGGTCCACTAGAACGACCATCTTGTTGTATGACATCTTCAGAAACATACAATTTAGCTCCACTTTTTTTCGCAGCATAATAGATAATATCAACAAATTCTTCATCAATAGCTTTTTCGTTTTGATCAGTGCCAAATTTTGAGCCTTGTGGATCAACTATAAAAACACTATTCTTGTTATTATGATTTAGGAAAAAATATAAAAATATGTAGTGCTTAGCAAGCAGGGGTTGATATTCTTCATCGTAATGAGGAATATTTCTAATAAAGCATACTGGAAGTTCCGTTTGCTTAAGAAGCATAAGTGCTTGACTAAACTCTTCACTTACTGCGTTTTTTATAAGTTTTTTGTCTGGCTCCTTATCATTGTTTGATTCACAAGCTTCACTTTGTACGATAATAATTGCATTTGCTTCCCTATTAGCATATTCATTAGTAGTAATATCACCAAGTGAAGCTTTTATAAATTCAGAATCATAGCAACCAAAGAGAGATTTCGGCTTTGATGGAGACGTTATATGTATTTCACCTTCTTTATTGCTGACAAAGTCTATATCTATTTCAGCTGTATTTCCCCCAAGCATATCTCCCCCTATGATAATGCCTTACGGTATATAATTTTTTCTAGAAAAGCAATTATATTGGCTTTTCTTTAGCCAGTGGATGTGACTTAAGTAAGATATTTTTAAGTTTTTCATTAGCAACATGAGTGTATATCTGCGTGGTAGATATGCTGCTGTGCCCAAGCATTTTTTGAATAAAAATAATATCAGCGCCGTTATTAAGTAAGTGAGTGGCAAAGGAATGCCTAATAACGTGTGGGGAGACTTTTTTCTCATCAATATCACATTTTCTTGCTAAGTCTTTAAGTAGCTGGCCTATGCGTTGTCTAGTAATTGGATTGTCAAACTTATCTCCAGGAAATAACCACTTTGATTCTTGATTATTTGTGATAAATTTTTCTCGAATAGTGAGATATTCATTAATGCTGTTAATTGCTGTTTCGTTCAATAAAACTAACCTTTCTTTTTCTCCTTTTCCTTTTATTATAATGTAACTGCATTTTTCGCTATTATTGATTGCTGCTAAAATCTCATCAAGCTTAATATTTATCAATTCAGAAATCCTCATGCCAGAAGAATAAAGAACGTTAACAACTGCATTTAATCTTGTGTTGTAACTTGAAGTAAGCAATTTATCTACTTCACTTATGCTTAAATACTTCGGTAATGGCCGATGTGATTTAGGTACGCTAAGCTTAATTGTTGGGTTATAACCTATCACTTCATCACTGAGTAAAAAACGATAAAAGTGTTTAATAGATGATATTTTCCTCTGTACTGAGCTAATTTTATAACCCTGTTTACGCAGAAAACTTATATAGGCACGCAAATTTTCTGTATTTGCTTGTACTAAACTAATATTTTTTGCGGATAAGAAATCAATTAATCCCAGCAAATCCAGCCTATAAGCATCTAGTGTGTTTTGTGTTACGTATTTTTCCGCAACTAATGCTTCTAAAAAAGACTCTAAATAAAATTTATCTCTCATCACGATTATTCAGGAAACTTAAACTTTAAACTATATAAAGTTAAAAATCTTTTTAAAAGGTATATAGCACCTTTCTTCTCCTTAAAATATTACTTTTCTTCTTTATTGTCAGCATTGTCGAATCTTTAAAGACAGAATTTTAGTAAATTTAAAAAGGCATTTCATCTTCAACTTATTTTTAACGCTTATATGGTAAGTATTGTATGTTATTTAGGAGTGCATTAGTGATATCTAAAAATCTCGAATTTAGCTTATATAGAGCATTAACTATTGCTTATGATTTAAAACACCAGTACGCTAAACTTGAACATTTACTACTTGCTCTTACAGAAGATATAGATGTTAAGAAAATCTTATATAAGTGTAATGTTGAAGTAGGTGAGTTAAGAAATAATATTGTGAATTTTCTCCAACATGAAGACAGAGTGGCAATTGAATATGACTTAGCTACTATTAAACCTGATTTTGTATTTCAGCGTATAATACATAGGGCTATTATACATGCTCATGGTTTGGGAAGAAGGGAAGTTGATGGTACCAATGTGCTTGTTGAAGTGCTTTCTGAATGCCATTTGCTAAGAGCAAATTTTCTACGTGAGTATGATTTAGACCTAAGTGATGTTATCAATACTGCATCTAGTATATTGCATTGTAATGAAGAGTCTGGTGTAGACTATTTTGATCAAAAACAATCTACTACTGAAAGTGATGCCTTACTTAAAGATGACGAAAGCCTGCAGGCCTATTGTGTCAATCTAAATTACCAAGCAAAAGATAAAAAAATAGATAGTGTAATTGGGCGCACATATGAGCTTAATAGAACTATTGAAATTTTGCTAAGACATAAAAAAAGTAATCCTATATACGTTGGTGATCCTGGTGTTGGCAAAACCGCTATTGTTGAAGGTTTAGTTTTAAAAATAATTAAAGGTGATGTTCCAGATCCTCTAAGATTTAGTACAGTTTATTCTCTTGATATAGGATGTCTGCTTGCAGGAACACGCTATCGTGGAGATTTTGAAGAGCGTGTTAAGTCTGTAATAAAAGCAATCGAAGTAAGGCCAAATGCTATACTTTTTATTGATGAAATACATACAATAATTGGTGCTGGTTCAACAAGTGGCGGATTCCTCGATGCTAGTAATCTACTTAAACCAGCTTTAGCTCGTGGTACATTACGCTGCATAGGGGCGACTACTTATAAAGAATATAATAATAGTTTTGAGAAGGATCGAGCACTTGCTAGGAGATTTCAAAAAATAGATATTAAAGCATCTCCTATTCTAGAAACAATAAAGATATTACATGGTATTAAACCTCATTATGAAGCTTATCATGGTGTGTATTACACCAACCAGGCAATAAAATTAGCTGCTGAGTTATCAAGTAGATATATCTCTGATAGAGTGTTGCCAGATAAAGCTGTGGATGTCATTGATGAAGCTGGTGCATATTGTAAATTACTGAGTACTCGGAGAAGGATGGTAACTGCAAAAGACATTGAAAATGTTATAACGAAGATCTCTGGTGTGCCATGCAACCAACTAACATTTAATGATCAGAAAAAAATTAAGTCCTTAGAAAAAAAATTAAAAAATCTTGTCTTTGGTCAAGATGAGGCAATTGATTGTCTTATTAATTCCATTAAAATAGCAAAGTCAGGTCTTGGTAATGAAAATAAACCATTGGCAAGTTATTTATTTGCTGGACCAACAGGAGTTGGAAAAACCGAACTTGCTAAACAATTAGCAGAAAATACAGGCATGAAGTTCATACGTTTTGATATGTCTGAATATATGGAACCTCATACTGTATCAAGGATTATAGGGTCTCCACCTGGATATGTAGGATATGATAACGGAGGACTTCTTACCGATGCTGTTGCTAAAAATCAGCATAGCGTGCTACTGCTTGATGAGATAGAGAAAGCCCACTATAGCATATATAATATACTGCTACAGATGATGGATTACGGTTGTGTTACTGATACTTATGGACGTAAAGTTAATTTCTGTAATGTAATTTTAATCATGACGACAAATGCCGGAACTTTCGAATTAAGCAAGAATTCTGTTGGTTTTGATAGGGATAAAAATTTTAATATTGATTCTAGTAAGAAAGCTATGGAAAGGGTATTTACTCCTGAATTTCGTAATCGTTTAGATGCTGTTGTATCATTTTCCCACTTAAAGCCTGAAATTATTACCTGCATAATAGATAAGTTTATTTCACAACTTAAGGTTCAACTTATGAAAAAAAGAATTAAATGTGAAATTGATGATGAAGCAAGGCATTATCTAGCAGGAATTGGCTATAATGAAGAGTTAGGAGCTCGTCCAATAGAAAGAGTAATAACCAAGGAGATAAAGGAGCAAATTGCAGATGAAATATTATCTGGGAGATTATCAAAAGGGAAAAAGTTAAATATTGTTATGAATGACAAACAAAGTGCCGTTGCATTTAAGATAAGCGATTAATTAATATAAGATTGATTTTAAGTTACGCTCCTGATACAATTCAGTTCATGGAAAAGTAAATTTCTAAATAAAATGCTTGATCAAGATATACTCAATAAAGCTTTAGCATGTTACAAAAAAATTAAAGAGAGTAACTTTAAGATTGCTATTGCTGAGTCTTGTAGCGGTGGACTTTTATCTTTTTTATTTACTACTGCTGCTGGAGCATCAACAATATTAGATTGTGCATTTGTAACCTACTCTAATGATTCTAAAAGTAAGATTTTAGGTGTGCAGGAAGAAACATTAAGAAATTATGGTGCTGTTAGTAAGGAAGTAGCAAATGAAATGGCATGCGGTGCTTTACTTAGGTCAAATGCCAATATTGCAGTTGCAATTACTGGAATTGCAGGGCCAGGTGGAGGATCAAGCTGTAAACCTGTAGGTTTGGTATATATAAGTTGTATGCTTTCCAAAGTTAATATTGACTGCAAAGAATATCATTTTAATTATGATGATCGCAATAAAATACAAGTTGCAGCTGCAGATGCTGCTTTAGACTTTATTTTAGATAGAGTTGAAAATGCCTAAAATTGTAACACGCTTTGCTCCTTCTCCAACGGGTTTTTTGCATATTGGTGGGGCACGTACTGCTTTGTTTAACTGGTTATACGCAAAGCGCAATAATGGTCAATTTTTATTGAGAATAGAGGACACAGATAAAAAAAGATCAACCAAAGAAGCAATAGATGCAATAATTAAGGGGCTCTCTTGGCTTGGCATAGATTACGATGGAGAAGTTGTATTTCAATCGCAAAGAATAGAGAGACATATAGAAGCAGCTAACCATTTAGTTAAAATTGGTAAGGCTTACTATTGCTTTTGTCCTCCAGATGATACTAAAGAACAAGAATTAAAGGAAAAGGGTGCACCTTATAGACATAAATGTACAAATAGTCTAGCGTCTTGTAACACTCCGGCAATACGCTTTAAGGTTCCATCAGATGGAGAAACTGCTTTTAATGACAATGTATATGGCACAATGAAAATTGATAATGCACAACTTGATGATATAGTAATTCTACGTTCAGATATGACTCCAACCTATATTTTTGCTGTTGTCATTGATGATCATGATATGGGGATCACGCAAATAATTAGGGGTTCTGATCATTTAACTAATACTTTTAAGCAGTTACTGATATATCAAGCATTTGACTTTAATCCTCCAAATTTTGCACATGTGCCACTTATTCATGATGAAAACGGTCACAAATTATCTAAAAGGCATAATGCTTTAAGTGTAGTTGAATATGAAAAAATGGGTATATTGCCGAAAGCAATGCGTAACTATCTTTTAAGGCTTGGTTGGGGCCATAATAATGATGAGGTTATAAATGATGAACAAGCAGTTAAGATATTTAGTTTGCAAGGAATAGGACGCTCACCTGCACGTTTAGATTTTAAAAAACTTGAGCATCTCAATAGTTATTATATTAATAATATAAGTAATGAACAGCTTCTCAATATGCTTATTCCAATTTTAGAAAAAGAAATTAAGAACAGAATAACTGAAAGGCATAAAAATTACTTATTGCAAGGGCTTACAGAACTAAAGAAAAGAGCCAATTCTTTGATTAGTTTAGCTAAATCAGCTCTCTTTTATGTTGAAAGCCCTCCAATTATTGCTGATGAACATGCATATGAAATTATAAAATCTAACCTTGAAAGTATTGGTTTGTTAGCATCTTTCCTATCGGAAATTATCAACCAAGATTGGAATATGGATACAATCTCCATAAGAATTAAAGAGTTTACAAATTTACATAACATACAAATAAGTGAGATTTATAAGATTTTACGTGCTTCAATAGTAGGAACAATAAATTCGCCAAGTATTATTGATATAATGGTAATACTTGATAAAGATGAATGTCTTTTTAGATTAAAATCAATATTAAAACAGTTAGAACCAGTACAAAATAGCAATGTTAAATGAATAAATTTTTATAAATCATATATACATTAGAGAGTTTAAGGTGATAGAGAATTATAAAATATGTAATCAATATATCTGGAACTAATTTTTACTTTTGCTGAATATATTTCCTAGCCTGCTTAAAATATTACTAACTGAAGCTTGTTCCATAAAAGTGGATAAAGCTTTTGGCTTGTAAGACTCATTTTTAGTAAATTCTTTGTCTCGGATAGCTTGTATAACACTTTTTCCACCTAAAAGACAGTTTTTGCCTAAGCTTGACTTATCTTTTAGTCTTTTAAACTTTTCTTGATTTTCTTCATCAAGTTCTACTTTTATTCTACTGCTATTATTCTCATCAGAACAAAGGTAAATGCTAATTTTTCCTACTTCAGTAGCGAAAGACATTTTAATCCTTCCCTTTGGAATATTTGTATAGTTTCTTTTCTCTCCTACTTTCTCAACTCTAATTATACTCTCTCCAATTTTGAGTATACTGACTTTTAAGTTTAGGCCTTCTACGATCGAATTGCTTACAATTCTTGTCAGTTCAATTACGCTATTCTTTTCATATTTTATGTAAAAATAGCCATTATCTATTGCTACTTTAATCCCTCGCCCATTTCCATCTATAATACCCTTATATGCAACACTTTTAAGTCTGCTTTCAATTTTTTCATACTGTTCAAAGAGGTACCTATCAATATCATAAGTTACATGTGCTAACCCATTGTAATAGAAAAGATTACGTTCTACCTTTCCACCCATATATAACAAATTCTCAACTATACTTTGTATAATTTTTAAACAATTGCCTTCTAATATCTCATCTTCTATATATTCTTCATATTTACATTCCCCTATATCTCCCCAATATTCCCATTCGCCTGTATACTTTTCATCCACACATTCATCCTTCAAATATTCCCATCCACTTACGTATTTATCATCTTTACTTCCCCACTCACTTACATGTTTTCCACTTATATTTTTCCATTCATTTGCACATTCCTCATCTAGCTCTGTCCTTTCGTCTGCATATTCTTTTTTACTAATATTATTGTTACAATCAGCATTGCGCTGCGGATCAGGAGTTGCATATGTTATATCACGAGGATGTACAATTACATCAGCAATGTTCTTTATTGCTTCAAATACTAAATTTGTTACTGTACTATTGCTATAATATGAGTTTAGCCTCAGTCCTCTTTTTAAATATTGATCTACTACACTCTCAATACGCTTTAAAGCATTTTCCGTACAATTTACTTTTATATTATGTATGCTTTCCTTTCGTTCTTTGTCATTTTCAACTTCTATATTTTCCATCTCCTGGTAAAATTCACTAATAAGCTTCTCTTCATCTTCAGTTAATGACAAATTTGGCTCTATTGGTAATAGACCATCTAAAATAGAATTACCACTAATGTTCAGATCATTACTTGAATCTTCTTCTGAACTCCAATCACTGCTAGTTTCTATATCAGAACTATATGTACTACTTATAGAAGAAGCCCTACTGTGACTCATATTACCTTTTTATTTAATTTAAAGAATATAACTATCATTAACATAGGATATTTTATTTAGCATATTATGCGAATAATAGAATATATTTTATGTCAATATTTCACAATAAAAATTCATATCTTTGCCAAAATCTTTATGTTAAAATAAATGGAAAAGATTATGTAGATTAACCAAAAGAAAAACTATTGTGCATCATAACTTTTGGTTTATAAAATTAAGTATCTACAACAATATGACACCTTTTCCTTTTCGCCAGCATCATATCCTCTGTAAACTATGATCTCCCCTAGTATCATCAAATAACAGATTCCATTAATCTAATATTTCTGGTCTTTTTAAATTCAAAATTTCCATTCTTTTGGATACATACTATAAATATACCCTTATATCATAAATCTCTACTTTTTTATATTTTGCAGATACCTTTTTAGCAAATCTATTTCAAATTTTTAATTTTCTATATAGAGTTGACGTGGTCTCCATATTTTGTTTTCTTTGCTATTTTTCATTTCATACCACTGAGCAACCCAACCTGTAGTTCTTGCGAGTGCAAAAATTGGTGTAAACATGTTCGTTGGTATTCCCATTGCTCTAAGTATTATGCCGGAATAGAAATCAACATTTGGATATAATTTTCTCTCTATAAAATACTCATCACTTAATGCTATTTTCTCTAACTCCATGGCAACTTCAAACAAATGATTATCATGAGTACCAAGATCGTTTAATACTTTAGTGCAAACCTTTTTTAGCTCACTAGCACGTGGATCATAGTTTTTATAAACGCGATGTCCAAATCCCATGAGTTTAAATTCGCCATCTTTTACTTTTTCAATAAATTGTCCTATATTGCCTAGGTGTTTAATCTCCTCAAGCATGCCAATTACTGCTTCATTTGCCCCACCATGTGCTGGTCCCCATAGAGCTGTAATACCAGCTGTAATGCATGCAAATAAATTAGCATTTGTAGATCCAGAAAGCCTAACAGCTGCTGTTGAGGCATTTTGCTCATGGTCTGCATGCAAGATAAATATTTTATCTAAGGCCTCTACTGAAGTAGCATCACTTCTTGCAGAGATCATCTTAAGAAAGCTCCTGCTGTAGCTAAGCTCATCACTGACTTCAGCAAATTCCTGCTCAGAGATGTGGTTATAAATCATTGCAATAATAACCGGCACCTGTGCTATTGCTGCTATACCAAAACTTAAATCTGCAATATTATTTCCATGTTGTGCATGATAAGAGGCAGCTAAGCATGAGAAACAGGCCATCAAAATAGGCATAGGATGAGAATTTGTAGGAAAAGCCTGTATTATGTGCTTTATTTCCTTTGGCACTTGCTTAAATAGCGTCTGAACTTGTGATACAAAACCCTTATACTGCTGCTCAGTAGGAAGGTTTCCATAAAGTAGCAGATATACTACTGATAAAAAATCATGCTCTATGAGCTGAGAAATTTCATACCCACGATGCAAAAGCTTTCCTTCTTCACCATCAATAAAAGTAATGGAAGAAGAGCATGCTGCAGTTGAAACAAACCCCGGATCATAAGTAAACAGCCCTGTGTTTTTATATAAATCTTTTATATCCAGCGCACTGGGGCCACATTTACCTTCAAGTATAGCTAACTCTACCTTTTTACCATCTTCTAATTTCAATAATGCTTTCTTATTCATGGGGCTATGTTATAGCAAAACACCAGAAATGTAAATGTATAAGAGAAAAAGTAGGATTTAAATACTATTTCCTCTACCTTGATATATCGCTGCTTCCTCCCCTTCCTGCTTCTACACTTTCTGCATGTGATGAGCTTTTATTAAAAGATGATTTAATTTTATTTAAAAATGAATTCTCTTGTTTTGCTGCCTTTTCTTCAGCTTTGGTTTGCTTTATTTCGGCTAATTTACTCTCAAATATGTCTTGTATCCCTGCGAAATAGAGGTTTGGAGTAGGTAACAGATGTTCTTCCTTTACTGCAGTTGCAATTTTATCAACAGTTGCAATAAATTGTGTATCAATTCCATCTTTATTGACATTGACATAATCTTTGCTAAATTTACTTTCGCCTTTTCTGACAATTCTATCTATATCTTTATCAAGATCTAAACCTATTGTTTTTACTGTAGCTTTTAATGCTTCTATCTTATCAAAGTCAAATTTAACCTTAACTTCTTTACCTGATTCTTGATCTGGAAAACAATATTTTGTTAAAAATTCCTCTAAGTTTGGATTTTCAGCTGTGACACCAGGTTTATGAGCTGACTTCCACAGTTTCTCTAAGTTTGTCTCACCTGGAGCTTTATTAGCAAGATTTTTCATATCATGCGTTAGACTATTTTTTATTTCTTGCCAAGTTTCTTGAAACTTTTCTTTGCTAGGCATAGCGCGTTTTAAGCCAGTGTAAAGCAACACAAGTGGAAGTGCAACTAAGGCAACAGGGATTGCTATTGCTGCTCCAACTATAGCAATTGGAGTAATCGCACCTGCAGCGCCTATTAACCCAGATTTAGCAAGAGCTTTTTTTGCAGGGGGTAGATTCTTAAACTTATCTACTAATTCCTGATCGACACTTTTTGCAATACGTTTTTGTGTTTCTTCACTACCAATTACAGTAAAAACCTCATCACTAGCTTCTTGTAAGTCATTTTGACTTATTTGGCCTGATCTGAGTTGTTGTAATTGTTCTTTTAAATCTATAACATCTTTATCAATACTGATCATATTATCCGTCATACCCTCCATAGCTCGACTCATAGTAATTAGCTCATTATCCGTCATTTTACTTATATACTGTATTAAGTGTTGCGCAAACTGTTGCAATTGTTCTTGTGAGAGAGTTGTTTCTTGAGAGTTTCCCATACTGTGCATATCATTCCCATTGATAAATATAATATACTAGATTATACATAGAGATAGTTAATTTATTTATAATATAAGTTAATAATAGTACTATATTTATTGATTAAAAAATACTCTTCAATCTATTTTCAATTTCTAAAGTAACAGCCTCATCGCTGCTGCAACCAACTTGTGCTAACGTTTTGCTGCCACCACCATTACTATTTATAACTTTTATTAGTTCAGTTGCATTTACTCTTTCAGTTAGGTTATCACTTACGCTGACAATTAAAACTGCTTTTTTTCCCTCCACAGCGGCAATTGTAATTACAGTATCAGTTTTGTGATATTTTTGCTGCTCTATAACAAATTTTCGTACAATGTTTGTAGGAATGTCAGCAAAAACGTGACTGAGAAAATTCACACTACCAATACTTCTTACTTTTATATTTTCTGATTTTAAAAGCTTTAGATAAAGGTTTTCTATCTTTTGTTTTAGCTCCTTGTTTTCTTTCTGCAGATTTTGTATGCTTTCAGTTATACTACCCACCGGTACTTTAAGCAGATCTGCAGTTTTTTGCAGAATGATCTCTTTACTATGGACATAGTCAATTGCTGCTTTTTTCGTTACAGCTTCAATTCTACGGATACCAAAAGCTACTGCACTTTCAGAAATAACTTTAAAAAACCCTATCTCTCCACTGTATTCCACATGAGTTCCACCACACAATTCTTTTGAGCTACCAATAGTTACAACTCTTACTTCATCTTCATATTTCTCACCAAATAGCGCTGTAGCCCCTTCTTTTATTGCCTCATCTGTATTTTGAATTTTAGTTGCAGCATGATAATTATCTCTAATCATAGAGTTTACTTTATTCTCAATTGCAAATATCTCCTCTTCACTGAGCGGGCTGCTATGGCTAAAGTCAAAACGCAGTTTATCTTGCGCAACTAAAGATCCTTTCTGTGCAACATGACCTCCTAAAACCTCCTTCAGCACCTGATGCAACAGGTGAGTTGCTGAGTGATTTGCCTTCAAGTTAGATCTTCTTTCCTCATCAATCTTAGCTTTTACTATATCGCCAGCAGCGATCATGCCAGTTTTAATTACACATCTGTGAACATAGATACTATTTAACATCTTTTGAGTATCTAGAACTTTCACTACGCTACTTTTAGATCTTAACTCCTCTCTGAGAACAATCTCAAGCTCTCCTGTATCACCTTGCTGTCCACCTGATTCTGCATAAAAAGGAGTTTTATTTAAAATAATACTTATTTCCTCACCTGCATTTGCACAATCAATGATTTTTTCTTCTTTTGAGACAATGCATAAAACTTTTGCATCACTTATTTGACTTAATTGATAACCAATAAATTCTGTTCTGCTGTAAAGATGAGCAATATCAAACCACACCTTGCTTACTGATTCTTTATCGCCAGTCCAATGGCTTTTTGCTTTTTGCTGTTGCATTGCAGCATCAAAACCTTCTTGATCGAGTTTTAGTTTTTTCTCTTTTAAAATATCTAAAGTGATATCTAGTGGGAAACCATACGTGTCATAAAGTTTAAACGCAACCTCTCCAGATACAACATCACCTTCACTTAAACCAGCTGCTGCTTTCTCAAGAAGATTTACTCCCCTGAGCAAAGTTTCATGGAAATTCTCCTCTTCTGATTTTAAAGTCATTTCTATTAACTCTTTTGCTCTTATCAACTCTGGATAGCTATCTGCCATATATGCACTGCTACTACTATCTATCAGTACGGGAAAAATCTGGTGCAGCAGCGGTTCATTACAGCCCATTTGATGAATGTAACGTGCAGCTCTTCTTATTATTCTACGCAAAACATAGCTAGCTCCTTCGTTAGCAGGAGTGACTCCTTCTGCTATTAAAAACGCTGCGGCACGCATATGATCAGCAATAATTCTATGTGCTAATTTACTTGTTTTATCTCCAGATTTTTTCTGCGACTTGTCAATCAAGGCAAGAAAAATGTCAGTTTCATAATTGTCACACACACCTTTTATCACTGAAGCTATGCGCTCTAAACCCATACCAGTGTCAATGCATTGTTTTGGCAGTTTATGTAAATTACCTTCTTCATCTTTGTCAAACTGCATAAATACCAAATTCCAGATTTCAACGAACCTTTCGCCGTCTGCATCTTTGCTACCTGGCAGCCCACCTTCTATTTCTTCACCGTAATCATAAAAAATCTCCGAGCATGGCCCGCATGGCCCAGTGTTACCCATACTCCAAAAATTATCAGCAGTTGCAATTCTTATAATTTTATCATCGGAAAAACCACTAATTTTCCGCCAAAGTTCATATGCTTCATTATCGTCATGATAAACTGTTACATATATTCTATTTTTATCTAGCTGCAACTCTTGTGTTATAAATTTCCAAGCCAGCTCTATAGCGTGCTCCTTAAAATAATTACCAAAGCTGAAGTTACCAAGCATTTCAAAAAACGTATGATGCCGGTTTGTATAACCGACATTTTCTAGATCATTATGTTTACCACCAGCTCTTAAACATTTTTGACTAGTTGCTACAGTTTTGATATTGCTGCTTTCTTTACCGGTAAAAATCTGTTTGAACTGCACCATGCCTGAATTTGTAAACATAAGTGTTGCATCATTTTGTGGTACAAGCGATGAAGACGGAAGTATTGCATGGTGGTTCTTTGCAAAAAAATCTAAAAATAACTTCCTTATATCGCTAATGGATAAACCCTGCCTCATTCTCTTAAAGTTAAATTACCAGCTATATTCTAACCGGTGATTGATCAAAGAAAAGTGAATTATGACCCATAAGATTATCAATAACAACAAGCTAAAGCAGGTGGTATGAGTAAAAACTTATAAAACAAATTTTAAAACTCAGAAATTTCAATATATTTCTGAAGAATTTACATTACCAACAGAAATAGATCCTTTTTTAATTGTTCGAATTCTTGGTTTGATATATTGTTGGATGGCATAGAATATGTAAACTTACAATATCTACGTAATTTATGTTTCTCTGATCATAGCTATTTCACCTGTAAATATCTGTATTTAGTACAAAATACTATATGATATTTAAATTAAACGTACTGTGTGTTTATAAATAAACTAAAAATACTAAAGCTCAAGGCGAGCACCTAACTACATAAAATAGGTATGCTATTTTTCTTAAAAATCTTAAATGTCGTCCGTTTAAAATATCTTCTTTGTGCAAGAAAATTGAGGCGTAGAATGTATTGAGTATACTTTAAACCAATGATCGCATAAATCTTGCAAGTGTTCTCCATTTATGCTTCTATAGTTACCAGTGCTTTAAGTAATTTCATCCTTTGTCTTAGAATATATTATTTGCTCCACACTTTTTAAACGTTACTGAAATGAACTTTATCGTTATTATTGATGCATAATTTAATGCCATCTGTATATATCCATAGGGTTTTAATTAGCTAACGTTATGCTGTTCTGCCCAAAATAGATTGCACCAACACTTATATTTGATAATTCTTTGTGGCAATTGGCTGGACTTTTTAGTGTCTGAGGAACATGTGTAATCACTATTTGCTCTATCTCATCTGCTGGGGTTATTAGATGCATAATTGAGCCCTTGAATATACAAACATAATAACAATAATTTTTGTTCCTTTCTTAGTATAAGTTGGTTGCATTGCTACCTGGCAACTATGGCAGCATATAATCCCATGAAGTAGTTGTTATAGCCATTCCATTAAGGATCCGAATGAGATAAGGTAAAGATTTAGGAGGCAAGCACCGTACAGTTATGATTTAAGGAAAAAGGCAATGTGGATGAAGGAGAAAGTAGAGCATCTGTTGGTCAGAGGTTTAAGATAGGAAATTGTATGAATGGCAGCAAAGACGTAAGGAAACAGGGGATTTTCAATCAAAAAAACTTGGAACTGGAGGTTATAATCATAAAATTACTGACTGGGGTGCGTTTGCTGAGTTTGCGAAGAAACATGGTGGAAAAACACTATCGGAAATGGCTGAAC
>BNGT01000012.1 GCA_016860565.1 Candidatus Mesenet longicola | reverse complement strand
AACAAGAAAATAATTTTGATTGAGCTTTTCGTAATATTGCAAATGAATCTGCATACTCAAGTAACTTAATGGACCATATTCTTAATGATTTTAAATATTGCCATAACAGGATTTAGCTCAGGTGAATATAGAGATAAGTATATAATGGTTGTGGTATTTTAGACCTTTTGACTTATAGCGCAATCGATCACAATTCTCGAATTTCTAAGTATTTGGACATTTGCTCAGTATTTACATTTATTACCAGTCTTGATGCACTATAAACTGCCTAATTCTACTTTAACTAATACCTTTTTTAAACCACCCATTTTGATTGAATAAATCTCGATTCATCAAATTTTGGGTGACTGTTTCATTAATTTTAAACTCCTCTTTTTATCTTGTTTTTTGTTTGGTGTAATATAGGAAAAACCTAATTTAATCTATGCTTTTGCTTATTTTTACAGAAAACATTTTCTCAATTGCAATTTTTTAGCTATTTCCAACATTTTATTTTCTGTTCAATACTTAATTGAATTTTGGACCACATCCACTGCAAAATTGTTTAGATTTTATCTCATTTCTGCTAATATGGTATATTTTGGATACTTCCATGTGTTTTTGCTGAAATTATTGCCTCTGCCACTCTCTTTTCCCTCCTTTGTTATTCATTCTTAGCAAATATACTATCTTGCTTTCTTATGCCTTTTTTTATGAGATTTGGTATAAGACTAATTTTTAGAAAGCAAAATTATTTTTGCTGCACCATAAATTCGTTTTAATATTATATTATAATTTTTGTCTAATTGAAACTCTTCGTCTTTGCCAATTTCAAGCATTATTAATGCCTCATCTGTAAGCCAATCTGAATTTACTAATCCTGCTAAAGTTGGTTCAACAAAACTACTATTGTATGGTGGAGCAATAAAAGCAAAATCACATCTTTCTACTACTTTAGGCAATCTATCAGCGCTACAACAAATCAAAGTAACATTATCTGTTACCTTTAAATTCTCTGCAGTCCTTTTTACCAATTGAAGATTGTTATAGTTTAAGTCCACCATAAAGGAATGCTTTGCACCTAAAGACAAAGCTTCAAATGATAAAGAACCACTTCCACAAAAAAGGTCAAGTACATTGGAATCAATTAATGACTTTCTATAGGCAAGGATAGCAAATATTGCTTTTCTTACTTGTGCCATAGTTGGCCTTGCATTTAGAGATTTATCAGTTTCAATTTTTCTGCTGCTGTACTTACCTGATATAATACGCAACACTTTTTTAAACAAAGGTTAATAATAGTAGGAGTATATTGTGATGTATGAAAATATCAATTGATTTATTAAGACTTGAAATTCTTTAATTTCATTAATATAATAATTGTTTCTAGGTAGTTTAAAAGGAAAAATTTATTATGTTAATGTCAGAACCTTCCATTTATGTCGATGGTGATATTACGCAGTATATAGGAAGGATACAAGCATTTCCTATGCTATCTCAAGAAGATGAAGTAAAGTTAGCAAAAAACTGGTATGAAAGTCATGACATGAAAGCTGCCCATAAGCTTATCACCAGCCACCTTCGTTTTGTAGTAAAAATTGCCATGAAATTTAAAAATTATGGTCTTTCACTCATGGAAATGATAATGGAAGGCAATATTGGGCTTATTCATTCTGTAAAAAAATTCAACCCTAATCTTGGTTTTCGCTTTTCAACTTATGCAATATGGTGGATTAAAGCATCAATAAAAGAATATATTCTCAGATCATGGTCATTTGTGAAAATTGGCACAACTCAAGCACAGAGAAAGCTGTTTTTTAGCTTGCGTAAAACGAAAAGAAAGATCTTAGGTTGCACAGGAAATGGTACCTTAGTTAAAGAAGAAGTTAAGTTAATTGCTGACGAATGTTCTGTATCAGAGCAGGATGTTATTGAAATGAATGATAGGTTAATGTGTAGAGACAAATCACTAAATTCTCTTATAGGTGATAGTAGTGATAGAGAGCTACAGGATATAATTCCCTCTCATCAACCAAATCAAGAAGCAATATATACAGAAAAAGAGGAGCAACAACTAAGAAGCAATATTCTAAACGCTGCTTTTTCTACCCTTGATGAAAGAGCAAGGGATATTTTAACTAGCAGACATCTTAATGGTAAGAATGAAACACTTGAAACATTAAGTAAAAGATACAGTGTTTCAAAAGAAAGAATAAGGCAGATAGAAGAGCAAGCAATTGCCAAAATAAAGAAATTTGTAAGGTCAAAACAAGAAAGTTTTTAAAAAAAAAAGTATGATGAGCAGCATAAGCAAAAATAAGTAATAGATAAAAACTACTTTTATTACACGTAAGTAATTTTTACATAAATTGTTCTTCAGTTATAATCTAAGCTAGTGAGTAGGCAATTTATTTTACAACTTTTAAGATAAAAATATAAAAAAATTCTAATCAAGCGATTAATGAATCGTATCTCCCTACTTTACACTGACTACAGCAACTATAATTGCATGCTTATACAACTCATTATGTAATAAATTTAAGAAATATTAGTTAATGCTATCACACATAATGACAAAGAGAGAAAAATGCTGTACAGCCAATAAAAAAAGATTAAGATTTCATTTTATTAAGTTTCAAATTTAGTTATGTTTGATGGTCAGGATCCTTGGGAGAATGATAAAAAGTATAAAAAAGTCAATTTTTCTCACAATAATAATCAAGATCCCCTTGAAAAGGTGATTCTCATAATTAAAAATGCATACTATTCCTTCTTTAAAGGCAATACCTCTGGTATTTATCCACTTATTGCGCTTATTGTTTTAGTAATTTACGTTATTACTGGTTTTTATGTTGTTGGACCAGGAGAAGAAAGTATAGAGTTAATTTTCGGTAAGTATAGTGGTACTGGGGATTCTGGATTGCGTTATAACTTTCCTTATCCTATAGGTAAAATTATGAAAGTTAATGTAAAAGAAGTAAAGCGTGAAGAAATTGGCTCAAGTAGTTATGGATACAATAAAGATATGGATCGTGGTGAAGGCGTGATGTTAACTGGAGATGAGAATATAGTCAATGTTAACTTTGAAGTGCAGTGGCAAGTAAGAGATGCTTACGAATATTTGTTTAACGTACGAGATTATAGAACAGGAGCAACAGTTAAAAGCGCAGCAGAAAGTGCTATGCGTGAGGTGATAGGTAGAAATATGATCTCTTTTGCCTTAGAAGGAAAAGGAAGAGCAATAATTGCTAGGGATACTAAAATTTTATTACAAGAAATACTTGATCAGTATAAAATGGGAGTTGAAGTATTATCTGTACAGCTTAAGAAAATAGACCCCCCTGAAAAAGTTATTAGTGCCTTTAGGGATGTTCAGAGTGCACGTGCAGATAAAGAGCGTACTATAAATGAAGCATATGCTTATAGTAATGATATCATGCCTAAAGCTAAGGGCGAAGCAATGAAGATTAAGTTGGATGCTGAAGCTTATGAAAATGAAGTGATCAATAGTGCAAAAGGTAGTATTAGTAAGTTTATTGCTTTATATAATGAGTATAAAGATCAACCAGCAGGAGTAAGAAATAGGATGTATATTGAAACTATGGAGAGTATATTAAATAACACTGATAAAGTAGTTGTTAGCGATGATTTAAAAGGTTTATTTTCATACTTACCGCTTGCAAATATTCAAAATACTAATAAGTAATGTATATGAGTAAAGATGTTATCAAAGTAGTTAGCGTTATTTTTTGCCTTCTTCTCTTTTTCGCTATATCAAATTCTGTTTTTATAGTTAGTGAAGAAAAGCAGGCCATAGTGTTGCAGTTTGGAAAGGTAGCAAGGAAAATAAATTCGAGTGGTTTATATTTTAAATTGCCATTAATACAGAATGTTGTCTCTTTTGATAAAAGAATAATAGATATTAGTTCTGATTATAGCTCGAGAGAAATTATTACTTTTGATCAAAAACGCTTTATTGCCGATGCTTATGCAAAGTATAGAATAATTGATCCTGTGTTGTTTTATCAAACTGTAAAAACTGAATTAGGGTTGGCAATACGTTTGGGTTCTATTATTGAAGCAAACATTAGAGAAAAAGTAGGTACTATATCACTTGTAAATTTACTAAATTCAGAAAGGTCAGAAGTAATTAATCTGATTAAAGAAGGTGTTAGCAATGAATCTAAAAAATTTGGTATAGATGTAATAGATGTCAGAATAAAAAGATTAGATCTTCCAGAAGAAAATAGCGCTGCAATATTCCGCAGGATGCAAACTGAAAGAGAAAAAGAAGCAAAAGAAATTAGAGCAGAAGGAGAAGAGAGCGCTCAAAAGATTAGATCAGAAGCTGAAAAACAAAAAAGAATTATTATTGCAAATGCAATTAGAGAAGCACAAGAAGTAAGAGGACATGGTGATGCACTGGCAGCAAAAATATATAATGATGCGCTTGCAATTGATCAAGAATTTTTTAGTTTTTATCGTTCTATGCAAGCCTATAAAAAGGCATTTTCTAGCTCTAATACAAAAATAATATTGTCACCAAATAATGATTTTTTACATCTTTTTAATAAGGAACAAAGGTAATCTTATGAGAAGAAAAATTTTACTTTTATTGATAGTAAATATTACTATGTTTACCAATATTGCATATGCTAAGCAGCATGCATCAGTAGATGAAAATATACAGTTAGTAGAAGAACAAAAATTTCAATCTAATGATATTTATTATGAAAGTTTTGCTGACTTAGTTGAGCAGCTTGCTCCTGCTGTGGTTAATGTTTCAACTGAGCAGATAGTTAGAGATGAAAATATAAGATTTCCACAATTGCCAGGCGGTTCACTCTTTGAGGAATTTAGAGAATTTTTTGAAAGAATAGAGCCTTTTATGAATAGAAACCAAGATGCAAATAAGGAAGTTATATCTTTGGGTTCTGGTTTCATTATTGATGAAAGCGGCATCATTGTTACTAATTATCACGTTATTGCTGATGCAAAAGAGATTACAGTTACACTTAATGATAATACTCAAAGCAAAGCAACAATTTTAGGTAAAGATCCTAAAACTGATCTTGCAGTATTGAAGATCGACACTGATAAGAAGCTTTCGTTTGTGAGATTTGGTAACTCTGACAAAGCAAGGGTTGGTGACCGTGTTATAGCTATAGGCAATCCTTTTGGGCTAGGTGGCTCTGTAAGTACTGGAATTGTGTCTGCAATAGCCCGTAATATTAATATCGGTACTGTCAGTGACTTTATTCAAACTGATGCTGCTATTAACAAAGGAAATTCTGGTGGGCCATTGTTTAATATGAATGGTGAAATTATAGGCATTAATACTGCTATTTTCTCTCCTTCCGGAGGTAATGTGGGTATTGGATTTGCTATTCCTTCAGTTATTGCTGAGCAGGTGATAGAGTTATTAAAAGAAGGCAAGAAAGTTGAACATGGATGGATTGGAGTAAAAGTTCAAGCAGTTACAAAAGAAATTGCTGATTCTCTAGGGCTAGAGGCTACACACGGAGCATTAGTTGCTGAAATTACAAAGGGTAGTCCTGCTGACAAAGCTGGCATTAAGGTTGGTGATATAATTGTTGAATTTAATGAAACGAAAGTTACCAAGATGTCTCAGTTACCTCAAGTTGTTTCTCGGACAGAAATTGGTAAGAAAGTAAATATAAAATTATATAGGAAAGGTGAAGTAGTTGGTACTACAGTAAAGGTAGGAAGGATTCAAGATGATGAAGATCTTACTCAAGATGAAGATGATTTATACTTTGATTATATTGGAGTTACTGTTTCAAGTTTACCAAATGAGTTCAAGAAAGAAAACGATGGGGTCAATGGTATTGTTGTACTAAACGTTGATGTTAAAAGTAACGCTCATGCTAAAGGCATAAGGAGAGGTGATATAATTACTCATATAAATCAGAATGAAATTAAAAATATTGATGAGTTTAAAAAGATAATTTCACAAGTAAAAAAAGAAGATAAAGAATCTGTAGCATTGCTTATAAAGCGTCAAAATAATAATCTTTATGTTACAATAAAACTTAAGTAATAACATACTCGTATATGGATTTTAGTGAGATTATTAACTATAAGTTCAAAAACGATCAAATACTGGAAGAAGCTTTAACTCATCCAAGCGTTGGACGTAAATACGAAAGTAGAGCCTTTAATTACCAAAGGCTAGAGTTTTTAGGTGACAGTATTTTAAATATGACTGTTTCTGAAATGCTGTTTAAGCTCTTTCCTGAAGATAACGAAGGTTTTTTAGCTAAAAAGAAAGTTGCTTTAGTATGTGGCTCAACTCTAGGCGAAATTGCTGGTCAAATTGATTTAGGAAAATTTATCATTATGGCTGAAGGTGAGCGTCAAAGTGGTGGTGAATCTAACTTAAGGAATCTTGAAAATACGTTAGAAGCTTTAATAGGAGCGATATATCTAGATTCAGGAATAAGAGCTGTAAAAAAATTTATATTAAAGTATTGGAAACCTCTTGCTAAAAGTATGTTAGTCCCTCCTCAAGATGCAAAAACGATATTGCAAGAATTAGTTCAAAGTGAGAAGTTACCTATTCCTGTTTACAAAGTAGTAGAGCAGTCTGGCCCAGCACATAAACCAAATTTTAATATTGCAGTATGCGTAGAGAAATATGGAGAAGTGTCTGCCCGTGCTAGTAATAAAAAATTGGCAGAGCAGAAAGCTGCAGCACTAATGTTAGACAAAATTTATAAGCAAAAAAGTGAATCTTAAAAGAAAAAGCCATACTGTTCTTTCTTTATTGTTCTTAGTTTTATCTATGTTGTCTTTAGCTTATGCTTCTGTACCGTTATATAAAGTTTTTTGTAAAGTAACAGGTTATGGTGGGACGACAAAAAAAGTAAAATCTCTTGAGCTAACAAAAGATATAAAGAGTAAAAAAATAAAAGTTTATTTCAATGCTGATGTAATGCCGGGCCTGCCATGGGTTTTTAAACCAGAGCTAGGCTATACTGATATAAAAACAGGAGAGCAGAAACTTATGTTTTACTATATAGAGAATTTATCTGATAGCGCTATGAATGCAATGGCTGTGTATAACGTCACGCCTTATAAGGCTGGGAAATATTTCAATAAAATAGCTTGTTTCTGTTTTAATGAGCAAGTATTGCCACCAAAAAAGAAAGTAGTCATGCCAGTGTCTTTTTTTATAGATCCTGAAATTGCAGTAGATCCAGAAACATCTGACGTAGAAGAAATAACACTATCTTATACATTTTTCGAATTGAAAAAATAGATGCTCATTTATTTAATCGATATTCATCTTGTGTATATAGATTAAGAGAAATTGCATGTATTAGCTTTATTTCTTCTTCTAATATTTTATATATCAATTTATGCCTAGCTAAAGAGGTCATATTGCTAAAATCATCAGAAACAACTATCAACTTAATATGAGAAGTTGCAGATTGTGAAACGAAGTGGTGCCCAGCATGGTCGCCAGATTCATCAATAACACTAATATGGTGAACATTGATTGCATCGTTTATTTTTTTTTCTATCTCTTGTGTTATATTCATACAAACCTTTGTCTAAAACATACTTGTTTTGCTGCATTTACTATATCCTCAACTTGTGGTAGCGCTTTGTGTTCCAAATTTGCTGCATACGGCAAAGGTACATCTTTAGCAGCAACACGCGCAACCGGCGCATCCAGATAATCAAACGCTTCCTCCATCATAAGAGCAGCAAGTTCTGCCCCTATTCCGGCAAATCCCCATCCCTCTTCAACGCTAACAAGTCTACTTGTTCTGCATACGGAATTTACAATAGTTCCTGTATCTAACGGTCTTAAAGTTCTAAGATCGATAACCTCAGCATCAATTCCATCAGCTGACAGTATATCTGCTGCTTCTAGTGCATCTTTTACTTTTAGCGAAAAAGCAGTAATAGTTACATCATTTCCTTGCCTAAGCACTGATGCCTTACCAATCTCTACAGTATAATTATTATTTGATAATTCAGAATCTAAAATTTCATGCTCATGACCATAAGCTATTTCATGTTCTAAAAATATGACAGGGTTTGGATCACGAATTGCGGCTTTTAGAAGACCTCTGCAGTCAGAAGCAAAATAAGGTGCAATGACTTTAAGGCCAGGAATATGAGAATACCAAGAAGCAAAGCATTGTGAATGTTGAGCAGCAACTCGTGCAGCAGAAGCGTTTGGCCCGCGAAAAACTATAGGGCAACCAAGCTGTCCTCCGGACATATAGTTCGTCTTTGCTGCCGAATTGATAATTTGATCCATAGCCTGCAGAGCAAAGTTAAAAGTCATAAACTCCACTATTGGTTTAAGCCCAGCAAAAGCTGCACCTATCCCCAGCCCAGCAAAACCATGTTCAGTTATTGGGGTGTCTATCACCCTTTCGCTGCCAAATTCTTTTAAAAGGCCTTTGGTGACCTTATAAGCCCCCTCATATTCAGCTACCTCTTCACCCATAATAAACACTAAAGGATTTTGCCTCATTTCCTCCTTTATAGCTTGACAAAGAGCTTCTCTTACAGTTAATTGAGCCATATAAATTAAGATTAGAACTAATTAATATAACATTTAAGTATCAAAAAACTATAGTAAATATTATATTTCTATAGACTTAATTAAAAATATGGATTAACATTATAATATTAATTTATTAATAAGGAGTTAAAATGAAAAGATCTGAAATTTTTCAAAAATTGAAGCCAGAAGAAAAAGCTAAAAATTTTGCATGTGCTTCACTACATGTTGGTGCTATTATAGTATTTGCATCTGCAACTGCTATGGCTATTATGCAAATAGCTTCTCATTTTAGTGAAAAAGCTAGTGAAATAGTTGGTAAGCTTGGGGGTGAACAGCGCTTGCACCTTGCTTTAGGTGTGCTTGCTTTAGCTTCAGTAGTATTAGATGTAACTTATCTTGCGCTTTATCGTACTACAAGCAAGGTAAATAAAGCAGATGCAACAAGACAATCAACAGTTGCAAAGAGATAATAGAACTCTAAAAGCTGGAATTGATTATGTAGCAAAGGCAAATGAAGCTAACACAGATCTTGCGCAAATAAAGACAAATAAAGTTTTTACAGATGCAAAAGAAATAGCACAAGCTTAAAGCCAAAGTTACTTAAAGAGGTAACACCAGTTACCTCTTTCATTCCCCCCAATCTCTTTACAAAAATGAAGAGTTATATTAACATAAAACAAGTTTTATGTTTGAATGATGGATCTAGATAAGAAGTTCATAAATATAATAATGCCAGCCCTTTCACCAACAATGAGCAAGACTGGTGGCAAAATAGTCAGATGGCTAAAAAACGAAGGAGATAAAGTTAAATACGGTGAAGTTATTGCCGAGGTAGAAACTGACAAAGCCGTAATGGAGATGGAATCAGCAGATGATGGAATTATGGCTAAAATTTTATCCCCAGAAGGGATAAGTGGTGTTCCAGTGAAGCAAGTAATTGCTATTATGGCCTCAAAAGAGGAATATGTTAGTTCTGTAGATGATTATATCAAAAATCTAAATCAATCTAACACTCAAAACCAAAATCAACCTAGTGAAACAATTGAAAAAAAAGTAGTAGAAACAAGTTGTGGAAAAATTAAAGCCAGCCCACTAGCGAAAGTTATAGCAGAAAAAGAAAACATAGATTTAAAGTCTATAAAAGGTACTGGCCCTTATGGACGCATAATTAAAGCTAATGTGCTTGAGGCAAATAACACAAAAAGTATAAAAAATGAAGGAATTATTGAAGTAAGCAGTATGCGGCAGGTTATAGCACAACGCCTACTTGAAGCAAAACAAACCATTCCGCATTTTTATTTAACTATAGACTGCCAAATCGATAAGCTGCTAAAGCTTAGAGAGGAAATCAATTCATCTGGCAGTAAGGTTACAATCAATGACTTTATCATCAAAGCAGTTGCTCTTGGTATGGAGAAATCTCCAGAAGTAAATGCATCATGGGCGGGGGATAAGATACTTAAATATTCTAGTGTTGATATCTCAGTGGCAGTGGCGCTAGAAGATGGG
This sequence comes from Candidatus Mesenet longicola, assembly GCA_016860565.1. Lineage (GTDB taxonomy): Bacteria > Pseudomonadota > Alphaproteobacteria > Rickettsiales > Anaplasmataceae > Mesenet > Mesenet longicola. Next base: position 19,138 of record BNGT01000012.1, on the reverse strand, counting down.
CTTATTACCCCTATTGTTAAAAACGCTAATCAAAAAAATATATCAATTATATCAAAAGAGGTAAAAGAGCTGGTAAGTAGAGCAAAATCTGGGAAATTAAAGCCTGAAGAATTTCAAGGTGGAGGATTCACTATTTCCAATCTCGGGATGTTTGGCATAAAACAATTCAGTGCGATAATCAACCCACCTCAATCTTGCATAATGTCGGTTGGTGCATCTGAAAAAAGACCTATTGTTGTGGATAACAAGGTAGAAATAGCAAATATGGTAAGCATTACGCTTTCTGTTGATCACAGAACAGTTGATGGTGCACTGGCAGCAAGGTTTTTAAGTATCTTTAAATCTTACATAGAAGCACCACTACAGATGTTGTTATAATAAAATTTTTATTATTTGTCCTGTTTTTTATACTCAGTACCTTTCCATGGGGAAAGATAGTCAAACATACGAAAATCTTGTGCAAGATCTATCGGGTTATAGACAACTTTTTTCGCTTCTATATCATATTTTACCTCTTCATAACCAACAAGAGGAAAGTCCTTAAGCATTGGATGGCCCTTAAATCCATAATCTGAAAGAATGCGGCGTAAGTCTGGGTGTCCAGTAAATTCTATACCATACATGTCAAACACTTCACGCTCAAACCAAGATGCTGTGCTAAAAATATTAGTCACTGTTGGGGGAGAATCATTCTCTCCTATTTCAAGTTTTAAACATAGTCTAATATTATGTACTATGCTAAGGAGATTGTATATTAGCTCAAAGCGTTTATCTTTTTGCGGGTAATCAACAGCAAAAATATCAATTAATACCTCAAATCTGCATTTTGGGTTGTCACGCAGTAAACTGAGATGCTCTGTAATTTTTTCTTTTGTAGACTTTCCTTCTAGAAAGAAGTTATCTTTTTTTATACAGTCGGCACTAGTTATTAATTTAACACTTTTTAAAATCTCTTTTGTCATATGTTTTTGCACTGCTTTTAACTTTGAGTTTAAAATGGTTAATTAAATTGTCAATTTTATAGAAGGAATATACAATTTTCGGTTTCCAAGTATTTTTAATACAGGTTTCATCTACTTACTAACTAATTCCTTCCTTTTTAATCACCTTTATAGTACTCTGTCCCCTCCCCTTCTATCAATCCTACATTTGTAATCAATAATATAATTTAACCCAACAAAATGCTACATACTTATTAAAGTACAAAAAAAGCAAACTAATTATGCAACAAACTTTAAAAAATCACCTTTAAAGAACTTTCTCTTCTTCCACAAAAGCTTCATCACTATACAACTCAAAATTGTTATAGTACTGAGAATAATCTTCTTTATTTAGAGTAGAGAGTTTTTTGAGCTTATTCATAATAAGACCAGTACCAGCAGGAATTAACCTTCCAACTATTACATTTTCTTTTAAACCAGAAAGAGGATCTTCTTTTCCATAAAAAGCTGCTTCCGTTAAAACCTTAGTAGTTTCTTGAAAAGAGGCAGCTGAAATAAATGAACCAGTTGCAAGGCTTGCACGAGTTATACCTTGCAAAATTGAAACATAACTTACACTCCTCTTACCAGCACTTAAGAATGACTCATTAACTTGCAAAATCTCCTGCCTATTAACGCTTTCCCCAATTAGATACATAGTATCACCAGGATCAGTAATCTCTACTCTTTGCAGCATCTGCCTTAGTACAACCTCTATATGTTTATTATCAATACGTACACCTTGTAACCTATAAACTTGCTGTATCTCAGAAATCATATAATTTGCTAAGGCTTCTACTCCTAAAACACGTAAAATATCATGAGGATCGGGATCACCATCCATTAATAAATCACCCTTACGAACAAAATCACCTTCATTAACTATAGTATGCTTACCCTTAGGGATAAGGTACTCTATTGGAGAATTTTGACTATCTACAGGATTAACAAATACACGGCGCTTTGATCTATAATAATCTTTACCAAACTCAACATAACCATCTATTTCACTTACTACAGAATGCTCTTTAGGACGACGAGCTTCGAATAACTCTACAACTCTAGGTAACCCTCCTGTAATATCACGAGTTTTTATCGATTCTCTAGGAATCCTTGTAATTACGTCACCAGCATATACCTTTTGACCATCTTGTACATTTAAAACCGCTCCTATCGGCATAAAATAATGAGCTTCAAGACCATTTGCAAGCGTAATTACATCACCAGCATCGTTGAGTAGCACTATCCTAGGACGGATATTCGCTCCATGAATACTCAATTTCCAATCTATAACTACTCTGTTCGAAATACCAGTCAACTCATCCATCACCTCACTAATTGATACACCATCTATCAAATCTCTATAAGATACTACACCTGTTTTTTCCGTTACAATTGGAACAGTGTAAGGATCCCACTCTGCTATTTTATCTCCAACTTCAACTTTCTCTCCATCGTTAATATAAAGTTTTGCACCATAAGGTAAATTATGCCTGAATTTCTCATTGCCAAAATCATCCAGTAACACTACTTCACAAGAACGACCCATAACTATCTTATTATTATTTTTATCTACTATTGTATTGCTATTAATAACTTCGACTTTTGCATTAAAAGCAGCAATAATATCAGAAACCTCAGCTCCCCTAGTTACTGCACCACCAATATGAAAAGTACGCATAGTAAGCTGAGTTCCAGGCTCACCAATAGATTGAGCGGCAATTACACCGACTGCTTCACCTATTGCAATAAATCTTCCAGTTACAAGATCCCTACCATAACATAAAGAACATACTCCATTAGTAAATTTACAGGTCAAAGGAGAACGAATCTTCATGGCATCTAATCCACCAATATTTATCTGCTCAACTTTATTTTCATCAATCAATTCTCCTGCTTTTGCTAATATTTCGCCTGTAACAGGATTATTAGTATCAATAGCTGCTACTCTTCCTAAAATAACACTCGATAAGGTTGCAACAATAGAACCACCCTCTATAGCTGCCTTAGCAATTATACCATCTGTCGTGCCACAATCATATCCAGTTACTATACAATCCTGAGAAACGTCAACTAAACGACGCGTTAGATAACCAGAATTTGCTGTTTTTAAAGCAGTATCAGCTAAGCCTTTTCTAGCACCATGAGTTGAATTAAAATATTCAAACACATTTAATCCTTCACGAAAATTAGATATAATAGGGGTTTCAATAATTTCCCCAGAAGGTTTGGTCATCAAACCACGCATACCAGCTAATTGTTTCATCTGTGATATAGATCCTCTCGCACCAGAATGGGCCATCATATAGACAGAATTTAAGTCATTTTTTTCATCATAAACAGACATGGCTTTAACCATATCATTAGCTACAAAATCTGTACACCTTGACCATTCATCAATAACTTTATTATATTTTTCATTTTTAGTTATCAATCCCTCTTGATATTGCATAGAAAATTTCCTTACTTCATTGCTGGCATTTTTAACATGCATAGTTTTGCTTTCTGGTATAACCATATCAGAATAACCAAAAGAAATTCCAGAAAGTGTTGCGTATTCAAAACCAAGAGACATTAACTTATCAGAAAACAAAACGGTTTTATTTTGACCACAACTTCTATAAACTAAAGAAACTAAATTAGTTATTTCCTTCACTGTAAGAACTTGATTAACTAAGCTAAAGTTTAAATTTTTATGCTCAGGAAAAATCTGCCATAGTATTAAGCGGCCTGGCGTAGTAAGAACAATACTATAATATTCCTCTCCATCATTATTAAAAAACTTCATTTTATATTTTACGCTAGAATGTATATTAATCACCTTGCAATTTAAAGCATGCTCAACACATCCAAAATCAGAAAAATACATTAAGTTATTACTTTCTAAACCATCAACCTGTTGCTGTAACGTTAAATAATATATACCAAGTACTATATCCTTAGATGGAACTATAATTGGCTTTCCATTACAAGGGTTAAGAATGTTGTTTGTTGACATCATAAGCACTCTTGCTTCAAGTTGTGCCTCTAAAGATAAAGGCACATGAACTGCCATTTGATCTCCGTCAAAATCAGCATTAAACGCTGTACAAACAAGAGGGTGTAATTGTATTGCTTTGCCTTCAATTAAAACAGGTTGAAACGCTTGAATACTAAGCCTATGTAAAGTTGGAGCTCTATTTAACAGGACAGGATGCTCTCGTATTACTTCGTCCAAGATATCCCATACTTCTGGTTTTTCAGATTTTACCATCTTACTAGCAAACTTAATTGTAGGAGCTTCACCGTACATTCTAAGCTTGGAATAAATGAAAGGCTTAAACAACTCCAATGCCATTTTCTTCGGCAAACCACACTGATGTAACTTTAATGTAGGACCAACAACTATCACTGATCTTCCTGAATAATCTACCCTCTTACCTAAAAGATTTTGACGGAAACGCCCTTGTTTACCTTTTAACATATCACTTAAGGATTTTTTATAACCAATACTCCCAGCTTTATTTGTTAGACTACTACGACGAGCACCGTCAAAGAGAGCATCCACAGCTTCCTGCAACATCCTTTTTTCATTTTGAACCATAATATTAGGTGGGTTTAAGCTTAACAGCTTCCTTAACCTATTATTTCTATTAATAATAGTCCTATAGTGATGATTAAGATCAGAAACTGCAGGGCGACCATTCTCAAGTGAAATTAATGGACGCAAATCAGGCGGAAGTATTGGTATTGTTGTAAGCACCATATGCTCAGGTTTATTACCAGAATTTAAGAAATTCTCAATAATACGTAACCTTTTGATAATTTTTTTCCTCTTAATCTCTGATACAACTGACTCTAATTTAGCCCTCAATTCAGACCTAATAGAATGTAAATCTAAAGACGCAAGTAATTTTCTTATTGCTTCTGCACCTGTAAGAGCAATAAAGCTATCTTCACCATACTCATTTATAGCATCATTATAAGTTTGCTCATTAAGAATCTCACCTTCAACAAAAGGAGAAACACTAGGATTTACAACAACAAAATCACCACCATAAAGAATATTCTCTACTTCCTTAAGAGACATATCTAAAAGAGTACCAATCCTTGATGGCAAAGATTTTAAAAACCATATATGTACTACCGGAGACACAAGCTCTATATGACCCATCCTTTCTCTTCTAACCTTAGATGATGTCACCTCTACACCACATTTTTCACAAACAATCCCCCTATATCTTCTTTTTCTATATCTTCCACACAAACATTCATAATCATTAACAGGACCAAAAATTTTTGGACAAAATAACCCGCCTTTCTCTACTTTAAAGGTACGATAATTTGCAGTTGAAATATCTTTTACTTCTCCATAGGAAATAGCTCTAATCCTCTCAGGACTAGCAATTAATATACCAATTTTATCAAAAGACTGTGCTATACTAGTACAATAAGGTATATCTATAATATCATTTCCTTGTTTTAATGTTACATCCAAGCATAAAGAGCGCAGTTCTTTCACCATTACATTAAATGACTCAGGAATCCCGCACTCAAAATTACTATCACCTCTAATTATTGATTCATAAATCTTAAGTCTACCAATAACATCATCAGATTTTACTGTTAACATTTCTTGCAATGTATATGCAGCTCCATAAGCTTGCAGCGCCCAACATTCCATTTCACCAAAACGTTGACCACCAAAATGAGATTTTCCACCAAGAGGCTGTTGTGTAACTAAACTATAGGGACCAACAGAACGAGCATGAACCTTATCATCAATAAGATGATGTAATTTGAGCATATATATATACCCTACTGTCATTTTTCGGTTAAATTTTTCACCGCTTCTCCCATCATATAACTCTAATTGCCCAGATTTATCTACGCCGGCAAGCTCAAGCAATCTAGCTATTTCATAGTCTTTTGGACCTTCAAATACAGGAGCTGCAATAGGTATACCTTTACGTATTCTTCCTGCAAATGATATCAAACAGTTATCATTTAATGCTTTTATCTGATCACACATAGCATGATCATTACAATAAATTTGTAACAAAAAACTCCGCAGGTCAGATACTGAGATTTTATCAGAATCATCTAACATTTTGCCAATTTTTTCCCCTAATTTTACACATGCTAAACCTAAATGAGTTTCAAGTATTTGTCCTATATTCATTCTAGATGAAATGCCAAGAGGATTAAGAATTATGTCAACAGGAGTTCCATCTTCCAAATATGGCATATCTTCCACTGGAACAATCCGAGAAATAACACCCTTATTACCATGACGTCCTGCCATTTTATCGCCAGGTTGCAACCCATGTTTCACCGCAACAAATACTTTTACTATAGTTAAAACACCTTGAGGTAAATCATAACTAGAATTTAATTGCTCCATTTTCTGTTTAAATTTAGCATGGACATTATCCATTTTTAGATTGAATTCTTTTTCTAATTTTTCTATTTCCTCTAAGAGAGAAGAATCACTTATTTTCAAATTCCACCATTGACTTTTTGCAATAGAATTTAAGAGTTCTTCAGTTACAGTAAGCGCCTTACTATCTTGCTCAATGCAAGAATTAATTAAAATTTCCTTTAACTTATTATAAAAATAATTACTTACTATATCAGTTTCGTATCCATATTCCTTCTTAAAATTCGCTATTTCTCTTTGCTTTATCAATAAGAACCTATCATTCTCTTCGATACCTCTACGCATCAATATGTTTATATCTATTACAGTTCCTTCAATATCAGGTGGTAAATATAATGAAGAATCTGTACAATCAAATATTTTTTCACCAAAAATGCTTATTAATAGCTTTTCTTCAGGCTGTAAAGAAACTGAAGGCTTAGGAGTAACTTTACCAACAAGAATATCACCAGATTTAACTTTTGCTCCGACATTTACAATCCCTACATCATCCAAATGATGCAAATACTCCTCATTAACATCAGGAACAGAACGAACTATTCTTTCAGATCCTAAAGTTGTATCACGAACTACACATTCAAATTCCTCTATGTGTATTGAAGTAAAAATATCTTCTTGTACAACTGTATTCGAAATGATAATTGAATCTTCAAAGTTATAACCTTGCCATGACATAAATGCTACTAATAAATTCCTTCCAAGAGCAAGCTCCCCTTTATCAATTGCAAAACCATCAGCAATAACATCATCCTTTTTCACATAATCACCAGGCTTTACTAAAGGCCTTTGATTAATACAAGTACTATGATTAGAACGAGAAAATTTCCTCATTTTGTAGATATCTACATCCAAATATTTTTCTTTTTCTGCATCAAGAACACGAATAACTATATATATGCCATCAACACGATCAACTATGCCATCTCGCTTGGCTAAGATAACATAACAAGAATCAGCTGCAACTATAGACTCCATACCAGTACCAACTAATGGAGCTTCAGGCTTTAACAAAGGCACTGCCTGACGCTGCATATTTGAACCCATTAATGCTCTGTTAGCATCATCGTTTTCTAAAAAAGGAATAAGTGAAGCCGCAATAGAAACAACTTGCTTAGGAGCAACGTCAATATAATTTACTTGATTACTTTGAATCATCGTAAAGTTACCACCATAACGACAATATAACATATCATCAATAAAGTGATTATTTTTATCAAGTTTTGCACTAGCGTCAGCAATATAATAGAAACCCTCTTCTGTTGCAGAAAGATATTCTATCTGATTAGTTACTACACCATCTACTACCTTACAATAAGGACTCTCAATAAAGCCATATTTATTAACACGAGCATATACAGCTAAACTATTGATTAATCCTATATTTTGCCCTTCTGGCGTTTCAATAGGACAAACACGCCCGTAATGAGTTGTGTGTACATCCCGTACTTCAAAACTTGCCCTATCTCTTGTCAATCCACCAGGTCCTAAAGCTGATAATCGACGCTTATGAGTTATCTCAGATAAAGGATTAGTTTGATCCATGAATTGACAAAGCTGAGAAGAATTAAAAAAATCTTTTAAAACAGTAGTAAGGACCCTTGGATTAACAAAATCACGCGGCGCTACATCATCAAAATTAGCAATTGACATATAATCAATAGCAACACGTTGGAGCTTGATTAAAGCTAATCTAAACTGATTTTCAATAAATTCTCCAACAGATCTTATTCTTCTATTACCAAGATGATCAATATCATCACTCTCTCCCTTACTATCACGTAATAAAACCAGATTTTTTATTACCTCGATAATATCATCTACAGTTAAAATTGTTAAACTTTCATCATAATTTAACCCAAGATGAAAATTAAGTTTTACTCTACCAACATCAGATAGGTTATAATATTCATTATTAAAGAATAAATTATTAAAAAAGGACTTTGCCAACTCTAGTGTTGGAGCTTCACCTGGACGTAAAATTCGATATATTTCAAACAAAGCATCTTGATAAGATATATTTTTATTTAAAAACAACGTATTCAAAATATACGGTCCAATTGAAATATTATCTATGTTTAATAAGGAGATTTCATTAATAGAAAGTAGTTTTATTTTTTTTACATCTTCAATAGTTAATAAATCTCCGGTTGAAAAAAGTGCAGCATTAGTTGATGCATCAACTAAATCTTCTGCTAAAAATAAGCCACATATAGCAGTAAATGGTATAAAATATTCTCTTAAACCATCCTCATATAATTTCTTAACTAGCTTAGAAGTTATTCTTACATTTGCTTCTAATAAAACATTATTATTAATATCAGTCAGAGCAAAAGGCAGCTTAATATTCTGAAGCCCTTCAAGCGAAAATTGAACTCTCCAACGATCTCCATGTCTAACATATTTTACTTTTTTATAGAAATTTTCAAGTATATCATTATTTGATAAACCCAATGCTCTCAATAAAAAAGATACAGGTAATTTTTTCTTTCTATCAATACGAAAATAGAGAATATCTTTTGCATCAAATTCAAAATCTAACCATGAGCCTCTATAAGGAATAATACGAGCAGAGTAAATTATTTTACCTGAACTATATGTTTTACCTTTATCATTATCAAAAAAGACACCCGGAGATCTATGCATTTGAGAGACTATAACTTTTTCAACTCCATTAATAATAAAAGTTCCTTTGGTAGTCATCATTGGTAATTCACCAATCAATACTTCCTGTTCCTTAAAGTACTTTATATTCTTATCTTTAACATCCTCATTCTTCATCTCTTTAAGTTCTTGAGTATCTAAAACGGTAATACGTAGCATTACACGAATAGCAATAGAAAAAGTTATGCCTCGTTTTATACATTCATATTCATCATATTTAGGATTATCGATTTTACAACTTACAAATTCAAGAACTGCACGCCCTAATGGATCACAAATTGGAAAAACTGAATGAAATATAGAATCTAATTTATTTTTACCATCAAGATTCATATCAACAAAAGAGCTATATGAATCTCTTTGTACTTTTATTAAATCTACTAAAAAATTCCTTAAATCAGCTAATCTTGCATAAGAAAGCCTTGGAATTGAAGCAGAAAGATTCAAATTACTCATTAAAGATAAGGAAGAAGTCATTTAAGTGTCTCAAAATTAAAGTATAATTAAATTAATACTATTCAAGTTCAACTATAGATGCACCAGCGTCTATAAGCATTTTTTTAATCTTTTCAGCCTCTTCTTTTGATGTATTAGAGACTACAGCTTTTGGTAATGACCCAATAAAATCCATAGCACCTTTTAAAGTCAATTCACCCTGATTATAACTCACTTTTATTTCCCTTATAGCTTTAATAATTGATACCTTTTTATCACTACCAAATTCTTTTAAAATAACACTATACTCTGTTTTTTCAACTATAGGGGCTTCAGAACCACTTTCTACTGAACTTTGAGTAGAATGAGCATACGAACCCATTAAGGGTAGCCCTAATTTATTCTCTAATTCCTTAGCAAGCTCAGCAGCTTGTAATAAATCCAAAGAAAGTATTTGTTCTAATAAAGAACTTTTTTCATTAATTTCACTGTTCATAACAATAACCTCAATAATAATAAAGATTTTTATTTAGAGTTTAAAACTCTGAATACCCTACTAGCAGGTAAATTTAAAAGATGAGCTAATCTATTAGGAATCATAAATATTAAACGCATTATCTTAGCACGCACTTCATCTAAAGAAGGTAACTTAGCTAATGCAACAACATCATCTTTAGTCAATAATCGATCTGAATTAGTTGCGCAAATTATAGATACTCTTCCATGATCATTATTAATAAAATCCACTAAGACTTTTACAGTTGCTATCATATCTGATGAATATATTATTGCAACTGGGCCGATAAATTTATCAAGTAAAAAATTAAACTTACCTATTTTAGTAATAGCTATACGAGCTAAGCTATTTTTTACAACAAGAAAATCACCATCTGTAGATTTTATTTCGTTTCTTAAGTTAACTGAATAATCTGCGACAAGACAATTAAAATTAACTAAAATTACAAAACTATTTTGAGATATAATATTTATTAAATTATTCAAATGCTTTTTCTTACAACTACGCTTCACTATAATACTCCTTAGAAAATATTTTTCCCACTTTATCAACCATTAAAGATTTACCCATAGTTGAATTAATAAAAATACTCTTAAAATAATCCCCTTTTATACCATTAGGTTTAACGTCATTTATAGCTTTCACCAAAGCCATAAAATTTGCAAATAAATCCTTAACACTAAATTGTACATTTCCTATTTTAGCATGAATAATACCGTATTTATCAGTCTTAAATTTAATTTGACCAGATTTTATAATGTTAACTGTTTTGACAATTTCAGATGTTACAGTGTTAAATTTTGGATCAGGCATAAGCCCCTTAGGCCCGAGAATTTTGGCAATAGGTTTAATGCGTTCCACAAAATCATAAGTTGTAATACACCAATCAACATCTAGCAGCTTCTTATTTTCCTTTACAGAATTAACTAAATCCTCACCACCAGCAATATTTGCTATAAATTCTAATTCCTTTAATAAACATTCATTATCAGTAAATACAGCAACTTTAATATCTTTTCCAATACCTTTAGGCAACACAACTACACCCCTAACCTGCTGCTCAGGCTTACGCACATCTACATTAAGCCTCACAGCAACATCAACAGATTCAACAAATTTAGTTGACGAAGAACCCACAATCATTTCTAAACAATCAATAATATCATAAGCTTGTAAATTATCTTGTTGCATCCAATACCTATAAATTAATCTTCTTCTAGACCTTCAATTTCTATACCCATGGAACGAGCAGTACCTAACACCATTTTTAGCGCAGATTTTAATTTATTAATTTTCATATCAGACATCTTACGCTTAGCTATATCAGTCAGCACGGATTTATCAATCTTAGATACAATTTTCTTACCAGGATCACTTGTTCCCTTTGCCAAGCAAGTAGCTTGTTTCAATAAATCAGAAACTGCAGGTGCATTATTAACAAAAAGGTCATAAGATTTGTTATCATACACAATTACCCTTACTGCAATTGAGTCTCCAATTTTATATTTATTACTATCGCCAGTCATTTTATTAAAAGCTTCACAGAATTTAGGTATAGCAATACCACGTGGACCAAGGACAGAAGCAATCTTAGGCCCTGGCACTGCCTTACCCACATTCATGCTTAACTTAACTCTAGATGTAACAATAGCACTCTTCATAATTAATCCTTTTCTTCTCTTTCTATTTGATCTAATCTAACTTCTACTGGTGATGTACAAAATTTAAATACCCTTGCATTCACTTTGGCAACACCTCTATCATAATTAACACAAAACAATTCTCCACAAAAACCTTTGAATGCACCTTGTGTAATTATCACAGATTCCCCAACTTCATACTTCCGTTTAGATTGATTACAAAACTCATTACGACCTAAATTATTAAGCACAACATCAATTTCAATATCACTTACTATCCGCGGTTTATCTCCACCCAAGAACCTAAAAACCCCTTCTATATTTTTTATAATCTTAAGAGATTTGTCACACAATTTCATACACACAAACACATAACGTGGATAAAGAAAAGTTTTCTTAGTTGCATTTTCTACAAAAGGTGCAAGCGTCTTTTTAACAAAAAAAGGATATAATTTCCTTGCCGGATCTAAAATAGAATTACAGACCCTTTCTTCATTCCGTGGCAAAGTTTCTATAATATACCATTTATACTCTTGTTTTTCCAAATCCTCTCTATAAAGCTTACAATTTTTTATTTTTTCCTTTACTGCTTCACTAAAATCATCTTGTCCATTAGATTGAATCGTTCTTTTCAATGTATCACAAGTCATAGATTTATGATACAATAATAAATCTATTATTTCTTCGAGCAAATATAAAACAGCAAGATCTAAAGCATTCCTTCCATTATTATCTTTAAGATTTATATCTAGTTCATCATTTTTCATAAGTAGATTGATCATTTCATAATACTGATCTTCTTTATCACCAGATGTCGGAATTAAATTAAGAATCTTTATTAAAGGTGTTTCACCTTCTTCATTCCTGATATTAACATCAATTCCTTGCGCTAATATTTCTTTAAAAACTTCTATTACACCTTTTAAACTTTCTTCATCTGCATCTTGTACGGCATCTATAGTGTTAAAAAATATTTGCACCCTTCTCTCTTCTTCCAAATATTCTTCTGATTTATATATCATATATAATCCCAAGTAGAACTCTAATTACATAAAAAAATGTAAGATCCACTAAACAAAAAAAAACAGAAAAACATAATATTACTACTATAGTTAAAAATAAAAAGGACATAACCTCTTCTTTTTTTACCCAAGAAATTTTAACAATTTCGTGTTTTATTTCACCAAAAAAACATATTAAGGTTTTTATCATCACTAACCTAATAAAAAAGCAAGAGAGATAGGAATCGAACCTACAACCTTTGGTTTTGGAGACCAACACTCTACCTAATTGAGCTACTCTCTCATGCAATAAAACCTACACTAAAATATCATTAACAATACCAGAACCGATAGTCTTACCACCTTCTCTTATTGCAAACCTCAATCCCTTATCCATTGCTATTCCATAAGGATTCTGCAATTCTACTTCCATACTTACCTGATCTCCAGGCATTACAATTTCCTTACCGTCTAAAATTTTCATGTTACTAGTTACATCAGTTGTTCTAAAATAAAATTGTGGCTGATAATGTGACCCAAATGGTGTTTTACGGCCTCCTTCTTCTGCTTTTAATACATATATTTCAGCCTTAAATTTCTTATGTGGCATAACTGTACCAGGTTTCGCTAAAACTTGCCCCCTTTCTACATCTTCTCTCTTTATACCACGCAACAGAATACCAACATTATCACCAGCTTTTCCACTTCCTAACTTCTTTTTAAACATCTCAACACCAGTGCAAACTGTCTTCTGTACTTCTCTAAGTCCAATCACTTCTATCTCATCACCTTCTTTTATTATACCACGCTCAATACAACCTGTTACTACTGTACCACGTCCAGGTATTGTAAATACATCCTCTATCGGCATTAAAAATGCCTTATCTAAATCTCTTATAGGTTCAGGAATTTTATCTAATTCTTCCATTAATTTTAATATTGCACCTTCACCTAATTCACTGTTATCGCCTTCTAATGCTTTAAGTGCAGAACCTTTTATTATTACAATATCATCACCACTATAACCATACTTACTGAGTAATTCCCTAACCTCCATCTCTACTAACTCTATCATATCTTGCTCTGCAACATCAACTTTATTGCAAAAAACTATGATATGTTCTATTCCTACTTGCCTTGAAAGCAATACATGCTCTCTTGTTTGTGGCATAGGACCATCAACCGCAGATACCAAAAGCACTGCTACATCCATCTGTGCAGCACCAACTATCATGTTTTTTACATAATCAGCATGACCAGGACAATCTATATGCGCATAATGCCTACTCTCCGTTTCATATTCAACATGCGCAGTTGAAATAGTTATCCCTCTCTCCTTCTCTTCTGGCGCTTTATCAATTTGATCATATCCTATAGCTTTAGCTTGCCCTTTGCTCGCTAACACTTTTGTAATCGCTGCTGTTAACGTCGTCTTCCCATGGTCAACATGCCCTATCGTCCCTGTGTTTATATGACATTTCCTCTTCTCTACTTCACTCATGCGTGCCTCAAAAAACAAATAAAAACAAAGAGCGGGTAATGGGAATCGGACCCACACCACTAGCTTGGAAGGCTAGGGCTCTACCACTAAGCTATACCCGCACTAATAATGGAGGAGGTAGGATTCGAACCTACGTACGCTAACGCGGACAGATTTACAGTCTGTTACCTTTAACCACTCGGTCACCCCTCCTCAATTAACATTACCTAATTTTAAAGCTTATATTAGTAAGTTAAAGCTTATATTGTGTCAAGAAATTAATGTAAAAATTGCTAAATCTTTGATTTTTCTAATATAATAGATTTTATCGTGTCATTTTATATATTCAATAATGAAGCAATTTTGGCTCTATGGAAAACATACTTGCATTTCTGCGTTAAAAAATGAACATAGGTTATGCTACGAGTTATTACTTAGTCCAACTTTTTATAAGCAAAATTACAAAGAGATAAAAAATTATATAGAAGCAAAAAATTTAAAAGTGATAGAAACTAATAAATTTAATACTATTTTAGCACCTCATGTTAATCATCAGGGAATAGCACTTAAAGTTGCTCCATTAAAAAATTTTGAACTACAGGAAATTATAGAAAAATCTATAAATAAGTCTACTATCTTAATATTAGATCAGATCACTGATACTTATAACATAGGCTCAATTTTGAGAACTTCAGCATGTTTTGGAGTAGATGCATTGATCTTAACTTACAAACATTCACCATGTGAAAATGCTTCAATAGCTAAAGCTGCAAGTGGTACATTAGAAATTACACCTTTATTGTATGTTACAAATATCGTAAAAACCATTAAATTATTAAAAGAACAAGGATATTGGTGTTACGGACTTGATTGTCATACAAACCAAAATTTAGACTCAATCTCTAAATTTTATGATAAAAGAATAATCATTGTAGGATCAGAAGACAAAGGATTAAGAAGATTAGTTAAAGAAAATTGTGATTTTTTAATCAAAATACCAATATCACCTAATATTGATAGTTTGAATGTTTCTAATGCTGCAGCAATTGTTTTATATTCAATATATAATAAATGAAAAGAAAGAACTGTTTCATAGTAGCAATTGATGGCCCAGCTGCTTCGGGAAAAAGCACTATCGCTAAAAAAGTTGCTATATTTTTTAACTTCCAATATATAAATACTGGAAAATTATATAGAATACTTGCGCTCAAATTAAGCAAGCAAAATCGATACATCAATAAAGAATTCTTAGAGCAATTTCCTTCTCTAACAATTGATGACTATTATAGCAGTGATAATAAAGAACTATACTCAGAAGAAATTGGCAAATTAGCATCAATACTCGCAGCTAAACAGGAAATAAGGTCTATCTTATTAGATATACAGAGAGAACTTGCTTATTCTCAATGTTCGGTTTTAGATGGAAGAGATATAGGATCAATAGTGTGCCCAGATGCAGACATAAAATTCTTTATCACTGCAAAACTATCTGTTAGAGCTCGGAGGCGTTTTAAAGAGTTGATCTCATTAAAGAAAAGATTAACATATAAGCAGGTGCTATTAAAATTGATAGAGAGGGACATCAGAGATACAAACAGAAGTATAGCACCCTTAACACAAGCAGAAGATGCAATTTACATCGATTCTTCATACATAAAATTAGAACAAGCTTTTAATGAGATTACGAAAAAAATACTTGTAATAAAATAAATTACAGTTTAAGTTAAATGAAAACTAGGTTAATTTTAAATGAACAGGTTAAAACCTACAATATACATTAATAAATTATTATCCAACAAATTCATAGATGAGAGTATATTAAATAACGAAGAATCAAGTTATGATTTTGAAGGTTTGCTTGGATCTCTTTCAGAAAATAAAATACAAGAAGGCAAAATAGTAGAAGGTAGAATTGTTAAGATTGAAAATGAGGATTTTATAATTGATGCTAATCTAAAGTCTGAAGGAAGGGTACCGATTAAAGAATTTTATGTAAAAGATAGCTTACCCTCAGAGGTAATAATTGGTTCTAAAGTTAGGGTATATTTAGAGAAAATAGAAGGACGGAATGGGAATGTTATTCTTAGCCGTGAGAAAGCTTTACGAATAGAATTATGGGAAGGATTGGAAGAAGCTTCTAAAACAGGTCAAGAAGTTGAAGGAGTGATTACAAGGCAGATTAAGTGTGGTTTTTCTGTAGATATAGACGGTTTGGTAGCCTTTTTACCCAATAGCCAGGTAGATGTAAAACAAATTGATGATTTTCAATTTTTAATTGGAACAAAGCAAAAGTTTTTAATAGAAAAGATGGATAGAGCTCAAGCAAATATTGTAATATCAAGAAAGAGAATTTTGGAAGCTGCTTATGCAGAAGTGAAGGCAAAATTCCTAAAGGGATTGAATGAAGGCGATATTGTAGAAGGCAAAGTAAAAAGTATAGCAAGTTATGGTGCATTTATAAGAATTCATGAATCTAATGAAATAGGTATAATAGATGGGTTACTATATAAAACAGATGTGACTTGGTGTCGTTCATCACGTCCCTATCTTCCAGCATTTTTTTCACTTGGTCAAAATGTTAAAGCTAAGATTATAAAGATTGATAGGGAAAAAGGTAGAATTTCCCTAGGTATCAAGCAGCTGGAAAAAGATCCTTGGGAGGGGATTGAAGAAAAATATACTATTGGTAGTGAACATGTAGGATATGTGACTAATATAGCTATACGCACACAAGAATCAATACCACATCGTCAAGAAGAATATGGTGCGTTTGTTAAGCTTAGTCAAGGGATTGAGGGTTTAGTACACTCAAGTGAAATAACTTGGAAAAGAAGCAAATTATTAGTAAGCCAACTATTAAAGAAGGGGCAGGAAGTACGTGTAAAGGTTTTAAGCATTAATGCAGAACAGCATAAAATGGGTTTAAGTGTAAAAGAGTGCATTGAAAATCCACTACAAGAGTTTGTAACCAAGCATAGCTTAGGTTTAGTAGTAACTTGTATAGTAAAGGATATTGCAAAATATGGTGTAATAGTTGAGTTTGAGGATTTTCAAGATATATACGGTACTATAAATGCAGCAGATTTAAGTTGGTCTCAAGATTATAAAGACGAAATTAGGAAATATAAGATTGGGGATAAAATAAAAGCGAAAATTCTAAGGATTAACATTAATAAATTTAAGATTAATCTTGGAATAAAACAGCTTGAATACGATCCTTTTGAAGGGTTTTTAAATACTATTCAAGTAGGTGATAAATTAAAAGCAACTGTTGTAAAAATAGAAGAGCAAAACGTATTAGTTGAGGTTGCAGGTGGTGTAACTATTTTAATTGAAAGTAGTAATTTGCCAAAAGATAAAGAATTCAATCCAATGCAAAAAATTGATGTCGAAGTCACAGAGATTGGAACATATAGCGTTTGTTTATCTTATAAAACTTAGACCTAAGTATGTGCATAATATAGAAAATTTTTAACTTAAAATAGCTATGGCAACAAAAATATCTTTAATTCAGCGCATAAAAAAAAACTTTGTTAAAAAGTAATGTAGCAACAATTATCAACATTTTTTTCTCATCCATTGTAGATTGTTTTCAAGATGGCGGTAATGTTGAACTCAGAACACTTGGCTCATTTTCAATTAAAAACTGCAGCTTTATAGTTAATAAGGCAGCAAATTCACATAATCAATACTTAAGAGTCCATTTTCGCAGTAGTAAAAAATTATCTGCTCAAATTAACAGTTTATTTAAATTAAAATAAAGATATCCATTCAAGAGAGCAGAAAAATGATAGACAAGATAAATAGAAATTTCCTAATTATTCAAATCATAAAACAGTTGCTGTGAGTAGGATTTAAAAATTTAAAAAAAACAATAAAATTCTGCCAATTTTCTGCTTCCATAGATTTAGGAAAAATGCCATACAGCGTAGATTTAAGAGAAAAAGCATTATCTTCAGTTAAAAAAGAAAGGCTGAAGTTGTGGAGCTTTTAGAAATAGGAATAGCAACATTATACAGATGGCTAAAAAAGAAAGTCACATTTTATCAAGAGCGAAATCATGAGAGAATTTTATCGAGAAAAAATAGATCATTCAAGCATTGTATAAATAGATGATAATCGAGATTGATAATAAGCTATATAGAGAATATTCCACGAGGAGAGAAGCAAATATTCCAGGTAAAAAACGTCAAAAAATCAGTATGATAGGAAACTGGATTGGAAGAAGATTTGTTGCATCAATGACTTTCATTGGAGGATGTGATAAAGAAGTATTCAATACATGGCTAGAACAAATATTATTACCGCTGTTAGCACAACTATAGTTATGGATAATGCAATAAAACTGCTAAAACAAAAGAATTAATAGAAAAGGCAGATTACTCTATCTTCCTCCATATTCACCAGATCTTAATCCAATTGAAAATTTCTGATACACAATTAAAAGTTAGCTAGAATGTATCAACAATATTACTTTTTATTGGTAAATTGAAGTTTATTATTTATTTTAGTATATATTATAATTGCTGGTATTTACAATTTTAAACTTTCTATTTGAGTTTCGAAAGAGATCTAATGTCAATATTATAAACATTGGAAAGCTTAGTAACAGCATCGTCAGCTTCTTCTGCTGACATATCAAATACGATGGCTATTTTAGCTACTGTATCTGTAAATTGAGTAATACCAAATCATTAGCAGCAATTTAAGCAATGCTGATAATAACGTGATGCTTCCTTTACTTTTACCCTCATCTATAGTTATAGCCCTTCCTTTAAAGATCTGAATGAGATAAGGTAAAGATTTAGGAGGCAAGCACCGTACAGTTATGATTTAAGGAAAAAGGCAATGTGGATGAAGGAGAAAGTAGAGCATCTGTTGGTCAGAGGTTTAAGATAGGAAATTGTATGAATGGCAGCAAAGACGTAAGGAAACAGGGGATTTTCAATCAAAAAAACTTGGAACTGGAGGTTATAATCATAAAATTACTGACTGGGGTGCGTTT
>BNGT01000011.1 GCA_016860565.1 Candidatus Mesenet longicola | reverse complement strand
TCTTCCACCATATTCTCCTGACTTTAATAAAATTGAACCTCATTGGTTTGTTATCAAACACAGCGCTAGGAAGAACATCCCTCTGTTCAAGTCTTTTCGTCATGCCGTTGATTCTTCTTTCTTATGAATCCTTCAAATTATTGTTGGATATGCTATATCTTTACTTCTTCTTTGAGCGTGTCCGCAGCTAATTTCTATCTTTTTTACTTTAACACTATCTAAATCAATATCGCATCCATCTATTATAAGATTCCCAAGCAAAGAAGATATTGGTAAGAAGATGCTATCTGGAACTGAGTTTGGAGAATTAAATGGATTTAAAGGTTCCCTATTTATATTTGGGTATTCCCTATCAAAAACTTCAGCTAGCTCATCAGTTATAAAAACTGGTAACGTTATATCTGAGAAATCATTATTATCTTTACTTTTACTTACTACAACTTTAGTAAGCTTTATGTTTTTAATATATTTTATAACTTGATACAAGGAAGATATATTACCAGTAACTTTTGCTTTAAAGTTGATATACATTGCGTGTTGAAGCGGAGTGGTAACTATATTATCTTGATCAGGACCGAATTCACTGATTCTTAATTTACTGTTTCTTCCCGTACAGTCGAGTATTAAAGGGTTTAGATCCTTATATTCTTTATGTAATTCCTTAAAGCTCTCTACTTCCCCTATTATATATTTAGCTCCTAGAGACTTAGCTTCTGTGATAAATCTCTCTTCCAAATCTTTTATAAGAATTCTGTTCTTCTGGTTATGTAGATGTTCATTTAATTTTGCAAAGAACTCAGTTTCTATATTTAACTGAAAAAGTACCTCTTGTACTGCTTTAAAAAAGTCATTTTCTATTTTTATGTTAATACTGCGAGAAAATTCCTGACGTTTTTCGTAAACAGTAACATTAAGACCAAGTTGTGTACAGAGTGTAGCTATAAATGATCCAACCGGACCAGAACCAACGATAATAATATCCTTCATTTTGAACTAATGTGATTGTTGTTTTACCTGTGCCATTTTAAGGCTAGATTTTAATACATTCATATTTAATGCAGCTGCAAATTTTGAATTTACCTCTTATCCAATAATTTTTACATTTTTTATAATATACCCATACCTACTTTTCTATCTACCACCATAAGTAATATATTTTACTCTTTTATTAAAGAAAATTAATTAAAAGCTTAATTTATATTAACAAAAATCAAGATTTGCCACTAATACTTTACACTATAGAATGCATAGCAAAGGCTACTTGAGAATAGCTATCATTTGTTGATAGATGTCCGCACAATACCCTTCCTGTATAACAAGTATCTTGGGCACCTAAGTAACGATGTTATTTATTATAGTAACTTTCTTTTTCCTGTTGAACAGCATTATAACACTCTGTATTTTTTAATTGTTTCAAATCAATCAATTTTGGTGCTACTTCTTCTATTTTTATTGCACTACTTGTATTATTTTTATGATTTTTAAGAGTTTTATTGAATAACAGAAGATTATCTGCAGCTTCTTGTCCATGCTCAATTTTCTTTTGATTATCTAAGAGATCTATTTCACCAATATCATCAAAAGATTGGGTATTGCCATTAATAAATTGAACTTTTTTATGCATAAAAACCACATAGCTATCGTCAGCATCTTTCATTGTCCATATTTTATGTTTTTGACCACCTTCTTCGCAATATAACTTTGGTTTTATTTTATCCTTTTCATCACGAATATATTCACCTTTTTTTCCCATGTTGTGATAATAACAATGACAGTGTAAAATTTCAAAGCATGTGTCAGAGATATATTCCTGAATTTTACTTATCTCCTCTGTACCTCCACACTCTTTTACTATCTCTCCAAATTGTTCCCTATTCTTTATGGATTTTTTAAACTTTGATATTTTTTTCAACTTTTCCACGTTTGATACTTTTCCATCAACATTATCTTGCGGATAAATTGAATTTAAAATAGCTAACAGATGCTCTTCTTTAAGTGGTGATATGAAATAATGAAGCAACTTTTGATAAGTTTCAGACTGAAAATAATGAGCTGTACTGTTTGCTATATATTCTTCTGTTTTACATTTATCTACAACGTTTTCATAATCATTCATTAACTCTTTGATTAGGTTGAAAGATTGCAATTTCATAAACTCTTGTATAACAGATGGATCAAAAAGATTAATATCAAATTTCTCTTCCGTGATTTCTTCTTTCTCTAAATACTGCTTAAGTGTAGGATCGCTTGAAATTAGATTAAATATAACTTCATTATTAATGTTAACGAAAGATAACTGCTGCTTATTATCATACATTTCTTTAATCCAAGAATTTTTCTCATTAACGTAATATGATATTTGTTTCTTCTGTTTCTCGCTGAGGCTAGTAGTCGCAACCAATTTATTTAATAATTCTTTAATTGACTGATCTAATTGTTTCAATTCTTCAGCTTTTTCTGTTTTTACAAACTTATGCAGATTTGCTATTACAAAATCTTGGCTGCATTTGGCTTTATCTTTCATTAAAAACATCACTTTTTTAAGCGCTAGCCCATTACTAATAATATCTTTATATCGATAATTTTGAATGATATGTGCGTATGTTCTTTCATTTATTAATTCAGCTTTTTTTTCACTGTTTTCTAATTCCTTCGCTTCTTGTTTAAACTCTTTATATGAAGAATGTGATAGGAACCAATAGATAATTTTTGTGATAAATTCCAAGATAAAAGTTATTACATGAGCTGAAACAGGTAGCTGATAATTTTTCTTTATATCATCTTTATAAGAGTAAAGTATCTTATATGTATCATTTAAAGCATCGATAAAATCACTTTTTGTTTTTTCGTTATCATGGTTGTTTTTATTATATAAATCTTCATACTCACCCCAGATAATTTCGATTAACTTGTTCTCTAAATGACTAGAATTAATTTCCCCTGATGGTTCGGTATTTACATCAATATAATCTTGTATTTGTCTTGCAATCTTAGATCCAAGTCTTTTTACTAATTCCTTGTGATGTTTCTTATCAGCTTTATTTAGAGCTTTAACATAGCCATTTTTAGTTAATTCATTAACATCAAAACTGACCTTTACCTCCTGTTTTGTCACAAGAAAAAAAGTCGGCTGTTTTGCCCAATTTAACCCTCTATTTCTACCAAAAGCCTGTATAATTTCAGCTGGGTCATTAATGTTGTCGTCTGTTTTATCTGTGATAAGGCCAACATTGCATAAGCTAATATCATTAAATCCAGTAGTCTTTTCGCTAGTAATATACGAACCTATAAGCCCCTTCTTAAATAGCTTATCAACCACTTTTTCAGTATATTCTGCAGCACAATAGTTAGGTTCATAATAATATTGCAACGTTGTATCGTCTAGTGCCTCTATAGTGCTGAGTTTATGCTTTGTAATACTCTTTGCTTCATCATTACCATCTTCAGATAGCGTAAAGCTCTTTTCTTTTAAATTAAAAAATGGTCTATTATCCTCAATTTTTGTAGCAGTTTTCTGCAACCCATTAACTAAAAAGATAGTTTTATGTTTTTGACAAAATGATTGTAAATCTGATAACTGCTTCTTATCGAGATATGCATCATGAATTCTTTTATCAAGCACCCAATTATCGACAATCATTTTAAAAAATTCATTTTTGCTTTGATTTCTTTCCAAAGTTTTTAAGATTATACTTTTTTGCTCTGCTATATCTTCTGCTATGCTTTCCGGGATACCTTCGCTAACGAGATTTGTTAATATTTGAGTTGTATGCTCCTCAACAGTTTGAGACAATAATTTGGTTTTGACTTCATTCACTAATGAGTCCAGATCATGGCATCTCTTATGATCTAAGGTAATACTATCGTAACCAGTTAAATAAGAGATAGTATTTTCAATAATACCGTGCAGAACATGAAATTCTTGATATTTTGCAGCATCATTAAAATAATCTACATTATTTTCTATAAAATCCTCTGCTTGATTTGAATCACAATCATTATGATCTACCAAATAATTACGCAAACTTGCTTTTTTCAGTTCTTTCTTTGACTCTTTATATTTGTTCAAATAAGCTTCATCTAACTTTGTTCCATGAGAAGACAAACCATCTAATCCAAAAAAATCATACACATTTTGACGAGAAACTTTGTTGCCATTTTCATATGCACTATCAACTTCATCACCATTTAGCATAAGATGAAAATTGACTACTGGATCGTGGCTACCACGCCCAACTAAACCTAAAAACTTTTCTCCTATTGGTAGATAAACGTTCCATCTAAGGCTCTTTTTAATATCATTTTCATTACTATTCTTAACATTTGTTACATAAAAAGGATCAGTAGTTTTCCTGTAGATTACACATTCCTCAATGTTACCAATGCATTCATGTGCTGAACTTAATCTTTCTTTTTCAATAACACTGGCAAACCACAATGCTATTCTTTCCCCAAATTTAAATTCGGATTTCTTTTTAGCTTTTTGGATACGGCTTGCTGCTATTTTAGTTTTTATAACAGGTGATTTGGAAATCCCTTGTTCTTCTTTTTCTTTAAGAGAAAGATTAATAACGCAACTAACTTGTTTAGCAATGACTTCTGAAGGTGTGGCAGTTAAAAATGCAATGGGGGTTTTTAAATTTCCAATGCTTTTTTTGTATAACTCCACCTTAGTTGCATTATGCGCCTCATCAACACTAACCCACCATTTATTATTTTTAGTGAATAAATCTTCAAACTCGCTTGATTTTTCTTTAAAAAGCATATCATGAGTAGTGATCATATGTGTACTAGAGTCTATATCACCCATTCTACCTTTATCACATACTTTGACCTTATCAGTGATACTACTTGGTAACAACCTACCAAAATCTTCTTCTAATTGACCTGCTAAAGCATCTTGATGAACTGCACAGACTCCATGATAACCTGCTAAATCTAACACAAAAGTCCATAATGCTTGTGTAAATGACTTTCCAGACCCTGTTGCCATGGAAATTAATACATTAGGATCTTTTGTATCATCTTTTATATGATTTATCATCTGATAAAGATTGGAAATATGTATTGGATAGAGATCAATTTTATCAGGACCACCAATTGTATGGTTATCTATTTTAGTACTAAAAGCATAATTACCTTGATCATTGCAGCTAAAGGTTAATTCATGTGCGTTACATAAATTAAAAAAATCCTCATGATTGTACTTATTTTTAGGTTTAAATTCAATGTTTTGAGCCTTAGTACTTTGATTGTCATCACTGTCATATCCTGAGTCTTCTCCATCAGATGTTGCAGCATCAGTAGCTTCAATACTATTAGCAATTTTTACATTATATTGACCATCAGAATTTGCTTTTATCTGAATCTCATAATGCTTTTTTCCAATTTGTACTTTTTTCTGAAACTCATTTACATTTTCTTTTTTAACTAATTCTGTTACGTATTCACTGAATGATAAGCACTTCTTGTTATTTATGGTAAAATAGTTGTTTTTTTCGTCATTAATCATATCTAACAATAGATATCCTAAATATACTTTTTGTCCTGCATTAACAATTTCCTTAACATTTAGTTTTTGCTTCTCAATTTTCATAATATAGAGTAAGTTAACATGTTAATAATTATACATAAAGTATAAAGAATATCAACAAATAATTATATTTTATATAATTAGATATGTGCCCCCACCTTAAATTTTAGTATTTTCTATGGAATAGCTCTTATAGTGTATTTGATTTTATGTAGTTGCTATATTATTACATGCACATGCTAATTTCTATGCTACCCATTATCTAAGTTAGTATAATATATCAAAGAAAAGTAGGCTATTACAAAAGTCTAAATAATTAAAAATAGATATTAGATCTACTTGCTTTTGCTATTAGTAATGTAAATTCTACAGATATACAGAAATATATTGAAGAGCAAGAAGTTTATAATAAACATTTCTGAGTTTTAAAATTTACTTTATAAGCGTTTGCTCATACCGTCTGCTTTAGCTGGTTGTTATTGATATAATTAAGATTTAATAATATACTTAATAAATATGTTGGAGGAATAATGAGTGAAGATTCAATAGAAGATCAAAAATCTATTGAGGATGAATTACAGCGCTGTTCTGCAGAATCTGAAGCTAGAAAAGTAGAAACCCTAAATATTAATGATACCGAAACTGTATATCATACTGACAGCTTAGACAGCTTTGAATTAATAGATTACCCTGACCCAGACGAAATAGAAATTGCAGGATTCAACAAAAAGAAACTATTAGAGATGAGTCATTTTTGTAAAATAACTTATGGTAATAATGATCCAAGATTGTCCCAATTAGGATATAAAACTAAAGCTGAATTTATCAAAGAAGGATACAATATTATTCCATTTTATTACAGTAATAAAACTCTGGCCGGCTTTGTTTTTACAAAGGATGAAGAGATAACTATAGCTTATCGTGGTACTCAATATCCTGCTGATATTATAACTGATATGCTTGCAATATTAATTCCTTTGAGTTTCCTGTCTGAAGGTGGAAGGGCACATTATGGTTTTTATTCCTCATTTTATGACTCATTTGATAACGAGGTGGGTAGTCTTTTCCATGTTTTAAAAACTCTTGCTAATGAGAAAAAACTAGAAATTAAAGATTTTAAATTTTATCTTACAGGTCATAGTATGGGAGGAGCTATCGCTAAAATAGCTGCTTTATTTCTGAATAAGAAATTCGATGTTCAAGATCTTCATGTTGCAACTTTTGCTGATCCAAGAGTCTTTGATTTTACTGCTAGTGAAAGTTATAATAAAGCTCTTCCAAATAGAACTATCAGAGTAACCCAACATAGATGCGATCCAGTGCCAGCAGTAGCACCTGGTATTTTAGGTTATGTTCATGTAGGGGAACAATTAAGAATATCTGTGATATCAGGACATACTGCTCATAAAATAGATGGTTATCATTACGCTATTAATTCTATAAAAGAAAGTGATTTTCAACCTGATAATGGTGCATCTATCTTTTACTATCCTGTTAGATTATTGATCCTAATTAACGCTATAGTCTTAGGTAATAGTCAACACTACGCTGCTAACTTTATAAGATATTTTTCATATCAGGAAAATTCATATGCATGCTTTAACGCAATAGAAAATACTAACCATATGAGTGTGGTCCCAACTTCAACAATAACTTTTAATCCTTTAAATCATAATATACAATTGAAAATGTCAATGATGCTGGCAGTACGTAAACCAGATCAAGCTATTAGCATAGGTAATAATGCGTCTATCTTTTATTTCTCTGCTAAGATATTAACTCCAGTCAATAATAGGGTTTTAGCAGGATTGTTTAATCATACTAGTTGTAACGTTGATAGTCCTTTTAGTAGGCGAGTGGAATTTGTAACTCAAGGAAGTAGCTTCAATTATAAAAATAAGGAAATAAAAGCTATACAAAACCTGAATTTAGTAGAAGAACCTGTAGAAAGTAATGTAATTCAAAATGATAATTTAGAGCTTAAGAGCAATAGCAGTCAACAGGTATGCAACGAAGCACAACAAACAATAAATGCGTACAATGAAGATGGATTTACTCCTTTGCATGTTGCTGCACAAAAAGGTGACGTTGAAGAAGGAAAACGTTTAATACAGTGTGGTGCAGACGTTAAAATTACATCAAAAGCAAAAGAAGGTTGTGATACAGCATTACACTTAGCAGCACAAAAAGGGCATAGAGATTTTGTAGAATTTTTACTAAGTAATAAAGCAAATGTTAATTCAACAAGTGGTACAGGAAGTGGAGTAACTCCTTTACATGAAGCAGCATACTATGGGCATATAGATGTTATAGAACTACTAATAGTACATGGTGCAACTGTTGATGCTAAAGACCGACATAACTTTACTCCTCTGCAATATGCTTGCTCAAATGGTAAATTAGCAGCGGTAGAATTACTTTTACAAGAGAAAGCAGATCTATATTTTAAAAATGATAATGGTGAAACTGCATTGCACGGTGCAGCTGATTATGGTCATTTAGAAGAGGTGTCCATCCTGATAAATACAGCAAAGAATAAAAGGAAATATATTAATATACAAAATAATGATGTTGGTGCTGCATTGCATATTATTGCTTACAATCGAGAAATAAACGAAAAGCATAAAGAAATTGCAAAATTACTACTTAAATATGGTGCAGATCCATGCTTGAAAAATAAACTGGAACAAAGTGCTTTAGATGTTGCAAAAGAGCGAGGAAATAAAGAATTTATAACATTATTCACTCAATCAAATACGAAAAAAAGTGAACTACCTATTATCGCTGCTTCTACAATAACAACGATTGGAATAACTTTAGGGATAGTCATCTCAATCTATTTAGAAATGCTAGCTATAGGAATAGCTGTTGGGGTTTGCCTGATTACTGCTGCTGCAGCAACTTTCATTTATCATAGTAATATCAAGAATACTAGCCCAAAGAATTCATTTGAAACAGTAGACAATGTATCTTATCCTAAAGGTAATAATGTCTGTCAGACACCACCATTATAAAAAATTCTTACAAAATGGAAAAAATATTAATAAAGAAAATCTAATAATTTAAAATAAAAGGAGGAACATATCGAAAACAACATTAGTGAAGGTATGAAATTTGAATAAACTTGATAGATTAGGAGATTGACAGGAATAAAAAGAAAAACATTTGAAAAAATAATAGAAATTATAATAGAGGAAGAAGTTAAGAAAAAGACAAAAGGAGAAACAAACAATGCATGTTTGTTAATGGCATTAGAATATTTGCGTTGAACATATTTCCATGTAGCGCAAAGCTATAGAATAAGTGAAATACAGGAATATTAGTTGGATTGAAGATACATTGATCGAAATTTTGCATTACCAGGAAAAAAAGAGCCATTAAAGTTAGATATGCAACATGAGATTCTGATAGTAGACGAAACAGAAATACTAGTAGAGAAGTCAAAAAAAGCAATTCTATTCTGGAAAGAAAAAGAAACATACGATAAAGACACAAGTAATTATAGAAAAAGAAAGTAGGAAAATTGTATTTTGCTCACGACATGATTTTAGGATTTTTAAAGAATCGAAAATTTACATGTTATCAACTACTAAAGTTTTAGCTGATATAGGAGTATGCAAAAGTTTTATGAAAATGTTCAATTGTCGCACAGGAGATCAAAAAATTTACCAAAAGACAAAAAAGCAGATAGCTAAAGAATTGTAGTTGAGAATGTTATTTTAAGCGATTTAAAATAATTTCAGACAGGTATAGAAATAGACGAAGGCGTTTCGGTTTACGATTCAATATTATTTTTATAATTTTGAGCTGCTTCCTTATGTTATGTAAGAAGTCTATTGTAATAAATTTATTATAGACATGATAAAGTTTTTTGTTTAGAACTTTTAAGTTGGCTTGATAGCTCAGTCGGTAGAGCAAAGGACTGAAAATCCTTGTGTCGCTGGTTCGATTCCAGCTCAAGCCACATTATTAAAATTTTTACAAGAATATTTGCCTCTTAGAGCAAATTGCATTATATTATATAGTGTTATATTTTTAATTAATTGTATGTTTAAGCTGCAAAACAGTTGCCATAAATTGCTTGTTGTTAAAATATTCATATTGCTGTTTTTTCTAACATCTAGTTTTGTAAACGCAAACGAAATTAGTGATCAGAATAAGGATGTTTCTAATGATCAAAAAGAGGTAGTGGTTGGCTTGCTTAGGACAGAGAAGGAAACTTACCCATATGAATGGGAATTTTCTGATAATATATATGAAATGCTCACATATATGGGAGCAAATGTTTTGCTGATTGATTATAATAAAATAGTAGATTTTGATAAAATAAAAAAAGAAGCACTATCTGAAGCTAAAAAAGATCAATTATTAGCAAATAAGTTAGAATTAGATAAAATTAAGGTAGTTGTTCAAAATTTTATTGAAGAAAATAAAATCAACAGAATATTTATAGCTGGAAATTATTACAATCTTGATTATGATCCTTTTCCGCCAACACCAAATCGTCAATTAGTTACTGAAGCAATTGTAAAAATAGTAGATGATAATCCTAATATTCATATTATTGCTATCTGTGGTGGATTGCAAGGTGTGATGCATGCAAAAGGAGTTGAAATAATTCGTGTTGATAAACTGGTAGATGCAAAACAACAAGAAGCACATTTAATATCAATGCCAAATCCGCAGCAAGAAAATGTGCATCTGCATAAGCTAAAAATCGTTCCAGAGAGTAGGTTAGGAGAAATAGCATCTAAATTTATAAAACCAGACAAAAATGGCTGGTTTTCTGTTTATTTCCCTGATGCTCACGGTGGAGTAATTAATATTAGTAATCAGAATAAACAAAAGTTAGAGCATCTTGGGTATAAAGTAGTTGGGTTTTCAGATGATGGCATTATTGAGGTAATTGAAGACAAACATGGTAACCTATATTTTCAAGATCATCCAGAAGCTCTTGTGATAAAGTCTGATAAAAATTACCCAGCAAAAGAAAAAGAGAGGGGAATTGCTACTTTGGTAGCTATAGCTATTTTAAATGATTTTCTTTATAGAGAATGAGAATTTTTATAAGTATATTAACATTGCTATTTTTGTTTAAATTTAATTTTGCTATTGCAGAAGTAAGAGATTTTCCTAACAAAGACTGTGATATTACTGTTGGCTTACTAAGAACGGAAAAAGAAACTTATGACCATGAATGGGCATCTTCTGATAAAATATGTGAGATGCTTGTTAGTATGGGTGCACATGTTATATTAATTGACTACAATAAACTTTTCAGTAAAGCAAAGGAAGAAGCATTATCTGAAGCTAAGGATGATGTGATACATGTAGAACAATTAGAATCTAAGAAAATAAAAGAAGTAGTTAAGGATTTTATTAAGGATAGTAGAATAAATAGAATATTATTACCAGGAAATTATTATAATCTTGATTCTGATCCCTTACCTCCCACCCCAAATCGTCAATTAGTGACTAAAGCAATCGTACAAATTGTAGATGAGAATCCCAATATCAGCCTGCTTGCTATTTGTGGGGGGCTGCAGGGAATTATGCATGCAAAAGGGATTGAGATAATCAGCATGAAAAAGCTGCATAAGATTCAAGAGAGTAAAAAATCTTATCATAACGATCGCCGCCTTAATAAGTTAAAAATAGCACCAGAAAGTAGGTTATCATCAATGATATCACGCTTTGCACAACCTGATGAAGATGGTTGGTTTGCTATTTATTTCCCTGACGCTCATGGAGAGATGATTAACAACAGTGATAAGAATATTGAAAAGTTACAATCACTCGGTTATAAAGTTGTAGGACTTTCCGATGATGGTGTAATTGAAGCAATTGAAGATAAGCATGGCAATATTCACTTTCAAGGACATCCAGAATCTCTTATTTTAAGGTCTAAGCGTTATTATTCTGAGAATTACAAAAAAAGGGAAATAGCAACTTTAATAACCATAGCTATAATTAATGACTTCTTATACCGCAAATGTGAAACTATTATATCAAGTTAAAATTTGATCTATTGAAAATCTTATGTGATCAAAGGGTTTAAAAATCATAAAAATGAGAAGAATATGACAGCAGAAGTAGCTATAATAATGGGTAGTGAGTCGGATTTTACAACAATGGAAAACTCACTAACTGTTTTAAAGGAGTTACAGATATCGTACGCAGTTCGTATAATATCCGCTCATAGAACGCCAGATAGGTTGTTTGATTTCGCTAAATCTGCAGAAAAAGAAGGTTTTAAAGTGATTATAGCTGGAGCTGGTGGTGCAGCTCATTTACCAGGAATGACAGCTGCCTTAACTCATTTACCTGTTATAGGAGTACCAATTCAGAGCAAGCATTTAAATGGTATAGATAGTTTGCTCTCTATAATACAAATGCCTAAGGGAGTTCCTGTTGCAACTATGGCAATAGGCAGCAGTGGAGCATTCAACGCTGCTATTATGGCTGCATCCATATTATCTATCAGCAATAATGATATTGCTGATAAATTAAAAAAATGGCGAGATAAACAAACTAATGAAGTGAAAAAAGTGCCTTCTTCACTATAATTTCCATCTTTATAACATCAGATAGAAGTTATTTAAGAGTCATTGGTCTATATCTTGTAATTCATTTAGCACTCTTAAAAAATCAACTCACATATTTCATAGCAGTTGATAATTTGTGTATAGCAACATTGTATAATTGGGTGCCTACCGTTTGTTCATTATTAATACTGCTCGTTATATTATCATGGATTTTTGTATATTGACCTGGAATTCCAGATTCTATATCACTCTTATAATCTGCACTTAAATTTGAGCTGAGTGCATTATACTCTAGCGTTACACCAACAAAATTTATCACTGGTTCTACAATATTATAATAACACCAGTTTTTAATACTACTAAATGTACTGAGAGAGTTATTACTTTCTTCTTTATTATCTTGCTGCTGAACATTTTGTGATGTTTCAGAAGTCAATTTTTCCTGTGAGTTTTCTAAAGCTTTTATACTGCTTATCCCCGTGCTAACATTCAAACTTGACCAATCAAATCTAGTTACATATGAAATATTTTTCATTCCAAATATGCTGCTTATAGGCCCTCCGTATACTGATAATAGTAATGTCATTGTATTACTAAATGATTGTATAGCTGAAAACACTTTCTCAGGTTTTGGTGTATTCACACTGATTGAAGGTGAATAACTTATATCCACATATCTTACAACTGAAGCTTTTTCTACCTTCATATCATTCTTTAAATCAATCTGTTGCTGATCATTTATTTCTTCTACTACTGCTTCAGATTTTATCATGCTGCTATCTTTCTCATTAACTTTTTGCTGATATTTAGCACAATCTTCATAAGAAGCTAAAGGATTAAGCTTTTTACTAGCTATACCTTCGTCATAGGCTGAACGTAGACTTGAATCTGATAAAATTTTTATAGAATCTTTCTGTATTTGAGACAAGAGACTATGAGAGTCTATATTTAGCTTTAGTGTTTTGTCCATTGATTCTATATAATCAAACATAGTTTGATATTGATATAGGAGACTAGTTTTATCTTGTTTGATTTTCTCTATATCAATCTGCAGATGTGTATAATCTTGTCCATCCTGTAGGCGTTTATAATGCTTGTTAGCTTTTTCAATTTCTTCTATTTTTTTTTCTATATATGATATAGCACACTGTCTTGACTCTATTACAAATGATAGCCCATATTTCTGGATATTATCATTAATCAATTTTAAATCAGATGGATGCTTCTTATTAAATTGTTTTATTTTCTTTTCAAATTTTCTTTCTAACTTATCTACATTTCTTATAAGAATAAATTTATCTATAGTTTTTTCTAGAGTTTGTTCTAAGTTAAATCCTAAATGCTCTTCTATTTTTTTTATATAATCAAGGGTACATTTAAATCTATATAGATTACTACCTTTATCTTCTGTGATCTTATTTATATCATTATTTTTCTTAAAAGCTTCTTCTTGCTGCAAATTTGCTAAATAAGATTGAGCTCCATTTTTTAAATCTATTATAAAAGATAATCCATCTTTTTTAATACCTTTGTTAGTATAATCATCATCTGATGGATATTGGTTATTAATTCTTTTCAATTTATTCTGAATAATCTGTTCTGATCTTTTTCTACGAACAAATAAAATAGGATTTTTGCCTATATGGTCAGGGTCATTTTTCTCTGTAAAATCATCTTTATCTTTAAAACCTAACACAGTATAATTATTTAGTTCTTTCGTATTCTTTTTACCAAATAAGTAATTTTTTATCTCTTGTAATGGGATATCATTATTTCTGTTCTTCTTAATACTTACGCTACTCATTATCTTCCCCCTTGATTTTAAATAGTTTAATTTTTTAATATAATAAATTAAGATTAATCCTGAAATATTGATTTTTAGTTAATATAGTATAAAAAATAAGGATTGAATTTAATTATCTTATTAAAGATTAAAATAATTAATATATTCGTGCAACAAAAATTTATTACATCAAAATTATGAAATGATAAAATGCTCCTATATTATAATATAATCCTCTACTATAGTCGATTTAAGAAAAATTATTTACTAAGCTTTACAACTAATAGATAAAACATCATAATAATAATAATCTGTAGCTTTTGTTAATTTATACAAATAGTTTTAATCAATATTTTATTTTAAGAGCTAATTTTTTATTATATTTGGTGTATTTATGAGTTTAACTAGCCCTAAAGTTGCAAATGTATTCTGTGACCATATTATTGCCATTGATGATTGCAATAATATTTGGGAAAGGATACAAAATCAACTTCGCAAGCTTTATGGGGAGGCTATTTTTAATAGTTGGATTAGCTTTTTAAAATTCATTAGTAACAACAATGGAGAAGTGTTACTTTCAGCTCCAACTAGATTTATTAAGGAATGGATATCGATACATTATGTAGATAAAATACTATCTTTATGGCAGAGTGAAGATAATACCATACGCTCACTTGATGTTCGGGTTATTAAGGAAGAGAGTAATGTTGTAGATAAGGAGGGCTATAAAGTCATTACTACTAGTTATGATAATCTATCTTCTCCATTAGATCTAAGATTTACTTTTGATAATTTTGTTGTTGGTAAGCCAAATGAGCTTGCGTTCACTGCAGCAAAGCGTATTGCTGAATCTTCTGCTTCTATTCTTGGAAGTAATCCTTTGTTCTTATATGGTGGTGTAGGGCTGGGTAAAACACATCTAATGCATGCTATTGCATGGCATATTGTTAATTCTTCAAGTAAAAGAAAGGTAGTATATTTATCAGCAGAAAAATTTATGTACCAATACATAACAGCATTAAGAAATAGAGATATCATGGTGTTTAAGGAGCAATTTCGCTCAACGGATGTGCTTATGATAGATGATGTACAATTCATTAGTGGTAAGGACAGTACTCAAGAAGAGTTCTTTCATACTTTTAACGCATTAATTGATCAAAACAAACAGTTGGTAATTTCCGCTGATAGATCGCCAAGTAGCTTAAATGGAGTTGAGGATAGAATAAAGTCACGTTTAGGGTGGGGTTTGGTAGCAGACATTAATGATACAACTTTTGAGCTTAGGTTAGGAATATTACAATCTAAAGTAGAAAATATGGAAGCTAATGTTCCTGATAGAGTGCTTGAATTTTTAGCAAAAAATATAAAATCTAACGTTAGAGAGCTAGAAGGAGCATTAAACAAGGTTATGGCCCACTCTTTACTAAATGGAAAAAATATAACAATAGAATTAGCTAATGATACTTTATCGGATCTTTTACGTTCAAATTACAAAACGATCTCAATTGATGAAATACAGAAAAAAGTATCTGAGTTTTTCAAGATAAAATTGTCAGATATATACTCAACCAAAAGAACTCGTAATTTATCTAGACCAAGACAAGTTGCAATGTACTTAGCAAAGATACTAACACAAAAAAGCTTACCTGATATTGGTAGAAGTTTTGGTGGTAGAGACCATACCACTATCATTCATGCAGTAAGGCAAATAGAGAATTTAATAAAAGCTGATGTGAATCTTGCAAATGATGTCAATTTATTAATTAAAATGTTAAGATAAACAAAATGAAC
Source organism: Candidatus Mesenet longicola (assembly GCA_016860565.1). Lineage (GTDB taxonomy): Bacteria > Pseudomonadota > Alphaproteobacteria > Rickettsiales > Anaplasmataceae > Mesenet > Mesenet longicola. The sequence continues at coordinate 13,766 of BNGT01000011.1, read as the reverse complement.
AAGTTAGTAATCATCTTTTTCTCACTATTCTGTATATTTACAAATGTATTTGCTTCAGTTAAAACCGTTGCTACTGTTGATGGAGAGTTAATTTCAAGTCTGGATGTTGAGAAACGTATATTATCTATGGAGCATCTTGGTATCAAAACAGATCAAAAGCAAGTTTTACAAAGCTTAATAGATGAAGTATTAATTGAAAATCAGGCAAAAAAACTTAAAATCTCTGTCAGTAACAATGAATTAAATGATGAAGTTCTCTTATTTTTTAAAAGACTTAAGCTAGATTATGATGAATTTACAAAGCAAGTTAAAAATAATGATATAGATTATAACTCAATAATAAAGCAGATAAAATCCCAACTATTGTGGAGTAAAATCTCTGAGTTAAAGATATTGTCTTTTATCAATATTAGTAATGAGGAAGTAAACAATATTGCACAACAAATAGATAAAGTAGGTGTGATTATTAATGCTTTAGAAATACTAATACCTAATAAATCTAATAGCTCGTATAATACCGCTATTAACATAGTGCAAAAATTACGTAATAATGAAAGCCTTGAAGCAATTGTCAAAGATTATACTGAATTCTCAGTATCTATACAAAAAGAAGCATTAAATATAATGCTGTTGCCTCCTAAATCACAAAATGTATTAGGAGGCTTAAATATTGGTGATGTTAGTGACCCAATTGCTGTAGATAATGCATACTTAGTAGTAAAAGTTACTGATAAAATAAAATTTGATCCATCACTGCTAAATGCAACTTTAAGCTTAAAGCAAGTTTATCTATTAAATAATCAGGAAAATTTTAATGAATATTATGAAAAGCTAGATGATCTAAAAAGTCAGAAAGTGGACTGCTTAATGTTTGATAGAGTAGTAGAAAACTTAGGGTTACCAAAAGTAGAAAAAATTGAGGTAAAAATGGGGGAACTAGCTCCTTATATGCAGGCTTCTTTACAGAAGTTGCAAGTAGGGGAAATAATAGATATTAAGGATAATAAAGGCAATCTAAGGTTAATAATGCTGTGCAATATACAAAAAAAGTATGTGGATCAGCGTGAATGGATAAAACAGAAGATTTATGAACAAAAAGTCTCAATGCAAAGTGCTATATATTTCGACAATATGCGAAAAAATGCTACTATAGTATTGAGCTGACGTTTTTTAAAATGCTTTCTGTTTTCTAAATCACTATAAGGTACTCATGTTAATATCTATAAAACTTGGACAGGAAGATGAATGTGATAAGAGGCCTTGTGGCCGCTCTACACTTCCCTCAGTATAACTATTAGAAGATGAGCGTCTACCTTTATCAATATGATTATTAATTTTTTCTGGACTGCTTTCACCATCACTGATGCCACTGTCTCTATTATCATTATTATTTTCGGCATAGTTCTCAGTAGATTTATTGCTACTTTCTTCTTGTATTTCAGAGGAAATTTTAACTTCTTCTTCCCAATCAGGTGTAGTACTACCATCTTTAGCTTTCCTTATTTCATCCATTTTTTTCATTAAATCTGGATCTAGTGATATCCGATTAGACATAGTGAGTGCAATGCCAGTTAATTCATTACTATTTTTACTATTATCAATGGGCTTTAACCTCACACCTTTTCTTATCCCTCTAAGGAGTTTGTCCCTGTCACTTTCGCTATACTTATTCTTTTCGCTCTCACCAACGCGTTTTAGCATAGTTTGGCTGATATCTTTTATATGTTGCAATTGATTTATAATTTTAGGCTTATCAACTGAGAAACTATTCTCAGGCATAGGAGGCGGTGGTGGAGGTGTTTGAAATTCAGAAGCAACGCTGTTTGGCTGTTGATCTATTTCTTCTTTATGATGTTCAATATCATCTTGTTCTGTAACTTGAGATATAGTTCTAGGCTCATCACTAGAACTAACTTCAGATGAAGATGAAGTAGAAGCAACGCTGCTGTTTGGTTGCTGACTCACTTCTTCTTGTTTGTTAGAATTGTTTTGTTCTGTAACTTGAGATTGAGATATGGTACTAAGCTCATAATTGGGATTCATTTCAGGTGCAGCAACGGACACAGGAGAAATAATGAACATACTTTGATTAATAGTATTTTGAGGTTGAGATAGAATTTTAGATTTATCTTTCACAACAATAGGCATAGGAGGGGGAATAGGTATATTCTGATTACTGATATTCTGTGATTGAAGCAGAGTTTTAGATTTATTAACCATGTTAATTTCAGGTATAGGAGAAATTGGATTTTTCTGTGGCTGATGAAGAATTACAGGATTATTCGATTGTTGAATTGCTATTCCTCTTGTAGGCCCAGCAAAGTTTGAACCTTGTGTTTGAGGTATAATAGGGCTTTTCAAATTCTGGTTTGTAGGTGATTTTTTATCATCTAAAATCAAATTTGGTTTATTGTTTTGCTTAACATTTTCAACAACTTCAGGAGTTAAAATCTCTTCACTTGTTTTAAATATATAATCAGAAGTATATTGCTGTGTGTCACATTTTTCATTAGGAGTGGGCTGATCACTTAAATCAATAAGATTTTTTGAATTACCTTCTAAGGTTATAGGCTTTTTGTTAGTGCTGCAAGCAGTTTCTTTTTGAGGAGCACCCCTTCTATGAGTGATGTTATTACGAATAGCATAAGCATTACAAGCAGAGAGAGTTGTACATGTAGCAAAACCAATAGCACATAGTAAGGATAACGGATTACCAATACCTACTGTTACTAAACTATAAACAATACCTGTAACAGAGAACAAAGAAGCAAAGATAAAAAAAGTAAGTAAAAAAACATGTAATAGATTGTTAGTTTGTTTGCGCTGCTTATATTTTTCCATCTTGAATCCCCCTTTTGCAACTATTGTAGTTAAGAAGATGACAAACTATGTCAATAGAATGATCTTCTAAGTTTAAGTTTTTCGTTCTTCAGTATTTACATAAAGTTTACAAAAAATCCAAATTTAGGTATAAGTTTAGATAATATATTTTAGGTTGTAAAGGGATGAAATATTATAGGTTATTTTTTATCTGTTTTCTACTGTGTGGTAGAGCTTTATTTGCGTCAAATTTTGCTGAAACAAAATGCACTGAAACTCCTAAGATTTATGACTTGGAAAATAAGCCAGAAGAGTTCAATTTATCAAATAATTTAAGACGCAAAGCTGGCTCTGCAGACATAGCTAAAGGGGAGTTAATATACATCAAAGGGAAAGTAACAGACATGAATTGTGTGCCAGTACAAAATGCAGTGGTATTTATATGGCAAGCTGATGCTAATGGGATTTATCAAAAAGATATAAGTAATGCTGATCCAAATTTTTTAGGTTCAGGCAAATACATAACCAATAACTTAGGCTACTATGATTTTATTACTGTCATGCCAGGTAGTTATCAAAATATTAGCTTCCTTGTACAGCATCCTGATTTTATTGAATTACAGACAAGAATGTTTTTCTCTGGTAGCTCAAAATCAGAAGGTTTTATAGAGCAGCTTGCAGCTCCTTACACAGTAGACAAAAATGGCATAAAAACATATAGATTCAATATTGTCCTTGAGGGATATAATAAGTACATTACGTATTAATTGTGCAAAATTATTAACGGATATATACTTTAAAATTAATCAAAAGGGGGATAGGTTATGCCAAATAAAGAAGGAAGAAGAAATAAAAGAGAAAGAGGAAATAAAAGCTCTTCTACTAAACAACAAGGAAATGTAAGTAGCCAAAAGAATCCAATAAGCAAAGAAAGTTTAGACGAAGATATTGAGCAAGAAAATCAAGCTAATGTTGATAATGCACAGGTAGGTCAGGATAGCGGTTTCAAGGAGCCACCCTTTTCTGAGTATAGTGAATCCGATGTTGCAGAAACAGAAGTAGCTAATACTGATAATGTCCATGCAGAATTAGATAGTGATGATAAAAATAAAAGCATTGAACAAACAAGCAAAACTCATAATGAGATAAAAGTAGATCAAGTTAGTACAGTACAAAGCCCTGTAAGCACTGAGGCTGATTATGCTACTCCTCTTGAACATAGTGAATCCGGTGATACAGAAACAATTAATAATGATGGCAACTTTATAGGACAAGAAGATGATACTGATAATGATACAGATGAGCGTGAGCTAGAAGATAATCCAGAATCGGAAAAGGTGAAGGAAGGAAATGATTTAACTCAAAGTCAAATTAATAAGAATAAAGTAGAAGGTGTAAATCTTAAATCACAAAATACTGGTGATGAAGATTTGAGTGCTGATGATATTAATAAACTCAATGCGGAAAGCTTACATAAAAGTGATGACACAAGTAAGCCTGAACTAAAAGAAAAAGAAAATGAGCATGAAATAGAAAATATAAAGACTCAACCAAGAGAAGTGTTTCTTAGTGATGATAGTGATGGTGAGAGTTTAACTGATGATAATCCTGATTCTAGCACGCCTCATACACAAACTTCACGTATGAGTGAAGATAGTAGTATTTCAAATGGAGTTAATCATAATACTTCAAAAAAGAAAGTGTTTAAATCATCATTTGCTAATTTTTCTAAAGGGGAGAAGGCTCTTTTGTTCTTTGTAGCATTATCATCTACTGCTTTTATTGCATCACTTATTTCTTCAGCTTTAGGCAAGCCTCTTTGCCCTGATAAAAAAGGTAATTTAATATCGCTTGCTATTTTGGGTACTGTTGCAATTATTTCAGTTGCTGTTTCGTTAGTACATTTTCATTATCCAGATAAGTCAAAAGGAGAATCATTACCATTGGATACATTTGGGGATAGTGAGGTTGTTCAAGTATTGGAAAATAAAAAGAATAGATAGCCAAAACTTTATAAATAAATAAAATGTTACAATAGTAACTGTAATTTCTATGAAACATTTTTTCTATGATGCAAGTCGTTTGGCTGTGTCTTTTACTGGTGTAGTTTTAGATACTGTGGTATGTAGTGTACAAAAACTTAAGTCTGGTGTGTTTGCTTGTCTTAGTGATGAATTGGTAAATCGCGATGAGTTTTCAGCTTTAAGTAAAGTAGTAAAAGAAACTGCTGTAAAACAAAGTGAGATGGAAAAAAAGCTAGATAATTTAAAAGTTACTAAAGATCCAAAGTAATGTATATATGCTAAAAGAAGAAGATAGAATATTTACTAACTTAAATGGTAAACAAAGTCCGTTTTTAAGCGCTGCCAAAAAACTTGGCTCTTGGCAGCAAACGAAAAAGTTTTTGGAACTAAGTTCAGAAGATATCATAAGTGAAGTAAAAAAATCTGGATTGCGGGGCAGAGGGGGAGCTGGGTTTCCAACAGCTTTAAAATGGAGCTTTATGCCTAAAGAAAAGTCAAATGGCAGGCCATCTTATCTGGTGGTAAATGCTGATGAATCTGAGCCAGGAACGTGCAAAGATAGAGATATTATAAGATACGAACCACATAAATTAATAGAAGGAGCATTACTCGCAAGCAAAGCAATAGGTGCATCTGTTGCATATATATATATTAGAGGTGAATTTTATAACGAGTATCAAGTATTAAAAAAAGCACTAGATGAAGCATATAAAGTTGGACTGATTGGCAAGAACGCTTGTGATTCAGGTTATGACTTAGATATTTTTCTTCACAGAGGAGCTGGCGCTTATATATGTGGCGAAGAAACCGCTCAGCTTGAATCCATTGAAGGAAAAAAAGGCATGCCACGTCTTAAACCCCCCTTCCCTGCTGCTTCTGGACTATTTGGCTGCCCTACTACAATCAATAATGTTGAAACTATCGCCGTTGTACCAGATATTTTAAGGCGTGGTGGTGACTGGTTTGCATCTTTAGGTAAGCCAAATAACACCGGTACTAAGGTGTTTTGTATCTCTGGGCATGTAAATAAACCTTGCAACGTTGAAGAAGAGATGGGAATATCACTGCGAGAATTGATTGAGAAACATGCAGGTGGAGTGCGTGGTGGTTGGGATAATTTACTTGCTGTAATACCTGGGGGTTCTTCTGTACCTCTTATTCCTAAGTCAATATGTGATACCATAGAGATGGATTTTGACTCTTTAAGAGCTGTACAATCTGGCCTTGGTACCGCAGCAGTTATAGTTATGGATAAATCTACCGATATTATTCAAGCAATAGAGAGGCTTTCTCATTTCTATATGCATGAGTCTTGTGGGCAGTGCAGCCCTTGTCGAGAAGGTACAGGTTGGATGTGGAGAATCATGAAAAAAATGGTTAAAGGTGACTCAACTACTGAAGAGATAGATAAATTACTAGATATTGCTAGCCAAGTAGAAGGGCATACCATATGCGCACTTGGTGATGCAGCAGCATGGCCTATACAAGGATTAGTAAGGCATTTTCGCCATGTTATAGAGGATAGGATAAAAACTTTTCACCTAGCTTAATTATTTCAGTTACAAGCTTTGTTCAATTATATCAGGACTATCTCCTATACTCACTGCTATACTTTCTGTTGTCTCACTATTATATAGATGTCAATATTTCTCTGGTAATAGCGATTACTGGTAAAAATCCCACTGTCTTAATCTAAATTGTATAAAATATTAGATAAAGGAAATAAGAAACATAAGAGATAAGTAAAGATGGAATTAAGTAATATAAGTTGAGCTTAAGACGGCCAGAGATAACTGTTATTAAACCTCCAAAAGTTGGTACCCAAGCTAAAAATACAATCAGACATATAATCACGCTTTTATAATGATTAAATACTCTATTAGCTTTATTGTATCTTAATCTAATATAAATCATTACCCTCCCTAAACACCAATTAATTACTCCTCCTATGCAGGATCCTATTGTTGCTGTAACTAGCATTAAAAAATGATTATAAGTGTTAAAATAAAGCATTGCTTTAAATATAAACGGTTCATTCAACGGCAAAATTAAAGATGAAATTAAACTGTCAGTGAATAAAAGACGATAAGCTTCTATATTATTCATTTGATGTGATTTTTTACAATATAGCTGTTTCTTATAATATCTTATTTCTAAAGCAGCTTCAAAAAATATAAAAAGATTGTACAATAACTTATTAATATATAATTTAGTAGTTTTAGGTATTTTATGAATCTTGTTACTAGATCAGCATTGGATTTTACTGCACCAGCAATAATGGCAGATGGAGAAATAATAGATAATTTTTGTTTTAGTGAACAAGTAAAGGGGAAATATGCTGTTCTCTTTTTCTATCCACTAGACTTTACTTTTGTCTGCCCAACTGAATTGATCGCACTTAATAATAAGATTAGTGAATTTACGCATCGTGAAGTGGAAGTTATTGGCATTAGTGTAGATTCGAAATTTTCACATCATCATTGGCGTAAGATGCCTATTACTGAAGGAGGAATAGGAGAGATTAATTATTCTTTAGTTTCTGACATAAAAAAATCTATATCACGTGATTATGGAGTATTATATGACGATGCAGTGGCGCTGCGAGCAACTTTTATAATTGATGATAAGTTTGTGGTGCGTCACCAATCGATAAATGACCTACCTTTGGGCCGTAATATTGATGAGATTGTGAGAATAATTGATGCAATTAAGCACCATGAAGAGCATGGAGAAGTTTGTCCTGCTAATTGGAAAGAAGGTAAAGCTGCTATGCAGGCAAGCAGTGAGGGAATATGTGATTACTTAACTTCGCATAGTGAGGAACTTTAGATACATATGGCCTTATATGAAACAAAAGTTTTAATTATAGGTTCCGGAGCAGCAGGGTACACCGCTGCAATATATGCTGCTCGGGCAAATTTAAGTCCAATAGTTATAACAGGAATGCAGCCAGGGGGACAGCTTACAATGACTACTGATGTGGAAAATTATCCTGGGTTTGCAAAAGCTGTGCAAGGGCCATATCTTATGGAGCAGATGAAGCTACAAGCGGGAAATGTGGGAGCAAAGATTATAGAAGACGAAGTAAAGGGTGTAGAATGTATAGATAGTGGTGAATATAAATTTAAATCTTCTTCTTATGGAAATGAGTATTTATCCAATGCACTTATAATTGCAACAGGAGCTGAGGCTAAATGGCTTGGAATAGAAAGCGAAGAAGAGTTTAAGGGCTATGGAGTTTCAGCTTGTGCAACTTGCGATGGTGCCTTTTTTAAAAAACAGAAAGTTGCAGTAATTGGCGGAGGTAACACTGCAGTTGAAGAGGCTTTATTCTTGACTAACCATGCAAGTGAGGTTGTGCTAATACATAGACGCGATCAGCTCAGAGCTGAAGAAGTTATGCAAGGCAGGTTATTTAATAATCCAAAAATTAAAGTTATTTGGGATCACGTTGTGGAAGAAATAATCGGAGAAGAAAATCCCAAAAGAGTTACAGCGATGGTGCTAAAATCTGTAAGAAATCAAGAGTTAAAGAAAATAGAAATTGATGGGATTTTTATTGCTATTGGTCATGCTCCTAATACTCATGTATTTAAAAACTTAGTTAAAATTGATGATGCTGGTTATATAGTGACTCAACCTGGAACAACAATTACAAGTAAAGCTGGGGTATTTGCTGCTGGTGATGTACAAGATAAAATTTACCGCCAAGCTGTGGTTGCAGCTGGTAGCGGGTGCATGGCTGCTTTGGATGCTGAAAGGTTTATTAGAGATAAAACTACTGAATAAAGAGGCAGACGTGAAAAAAGAATGGAGTTTTGCTGAAGCAGATCAGATTTTTAATCTTCCATTTCCTGAACTGATGTACAAAGCACAAACTGCACACAGACAGCATTTTGATCCTAAAAAAATACAAGTTAGTACGCTTTTAAGTGTTAAAACAGGAAGCTGCCCAGAAAATTGCTCTTATTGTCCACAATCAGCACATTATCAAACTGGACTAAAGAAAGAACCTTTGCTTGAAATCACTGAGGTAATTGAAGCAGCAAAACGTGCAAAGGTAGCTGGAAGTACTCGTTTCTGTATGGGTGCGGCTTGGCGTGGTCCACGCGATCAAGATCTAGAAATTGTGTGTGAGATGGTCAAAGAAGTAAAAAAATTGGGTCTTGAGACTTGCGTAACTCTTGGACTGCTAAAACCTCATCAAGCTGATATGCTTAAAGAAGCTGGTTTAGATTTCTATAACCATAATGTTGATACATCCAAAGAGTATTATGATAAAGTTATAACAACACGTACATTTGAGGATAGATTAAATACACTGAAATGTGTACGTGCATCTGGTATCAAAGTTTGCTGTGGTGGCATTATTGGTATGGGTGAAACTAATGAAGATAGGGTAAAAATGCTGGTTTTTCTTGCTAATTTGGATGAACCTCCAGAGTCTGTACCGATTAATATGCTTATCAAAATTCCTGGAACTCCTCTTGAAAATGCAGCTGATGTGGATTCATTTGATTTTGTACGTACTATTGGGGTAGCAAGAATTATAATACCAAAATCATATATTCGTCTTTCAGCCGGAAGAGAAAAAATGTCAGATGAACTGCAAGTACTTTGTTTTCTTGCTGGTGCAAATTCAATTTTTTATGGAGAGAAGTTACTTACTGCTCAAAATCCGATACCTGAGAAAGATAATTATTTATTTCAGAAGCTGGGACTGCAGAAATTACAGCATTAAGATTTTTTAAGGTTTTTATGTATGAGCTGTATTGTAAACATTGTAGTATACTAAAAGATGAGGGTAAATATAGGCAGCTACCAAAGGCAGTTATTGATAAGAAATGCATCGATTTTTCTACAAATGATTATCTTGGTTTAAGTAAGTCAAAAGTGCTGTTTGCAGCAGCAAAACTTGCCGGAGAAAAATTTGGAGTGGGATCTACTGGCTCTAGATTACTTTCAGGTAACAAGCAAATATTTGAGGATCTTGAAAACCAAATTGCCAAAGATAAAAAAACTGAATCAGCCCTTATTTTAAATTCAGGATTTCAAGCTAATATTGCAGTGCTTGCTAGTTTGTTGGATCAATCTGTGCTGGGAAACAAGCCTATTGTTTTTTTTGATAAATTAAATCACGCAAGTCTATATCAAGCCGTGTTTTTAAGCAAAGCTGAACTTATACGCTATCATCATAATGATATGGATCATTTAAATAGTTTACTTGTGAAGTTTAAAGATGACTTGAGAGCAAAGTTTATCGTCACTGAAACTATTTTTGGTATGGATGGGGATGTTGTGCCAATAGATACGGTTTTTGCTTTAAGTAAAAAACATAAGGCTTTTTTATATTTAGATGAGGCGCATGCCACAGGTATTGTGGGTGATAGAGGATATGGTTTATCGACAAAAATCAATCTTAGTGAAATTCCCCATTTAGTTTTAGGTACTTTTAGTAAAGCTTTAGGGTGCTTTGGTGCATATGTTGCATGTTCTTATGCTGTAAAAGATTATCTTATTAACAAGTGCTCGGGATTTATCTACTCAACATCGCTCTCGCCCATGATAATTGGAGCTGCAGCTAAGGCTTGGAGCTTAGTGCAAGATCTTGATAATGAGCGCCAAAATCTATCTTTAAAGGCTGATGATGTAAGAAAAAGATTAAAGGAGCTTGGGTTTAATACGGGCAACTCCACTACACACATTATACCAATAATTCTTGGTGATGAGAATATAGCTATGACGGCAAAAGCAGAGCTTTTAAAACAAGGATTTATTGTATCTGCCGTGCGCCCCCCTACTGTGCCACCAGGCACATCTAGATTGCGCATTGCACTGAATGTAAGTCATAGTAAAAGTGATTTAGATCACCTAATATGTGCTCTTAAACAGATTTTTAGTTTCTAAATTTTTCTAGTTATTTTATATATATAAAAAAATGCACATACAAAAAAACTTCAATAGAGCAAGTTCTTCTTATGATAGTGTAGCCTTTGTGCAAAAAAAATGTGCCGCAAAGTTAGTTAATATTCTGATAAATCATTTCCCTAAATTTTATCCGCAGTCTATTTTAGACTTAGGAACTGGTACAGGATACATTGCAGAAATTTTGCTAAAAAATTTCCCAAAAAGTAAATATGCTTTAAATGACATTTCACCTAATATGCTTGCAAAAGCAAAGAAGAAATTGATAGGGTATGAAAAGATACGTTTCATTTTAGATGACATGGAAACACAAAATTTTGGTTTTCATGATCTTATTATTTCAAATCTAGCATTTCAGTGGGTAAATGATTTAAAAGGTATGATAGAAAGAGCATATAAAAATTCAAGTGTTTTAGCTTTTTCCTGCCTGCTAGATGGCACATTTGATGAATGGTCTAAAATTTTCATAGAACTCTCATTGCCTGTTCCAACTTATAAATATTCACTTAAACAAGAATTAGAAAATCATCTGCTTGCTTTAAAACCAGAAAAATATTTTTTTGACTCACAGGAATTTATACTGGAATTTGTAAACTCAAGTGAATTTATTAAATATCTAAAAAATTTAGGGGCAAATCAAGGTAGCAAAGTAATCCTTCCTTCTGACTTAAAACAAGTTATTAAAACATATACAGATAAAATTAATATCACTTATAAAGTGTTTTTTGGAGTTTTAAGTAAATGCAAATTTTCATAACCGGAACCGATACAAATGTCGGTAAGACTCTTATAAGTAGCTGGATTTGCTTACATACTGGATATTCATATTTTAAACCCATTCAAACAGGAGCAGATAAAGATAGTGATGTAGTAAGTAAACTAGCTAATAGTAACATCTATGAGGAAAGTTATATTTATAAAAGTCCTCTATCACCACATCTTGCAGCTTCATTAGAAAACGACAGTATTGATATTAGCAGAATTAATTTGCCTAAAGAACGTAACTTAATTGTGGAAGGTGCTGGTGGAATTCTTGTACCCATTAATGAAACCACGTTTATGGTTGATTTAATCAAAAAACTCAACATTCCTGTAATTTTAGTTGCTCGTTCTACTCTTGGCACAATTAACCACACATTACTTAGCTTGGAGGCATTGCGCGCACGAAGTGTCTCTATTTTAGGAGTAATCTTAAATGGACCACATAATCAAGATAATATTAAGGCCATAGAGTTTTATGGCAAAGTAGAAATATTAGCTTCAATTCCTAAATTACAAGAAGTAAGCAAGGAATCTCTAATGCAATTACCACTTCCAGATTGCTTAAAAATAATTATAAAATGAATATTTCATTATAATCACATAATAAAAAAGAAAGAATTTAAATATTCATAAGTAGTTGTTATATAATTCTCTGAATCATTATTTATTTTGATCTTATCTTTCAACCTTTTTCGACCTATTGTTGATTTAGTGCCAATCTGGAGAGGTGTACAACATCAGAGAGAGTTAGCCCTTTTCACCACCATGAAAGAATTGATAATTGGAAGCGCTATGGTTATACGTTTTAAGGCATATAACTATAAGGATATCATCCTTACTTTAAGTAAAAGAGCTTAAAATAGCTAAAACTATTCAGTAAGTTGCCAAAGATCCTATTCAATATATTTAGATCTTTTTTTCCTATACATCTGCCACTTTAAAGGCCGCCTCTACAGCCTAAATCTCTCCAGATTGGCATTCTCTTTATATCATACACATTCACAACCATGGAAGCAGAATTTTGTTGTTTTTTTTAAAATTTTAAAATCCTGCTCACAGCAACCGTTTTATGATTTGAATAATTAGGAAATTTATATTATCTATCCTATGCGTTGACGTTTTTTTGAAGGTTCTATTCCTTCCAATTGAGATTCAGCTAATGCCGTATTTGGATTTTGACAAATATCTTTTAGTTTGTTTAATAGTTCATTACTTTTATCTTTAACTACACCAAAAGCCTTGTCATGTTCTTTAGCTTTTGAATTAATATGTTTACATGTTAACTGCATGTTCAGCACATCAATATTACTAAAATCATAACTTGGATAATTGGTATCTATGCCTGTAATATTATTAATAAACCCTCTAAAAGTGTCCTTCTTAAGCAAAAGCATATTATGTTCTGATAAGTATTGCTTACTTAAATGCTCAACAAAATCCAATAAACACTTAGGTATAAAAGATAACTGTTCATTAGAACTATAGCGTTCTTCAACTACTTTAAACTCCTGAATTAATGCTTCTCGATCTTGTTCGTTATTTATATATTTTGAAATGGCATGTTTATCTCCACTCTTATATGTTTCTATCAGTCTACTTAAATGAGGTGATTCTTTGATTTTATTAAATTCTGCTAAACAACTAACAAATTTAGGTTTCTCATTTATTTTTTTTCTCTCTTCTTCACCGATATCAGCTCCGTAAAGTAGAAGTAGAAAGAAGGTTTCTACATGTTCAAATGCAATAGCATGGGATAGTGGTGTTTCCTCACAAAAATCTCTAACATTAACATTTGCTCTATATTGAAGGAGAAGGTCAACTATATCTGCACGTCCGTGCTTAGCAGCAAGATGTAGTGGTGTTACTTCAAAATTATCTTCAACATTAACACTTATTTTATGTTGAAGGAAAAGGTCAACTACTTCTATATTCCCACGTTTAACAGCAAAGTGTAACAATGTTTCACCTAAGAACCTGTCTTGAAAGAGATTAAGTAGATAATTTAGAAAGCATAGAAGTAATCATATTAAAGAAGATATTAGTTTTTGAAGTAAGAGGAGAATGCTAGTAATCTTTGCTCATGCGTCTAAAATTGGAGAGCCAAGCAAAAGTTCTTTCCACAATCCAACGTTTAGGAATAACCTGGAATCCTGTAGTATCTACTGCTTTTTTGGTGATCGTTAATAAACATCCTGTCTCCAATAAACAGCGACTTTGTAGTTTACCTTTGTATCC
>BNGT01000010.1 GCA_016860565.1 Candidatus Mesenet longicola | reverse complement strand
AGGTGGCAAGCTTTATTTAGGAATTGAAAACATTCTAAACATATGTTTCATAAAACCATGCAAGTCATTTTTAGAAATTCTGCCAGATCTACAGATTGATATTGATTATTGGTTGCGTTCTTACAATGAGACGAGGCCTCATTCAGGCAAACATTGCTACGATAAACGCCTATGCACACTTTTCTTGATACATTGCTTTCCAGAAATATATTATATCAGCACTCTTACTTAACTATTTAAATCCTCCTAATTCTCATTAGTCAGATTATTTGGTGTTTGGTGCAGTTTATGTTTCTTATATAACAATTTGTTAAAATTATCTATATTTTTGATTTATGTCCTTTTTAAAAGCTGGTTTCTCCTCATCTTGCGCCACAGGTATAACGTTTTTTCGTCAATATTGAATACCTCGCTAATGTTTTTCATGCTCATCTTTCTTTCATCTACCACTTTTAACACTCGTTCTCTCAAATCTTCACTTTTTGCACTTTAACTCCCTTTTTTACCTATTTTTATCACAAAACCTAACTTGTATCATATGTTAGCTATAGATGAGCCATAAGGACTGTTAAAAGAAAAAAGCCGTTTCTTCAATTGTAAAACCAGATTCAGAACAGGCAAGATTTTCTGAAAAAGCTAATATTTGACTGCAGTTATAATCTAAGTTGTTATCGTCTGATAGATAAACAATTTCAACATGCATGAGGCCATAGCCAAATTTTAGTGCCGCTTCAACGCCACTGGGCAGACTAGATCAGCTGTTACAGGTATCCTATCTATGACAGCAAATATATCATGCTTTTTATTTTTATCCAGTTGCGGCAATTCATCGATACTGTATATTTCTCCATTGATTTTAAGTCTAATATAGCCTTGCTTTTTTATCTCTAGTATTTCTTTTTGATGCTCACCTTTGCAACCACGCACAATCCCTGCAATAAGCATTCTATTAAAATAATATTATATTGATTTTTTAATATATAGATATAATATATTTATGTCTTAGTAGTAAGTAGTTGTTAATGAGAAACCTATATTTTATTGTCTTGATTTTGTACGTATCGTACGGACATAACTGCCATGCTACTAAGACAATTATAAGCAGTGAAGATAAATATGCAGAACTGGAAGGAAGTACTAGCTTTAGCATGGGACATATAAAAAATAATGAAGAACGCTTTAGTGATGGCAAGAATGGTACAATTTTACTAGATTCAAATATTGGTTTTCTTTATATACGTAAAAAAGACAGTGAAGATAATCTTGGTGCCAAGATCAAACTATCAACGAAATTCACATCTTTTAAGCCTAAACCTCTGGAAATAAATATAGATGAAATGCATATCTTTTTTGCAACACAGAATAGAGGTACGATGAAACTAGGGTTTGATGATACTATAGGCAGAAGTATCGGAATTAATACTTCAAAGATGTATTTTGGAGCTGGGGGAATAAATGGAAGATGGACAGACCTTGCAAATCTCAGAGGGTTTAATAAAGCAGATGATGGTTCAGGATATGACACAGGTGGCATATTTTGGGTAAAACCAGATTTATATATTGACTATAAGGGACTTAAATCTCTAAGAGTGAGTTATTATTCCACCAAAATACGTGGAGTACAAATAGGTTTAAACTATCTTCCTAAAGATGATGATGCAGGATATCAAAGAATAGTAAGTGGAGGAATTACTTATAGTAATTGTGCTTTTAAAAATATCAATTATTCACTATCTCTAACTGGTGAATTAGCTAATGAGAATTCAGCTAAAAAATTGAATAAACTACAGACATGGAATGCTGGCTTAGACCTGCAATATAAGAACGTAAAATATGTCATTTCATATGGCAACATCGGTAAATCTGGGCGCAAAAACTCTCCTGAAACTTATTATATAAATACCGGCATTGCTTATTACCATAATAATTGGCGTGGTAGTTTTATGCATTTTATAAGTACTAGAGGGAATAACAATTTCCTTTCATGGTCTATAAACTGGGAGAAATATTTAGCAAAAAATGCTTC
The DNA here is from genome assembly GCA_016860565.1 of Candidatus Mesenet longicola. Lineage (GTDB taxonomy): Bacteria > Pseudomonadota > Alphaproteobacteria > Rickettsiales > Anaplasmataceae > Mesenet > Mesenet longicola. The sequence goes on along the minus strand of BNGT01000010.1, from coordinate 29,585 downwards.
ATGTTATATAGATTTTGTAAAATTCAACACTCAAGAATCTGCTGATAGTAGCAATTCAGGGCATGTATTTTTAGTTGGTTTGAAATCTAATTTCTAATACCATATTTATTTTAAGCACTAGAAATGATCGATAAACAAAAAAATCTAGCATCAGAATGGTTTGTGAGTTTAAGAGATTCAATAGCGGATGAGTTTCTAGCTATTGAAAAGGAATTTTCGGCTGAGCCTCTAAAGATAAATAGAAAAAAGTGGGATCGCCCTGGAGGTGGTGGTGGGGAGATGACTGTAATATATGGTAAAGTGTTTGAAAAAGTTGGTGTCAATATATCAATAGTTCATGGAAAAATTGCAGAAAAGTTTATTGATGAAATTCCTGGAGCAAAAGAAAATGATGGCAAGTTTTGGGCTAGTGGGATTTCTGTGGTTTCACACATGCATTCACCGCTGGTACCTGCAGCTCATATGAATACAAGGTTTATAGTTACTGCAAAATCGTGGTTTGGTGGTGGAATTGACTTTACTCCTATCTATTACAATGATGAAGATTATCGATTTCTTCATGGTAAAATAGAAAAAATGTGTAATGGCTTTAATTTTAACTATTACCCACAATTTAAAAAACAGTGTGATGATTATTTCTTTCTTCATCATAGAAAAGAGCCAAGAGGAATAGGTGGGATATTTTACGATAACTTAAGCTCTGATAATTGGGAAAATGACTTTGCGTATACACAAGCTGTTGGCAAGACTTTTCTTGAGATTTACTCTTTTGTAGTACGTAAGCATATGAATAAATCATGGATAGAAGAGCAAAAGGAATATCAGCTAATTAAACGTGGTAGATACGTAGAATTTAATTTGCTATATGACCGTGGGACAAAATTTGGTATTTTAACAAATGGTAATCCAGATGCTATAATGATGTCTATGCCACCTTTGGTGAGGTGGCAGTAAAAAATCTTATGTCCGGCAATATCCGTATGCTCTCTATACCGGATTTATCAATATAAACAAATTGTTTTTTGTTCCCAGAATCTTTAAGAATTCAGCTCTTCGTCCCTTTTTTGTATCCGTAGGTCTTTTTTTACGTGTGAATCCAATCTTTTTAAGTGCTCATCCGAAAATTAATATTATCCCAGATTTCTGATAGAGATTTTTTGCTATAAACTAAGATTATATCTCTTAATTTATTGATCTCTGTAGCTCCTAATAAATTGCTAAAATATTGCGATGGAACATCTCTACCAAATCAAATGAAGTATATTGAGAGGTTGTCTGAAACGACATTTTTGTATACTGAATTTTTTAAAAAAACACTTGGGAATATCATCTAATCTTCTTTAAGTGTACTTCAAAACCTTTATGTAGAATTTCATAATCACCTTTATAAGATACTAAAAACCCATCTATTGCAGGTTTGGGGGTTAGTTCTGGATTTTCTTTAAACTTATCCCACCCATAACCAGCCACAGCCATAATTCCATCAACTTTGAGCATCTCCCAAGATAATGCCATATCAAACATATAGTCTTTTGCTAAGTGTGAACCACAAATATAGACAAAATCGAATTTTTGTAGCTTATTTTGTGATACCTCATATGCTAATTGTGGTAACATTTTTCTCGATTCTCCTCTAAGGGGAATAACTTTTTTATTTTTTATGTAGTCTCTTAAATTATAAGAAAATATAGCGAATAAATCTTTCTGTTCTTGTGGTGTATAATATGATATCGGCCATTCCCATGTATCTATAACATAAGTCTTACTATTTTTTGAGTTACAGTAGTTCTGAACAGTATATAATGTTGATCTACCCTCAAGGGCACCAATCTCAAGGCATTGAGAATTCTCATTATCTTCAAAAAAAGCTTTATATTTATTCCAGCTCTTCAAATTATGACTAAACCAATCTACAGAAAAGTCATAACCGGTAGTGTTTTCTTGATAAGTAATAAGTGGTTTACTCGTTTTAATTAATTTTAACAGAGCAAACCCTCCTGTAAAAGAAACAAAAATAAAAATTGTAGTAATAATAACTATAAACAATAGTATTTTTTTGTAGTTGATAGTTTTCACCATTTATATTCTATAATTCTGCGTATATTAATAATACATTTCTTAAAATTTGGTATAAACTAATTCTTTACTAAAAAACATTTCCATCCTCTTAACTCTGTTAAAATACTTTTCATAATTCACTGTTAGTGATAACTTTAATATTTATTGGAGTTTTACAAATGTGTAGATTTATACCTAACATAAACAGAGAAGGTTATATCTTTATAGCAATCTCCTTTATTGTATCTTGTATAGCGTTTGCTCTCTCTTGGGGACTTGGCATTACTTTTTTATTTTTAACTATAATTTGTATTTATTTTTTTCGTGATCCGGCAAGGGTTGTGTTAAATGATGAGAATTTAATATTAAGTCCAGCTGACGGTGTAATAGATAAAATTATGGAAGTTGATCATCCCTTTTTAGATCAAAAGCAAGACGGTGAACAAGAAAAATTTACATGTGTTAGTATATTCTTAAGTGTTACTGACGTTCATGTAAATCGCATACCGATTTCTGGTGTAATAAAGAGTTTAGTATATAAAAAAGGAAGATTTTTTTCTGCAATGCTGGATAAGTCTTGCTATGAAAACGAAAAACAAGTAATTTCAATTACTTGCAAAGACGGCAAGGAAGTTATTGTTGATCAAATTGCAGGACTGATTGCTCGCCGCATAGTTTGCAATTTAAAAGTTGATCAACAAGTAAAAGCCGGAGAAAGGTTTGGTATAATAAGATTTGGCAGCCGTGTTAATATATATTTTCAACATAACATTAAGTTAAGTGTGGTAGAAGGGCAAACCGTAGTGGGTGGTGAGACTGTAATTGCAAATTTAAAAGATAATTCTCAAAAGAAATTAAGCTTTAATATTATATAAGTATGGATGAAGATAATAATCTTAAGTCTCTACCAATTACTAAATTGTTTCCCAATGTTGTAACTCTATTGGGTTTGTGCTGTGGTCTTACTGCAATTAAGTTTACATTTATAAAGCAATATGAATTATCTATTATTTTTATACTAATTGCTGCAATTGTTGATGGAATAGATGGTAGAATAGCGCGTTTATTTAGGTCTACGAGTCATTTTGGTGCAGAGCTTGATTCCTTTGCTGATTTTCTTAGCTTTGGTGTAGCACCAGCATTTTTGCTTTACTTTTGGGTACTTAAAGAAATAAGGGTAGTTGGATGGATGCTTGTTATGATATACGTAACTTGTATGTCGATAAGACTTGCACGTTTTAATATTTCACTAAATGAAAAAAAATTGCCATGGCAAAATTTCTTTTTCGCTGGTGTACCTGCGCCTTTAGGTGCTTTGTTATTACTCTTGCCTGTAATTATTACCTTTCAACTTTACGAAAGCGAATATGTTTTTATTGCAGAAAGGTTTCTAACTAAAAACAACATAGCTATATATTCTGGAGTAATAGCCCTTCTTTTGATAAGCAATATTCCAACTTTTTCTGCTAAGCATTTGTACATACCAAAAAATCTGTCTTATATATTCATGCTAATTTTTGGCATACTAATTATCTCTCTTATAACTAAACCTTGGATAACACTACCAATAGTAGGGCTAATATACATATTAACAATACCTATTAGTAGCGCGGTTTATTTATATTTTGCGTATAAGAATCACTAATTACTTTATAAGTAGTATAGTAAGTATAAGTTAAACAAAATTTATATTCATCATTTATAATTTAAAGGTTCATTTGAGCAGATTTAGTGATGTCTGATGTTTTGTGTAAATTTATCTTTCACGTACTATAAGTCTGCTATGCTTCCTATTTATTTGCTTTGTAAGCGGAATTTGTTTAACAACAGTAGTATCAAAAATATGGATTTAAACAACGTCATCTGTAAAACATTGATAAAGCAGCAAAAAGATCGTCTTAAAATGTCCTCCAAATTAGCTATACATTTAATTCTTAATACACTAAACTTTCAGTAGTTAATTTTATAAAAACGTGAGCTTCAGTGTTTTAGATGATAAAAGGTGTGAATCACAAAAAAGTGGTGGTGATTTAAAAATTGAAGCACAACATAAAAAAGGAAAACTCACAGCAAGAGAAAGAATAGATATCTTATTTGATAAAAATTCTTTTCAAGAATACGACGCATTTGCTGAACATAGATCAGAAAATTTTGATATGGCTAAAATCCCAGGAGATGGAGTCATAACTGGTTGTGGCAAAATAAATGGTAGAACAGTTTTTGCTTATGCTCAAGATTTTACAGTGTTTGGCGGTTCTTTAGGTCAAACACACGCAAATAAAATATGTAAAATAATGGACAAGGCACTAAGTGTACGTGCTCCAATTATTGGTTTAAATGATTCAGGTGGTGCTCGTATCCAAGAGGGAATAGACTCTTTATCAGGGTATGGAGAAATTTTTCAAAGAAATGTAGATGCATCGGGAATAATACCTCAAATATCTTTAATTATGGGCCCATGTGCAGGTGGTGCAGTTTATTCCCCAGCTCTAACTGACTTTGTCTTTATGATAAATGATACTTCGTACATGTTTGTTACTGGACCTGACGTTGTAAAAAAGGTCACATATGAAGATGTAAGTTATAAAGACCTAGGTGGGGCAAAAATTCATGAAGATAAAACGGGAATTGCTGACCTTGTGTTTACAAATGATATTGAAGCTTTAATACAAGTACGTCAGTTTTTAAGTTTTTTACCAGACAACAATAGTAAATCCCCAATTTTTAGACCAACCTCAGATCCAGTAGATTATATAGACAATTCCTTAAACACTTTAATCCCATCTAATTGCAATGTACCATATGATATGTACGAACTTATCGAAAAGATTTGTGATGAGAGAGTATTTTGCGAAATAAAACCTAATTTTGCTCGTAACATCATTATTGGATTTTGTAGAATAGGAGGCAATACTGTAGGAGTAGTTGCCAACCAACCCATGCAGCTTGCAGGTTGCTTAGATGTAAATGCATCATGCAAAGCAGCAAGGTTTATACGTTTTTGTGATGCATTTAATATTCCAATTATAACCTTAATTGATGTGCCAGGCTTCTTACCTGGAACAAATCAGGAACATAATGGCATAATAAAACATGGCGCTAAATTGCTTTACGCATATGCAGAAGCAACAGTACCAAAGATTAGTGTAATAACACGCAAAGCATATGGTGGCGCTTATATTGTAATGAATTCAAAGCATTTAAGGGGTGATATCAATTATGCTTGGCCTAGTACAGAGATAGCTGTTATGGGGCCTGAAGGAGCAGTAGAAATAATCTTTAGGCAAGAAAAAGATCCTGAGAAGATAAAATCACTAGTACAAGAATATCGCACAAAATTTGCTAACCCTTTTCTTGCTGCATCACGTGGGTTTATTGATGATATAATCTATCCAAGCCATACTAGAAGCTGTCTATACAATTCCTTAGAGATGCTAAAAAATAAAAAAACTAGCAAGCCTTGGCGTAAACACGATAATTTACCAATTTAATTTATAACTTCTTTGGTTGTATGAATCTAACCAGCTTTAAATTAAAGTCTTCACAAAATTTCCATTTCCTGTATGGAATAGCCACAAGTAAAATCATCAACTGTACATGCTTTTCTTCCTTCCATTTGTAAGATTTTAGGAACTAGCACGCTATTGCCATCCAACTTTATGTGCATGTTACAGTTTATAATTGTACCTGGTTTTATATTTTGTTTATTATCGTCTTCATAATAGCTAGCATCTAATATTTTCACTCGCTTATCACCTAAATAAAAAAAAGCCTTGGGATATAGAGCTTTAATTTTTCGACATGCAACTTCAGCGCTATCATACAGATAGATTTTATAATCTTCTATTTTATTTGTATATGACACTCCATTTGTACACTGCTTTTTAGGAATTAATTTATTAATATCGCTCAGCACTTGTAAAAGTAACTCACTTCCCAATATCGATAGCTTATTATGTAAAGTTTGGTAATTATCTATTGTATTTATATTAATAATACGCTGCATGAATATTGGACCAGCATCCAAATGTTCGTCCACCTGCATTATTGTTACTCCAGTTTCTTTATCCCCTGTTAAAATTGCATGTTGAATTGGAGCGGCACCACGCCACCTTGGCAATAAAGATGGATGTATATTAATACATCCATACTTTGGAATATTTAAAAGTGATTTAGGCAAAATCAAGCCATAAGCAACCACTATTGCTATATCAGGATATAAACTACGAAATATTTCTATTTCATCACTTGTTTTTAAAGAAGATGGGGTATAAACACTAATATTATTTTGATCTGCAATTGTGTGTACAGGAGTTTTAGTGATTTTTTGCCCGCGACCTGCAGATTTAGGAGATTTAGTATAAACAGCAATTACATTATATTTCGCCTCAATTAATGATAATAATGGAGTCACAGCAAAGTTTGGCGACCCCATGAAAACTATCCTCAATTTATGCTCTTTAATTAATCCCATTGTTCACAAGTAATAACAACCTTGCCATTTGCGCCTTCTTGATATGATAACTTATCACTATTTATACACCCACCTGCACCTGGTATTTTATTATCATTTGCGATTTTTTTTACCCCGTTACTTTTTATTGAGTTACTACAGGTTAACGATTCTTTAAAAACACTCTTAATATATGGAATTTCGTCTTTCTCTTTCCCATTTTTATATGGTAATGCTATTTTATCTGATTCATTTATACCTTTTATTCTCCCTATGAATCTAGTGTATACCAATTTTTCATTAGTTATCGCTGTATTTTGTTTTCTTACACTATTACCTCCCCCACCTGCTATGATTAATTTACTACAATTTTTTTTATCTTTATTACACACATATACTTCACTGGCATTACCTTGCTCCAGCTTGCCACCACTGCCAACTTTGATTTTAAATATCGGCTGCTCATCGCTTACTTTTATTGTTGCTTTCGTATAATCTCCGGCAGCTCCTGAAATCGATTTAGCAAGATCTCTCTCATTAATAAAACCAGCAGCACCCCCACCCCAAGCTTCCATTGTTACAAACTGACACTGCTTTTCTTTTGCATCAAAATAGTAATATTGATCATCTAAACTATGATCTTGCCTAAGATTTGGATCCTCTTTAGGGTCGGTATAAGAAATACGCTCAAAATTATCTATACACAAACCATCAACATATGGATCTTTATCTTTAGATATAAAAAATTTACCTTCTTCATCATTAAGTTCTTCTTCTGTAAGGAAAAAAGGTTTTCCTGTATTCTCATTAATATATTTTGTTAAATACTCTGGTTTTTCCGGATTCTTATTGAAAGATTCATTCTTATGCACAACATCTTCATATTTATATACAACCCTATAACTAGCATTACATACTTTACCATCATTGCATTTTTCTCCTTTGCCTATCACTTTTAACTTTTTATCATCATAACAGGCAGAGCCTACACAACATATGCTTTTGTCACTGCATATAGGGTTACTACTACCAATAGAATAGTAGCTATCACCAAACCGTTTAATACTATCTAACTCATCTTGCCCCATAGTATTTAAATCTTTTGGATTTCTACCACATGGTATATATTGATCTTTATCACCAATAGGAACAATTCGATAATCATTAAACTGTTTTCCCGATGATTTTAAATATTTAAATATTCTACCCCTTTTGAGTACATATTCATCAGAACTCCATGACGGTAATGAAAAAAGACATGTAACTTTACCATTATTATCATTCGTACCAATAATCAGATTTCTATCAGAATCAACTTTTGGTTTTCCCAAACCTAATCTTAAACCATTAATATTATACTCTTGACCATAAGCAAGCGTAATTGGATTATGATTATAACCTGGTATTTTTACTTTAACTTTATCTAAATTAATGAGCTTTGGATTTGCAGTTACATCTAACCTTATCTCATTACCTTCTTCATCTAATGGTATTAACTCAGGTTTGCCTATTTTAGGCATTGGAAAACATTGGTTACCAAGCATGATATCTGAACTATTATCATAAAAATCTGCACAAAGTTGATCTTCTTCTCTGTAAGTTTTAAAAGTATATTTTTCTCCATCATATTCAATTGGATAACTATGTTCTCTGCCATCTGTGCTCACATCTAGATTTCGTGTTTGAGATCCGATAATAACTCTGATCTTAGGTTGAAAAAAAGATTGATTACGAGCTGTTACAGGAACTATCCTAATTTCAGGTGATGCCTTAAACTGATCACAAAATGGAGGAGGCCCAGGTGCTAGTGGTATTGGTATGCATTGCGGATCTGCAATACATTCTTTACTGTAATCTTTATCTAAAGTAGCTAAAACTGCAATTCCTCCTACAATAGGACTAGTTAACCCTATTAACACTTTCGCTACAGTATCATAACACGTCAAAACCTGACAAGCACATATTTTGGGTTCTTCTGCTTCCCAATCTACATATGCTCTTGCATATGTCATTCCCACCCCTTCACAATCACCATCAGCCATGTCATCACAATAAGTATAATTACCACGACATACTTTTATTTTAGGATTAAAAAAGCCATCACTAGTCTTCATACTATTAGGTGTTTTTGTCCTTATTTTGAACAGATCGCCACTGAAGAAGGCCCCAATATCATCCCAAAATGAAGCGTATACATCAAATGGAGTTATAAGGATAATAAATATACAAAGTAATTTAATAATAATCTTAAATTTGACATTTTTCATAAAACTCTGGTAGCCATTTATTAGCTTCATCTCCCTTACTTTGAATTGCATCATACATAAATTCTATAGTTTTGCTATTTGCAGATAATACATGAACCTCTCGCATTTGACTAAGATTAAGTGTAAGGACTATCGATCTATCTCCCTGCTTTAGCAAGAAGTGCCTATTATAGGCTGGTATTTGCAATAGCATATCAAATTCTTCTTTAGATAAAGAAAATATTTCTTTATAAAATTTACTTGCATAAGGATTAGGCATTAAAATTTTTGTATCAACATGTTTTTCAACATAACGTGAAAAAGGACTAATCAAAGCTTCTGATAAATTTTCAGTACTAAATATTACAACTACATTTAGCTCTTTCATCCTACTTATCCAATTATCAAATTCTTCTTCTGTTCTAAAAATACTGCTAATTTTCCAGGCTTCATCTAATAATAATATTGTTGGCGAGCCATCAAATTCCATCTTAAGACGGTGTAAAAAGTAATACAATACAACATGCATGCATTCTTTTGTTAATTTTCCTATATTAATTCCTAATATTTTCTCCTTCCAGTCAAAACTTTCTGAATCGCAGTCAGCAAATATATTTGCAAATTCCCCATCTCCATACCATTTTTTTATGTTGCCACCTAATTGTTCAAGAATCTTAGAGATTTTAGAGATTGATCTATATTCAGTTGGTATACTAAATACATAATCGACTATCTTCTTTACTGCTTCATCTATAGGGCCTTCTTCTGTAGTTCCTACCATTCTCTTAAATAATTCACATAGCATATCATGGTTACTGACGTTATTATCTATTTTTAATGGATTGAATTGTAAACCACTCTTAGGATTCATAGTGTAATATTTGCCATTCATGGCCTTCACAAATATAATCGACTTACCACTGTTATCAAATAATATTGTTCTTGTATTTAAGTGTCTTGATTCTGATAGTAAGAAGTTAATAAGCAATGTTCTACCTGAGTTTGGTAACCCCAAGATTATTGTATGTCCACTGTTTTTAATGCTATGAAAATTAAAAAAGTAAATATTATCCTTATTTGACAAAAACGTTGTTATTGCCTCTCCCCAACGTCCTCCTTTCATAGTACCAGATGTAAAATTATGTATAAAACTAAAGCCACATGAATATTTAATAGGTATACTATTATGCTGTGTAAAAAACACAAAATTTCCAGGAAGTCGTAGCCAAAAATTGTCTTCTAGATGTAGATCATTTCGTATTGTCATAAGCCCAATTGAAGATAAAGCAGACACTATACTAGATATATTTTTGTTCAATTTTTGTGTACTATTTGCAATAATTGTAAAATTAATTTTATGTTTACAAAACTCCATAGAAAGTGAATTGTTTTCAATTATTTCTTCAAGCCCTGAAGCTCTTCTTAACTCTTCGTCCTCACTAATTTTCAATATGTCGTATTTCTCTTGAAATGTTGCTATTGCTTCTTTGTATTTTACAAATCTTATCATTTCTGATATAATAAACTCACAATTCAATTGTAAGTATAGGTCTATATTATTTAGAGAGATTTCTCTGTATTCCTTAATGCTTAGGAGAGAGCCAAATTTTTTTTGATTATTACTTATTACTTGAAATGAATTATACCCGAAAGCTATTTTTACATCTTTTATATTTTCAAATAAATCTTGTTCAGATATATAGTATTTATTGCGAGATAGCGTAATAATAAAATTAAAAAACTCCAAAATTTCTGAACGTATTTTACAATCTTGACAAAAGATAAGCTGTAATTTTTTAGCTTGAAAAGGCTCTAAATCTACAAGAATTAAACTTACTACCTTTTGCAATTTCCTAAATTTATCCTGTAGATACAACTTATGTTTGTTTTTTACATAATTAAATGACAATGCATTAACTATACCATTTAAGTTTTCATTTAAAGAGTCTATTAATATCACAATATACAATGTATTAGCGTACTTTTGTATGCTTTTATCTGATTTATGCCATGAATTATGCAATTCGTCAGAAAAATCACCTGTATTTTCCCAGCTTAAATCAGAATTATTACACTTTCGCACAGTATGTATCCAGACAGCAAATTCAGAAGTAGCAATATTTCTACTAATAGCGTTTCTAACTTCAGATCTTAAATCCTTCTTTCCTTGTGTTATATCAGTATTATAATCTTCAATTTTTATTACCTGTAGCAAATTTCCATTTTTTGTTAATACAGTTGAGTCATCATAGTGACAAGCATAAGGTATAAAATCACTATCTATGGTTTTGATAGATGCAAAATTACCTTTTTGCCTATTTAATTGTTCCTGTTTCTTTTCAGTTTTTAGCTTAAACGCATCTTCTAATTTCATACATAAAAATTGTTATTTTGATTATTATTATTTATATTTTTACTTAACTAACTTTTAGTTAGCGAAGAAACAAAAATTCAACTGAAGTATAACATGCATATTATATTTATTTACTAATAAGTATAATTTGATTTTAGATTTCTTAGTTTTTAAACTCATCTTTTATTAAAAATGAACCATAATAATTGACAATTTATTAAATAATTAGTAAACTAATTTAGTATTATGAGGAAATAGATTCTATGGTAGGGGAAAACAATAAGAACATTAATCCAGTTGCTAAGTTAGATATCCCTCTAAGTTTATTCAGTTATAAAGATTACAACTCTGACTTCATCATTTCTTGGTACAATGTAGCGAGTAAAATATATAAACAAATTAATTATTCTAGTGCAGAAAAGCAAAGGTTAAATTTAGCCCTGTCAGTTTTAATGTTTCCTTATATAGCTCTTACTGCATTAGGGATTGCATCACATAGACAAGCTATAAAAAAGAACCACAAAGATCCTACTCTAAACGAAAAAAAGACAAATCAAGCAAAAAAACTAGCTTATAATATTCTTACCCTTGCAGTTGTTTGTATTAATGTAGTTATACTGACGGCTTTACTGATTCCAGCAACAGTGGCACTAGCTATTTTTTATGCTTTGAATAAAGAATTGTCAAAAGACTTAATTACGGTTTTAAAGATTAGTAAAGAAAACAGATATGAGAATCAAAATATCATAGTATCTATTCATGATGAAGAAATAGAGACTTCAGAAATCAAGTTTGATGTAGAAATTGAGCTCCCTAAGCAATTTCATAGATTAATTCGTGATTTAACTAAAGATAGCAATTGGGTCGAAATTACATCTGATAAAAAAGGTGATATAACGCTTAAGTTATCAGCTAACATTACTTTAAAAGATGGACTCATACCCTTGCGTAGTGAGATCAAAAAATTACTTGATACTACCATTAAAGAATTTACTGCAACTATAGGTAAGCTTATAGCTTTAGAAAGTAAAGATATTACACATAATAAGTTAAAAGAGTTGTTAAACGAATTTAGACTTAAGATAGTAGATAGTATAGACCCAAGAATAATAAGTTCTTTAGTAGAAGATGCTTACAAAGTTGCGTTTATACAAGCAATCAAAGTTGGAAAGGAAAGAAGAAAAGAAGAGTTTATATCAGAGGATAAGTTAAAAGAGGTACTTATAAAGCAAGAATTAAAAGATCAAGGTGAGAAATTACCAACTGAAAAAGAAATTATAATAAAGGAATTAAATGCGCTAAAAGGAAAAAAAATAAATGCAAATGATGTAGATGATAAAATTTATCAAATATTAAAATTAGAATACAAAGCCCTGCTACATAAATCAGAGTATAAAGCATTGCCAGGAGAAGAGGGGCTAATAGAAAAAACAAACATTGATATTTATAGGGAGTATTTTCCTCAAAAAATAGATAGTGCTATATCTAAAGCTGGAGAAAAAGTTAAAGAGCTAAAGCACAGGGGAAAAGAAAGATACATTAAGATAGAAAGTAAATTGAAAAAAATGCATGAAGATTTAAAAAAAGAAAATGTACAAATAGATAATGATATTTCCAGGGCTAAAAAGAAGATTAAAGAATTAAAGCAAAAAGGAGGAGAAAGATGCACTAAGATAGAAAATGAGCAAGAAGAGATATATAATAAAGCTTTAAAAAGAAAAAATGCACAAGATGACAATTTAAAACAGGAATTAAAGGACCTCTTTACACTTGATATTGACAAAGATACCCTTCATCAAAATTTTAGAAGGTCACAATTAGATAAAGCTGTAAGTTTGTTAAAGCATATACCTTGGAATGAAGTTAAAATCTTAACGAAACATATAGATGATGAAGTAGATCAAAGCTCAACCAATAATCATAGGAAATTACATGAGCTAATAGTAGACTACAATGAACGAGCAACTGATGAAGAAATAAATAATCTCATAAATGAGACTGTTGAAGTAATTGCAAAGCATAAACTGCGAAGTTTATATGAGCAACAAAAAGAAAATGGTTTAGAGCTTCTTTCAGAAGATAACATAAAGTTTTTCAATTCAAAAAAAATTATCGAACCAGAATCGTTTAAAAATGCATCATTAGAGTTATTAAAAGGAAAAATAGAAAAACAATATGAGAATTTAAAAAATGAGCATGATAGCATAAAAACAAATTACGATTTAGTAAAAGAGCTGATAGATGAATCTCTCAAAAATTTAGACTTAGAATTGAAGTCACTATCTCGAGGACAAAACAATAACAGCATTTGTAAGAAAATAGAAGAGAACATAGAAAAGCTCAATAAAATAAGATACGAGATAAATGATGAAATACAAGAGGATGAAATAAAGAAAAAAATCAGTATCATTAAGGAAGACATGGATGCATTAGTTAAGCTCTATAAGGAAGAAGTTAGAGTAATTAATACTAACATTCAAAGTGACAAAGTCAGAGTATTAGATTCAGGTGATAATATACCTATTGCTTCAATTAATAAGTTAATCAATCAATGCAAAATTGTTAATAATGAAGTAAACATACAAAATAGGTTAAAAAAGCAGATAATAGAAATACATTTAAAAAACAGTGAAAAATTTCTACAATTACTAAAACAATTAAAATTGGAGCAGGAAGAATTAACTATAAATGAAGAAACAGAGAATGCTTATAAAGCAAGATTACTTTCCAATGAAAAAATAAAATTTTCGATAATAGAAAATAGGTTAATTGAATTATTAAAAAAAGAAAATTTTGATGAGATTAAAACTGAAATAAAAACATTACTGGAGGTAGTAGAATTAGAATATTGTTTAGCTGATAAATGTATCAAAAATCCTACTGTAATGATAAAAGATAATATAAAACACTTTTGTCAGGGTTTACTATCTCCTTTGATAGATGAACTTACAACCAATTTTATAAATAATCTGCAAAAAGATAAAGATGATGGCTGGATAAATTATGGAAAAAAAAGGCTTAATGCTGCTAAAAATTGGATTCAATTAGGAGTAGGTAATAATAAGTATAAAAATACTAACAACACATTAGATCTAGCAAATAAAACTATTGAGGAAGTAGACGAAATTACTCAATTTTTTGAAACAACTTATGAGGAAATGGGAGGGCTTATAGGTAATACATTTTCTGATGAAGGAGAAACTTTTAGAAATATTGTATGGCCTAGAATAAAAGATAATTTATATGAGATATGGGGTAGATTTTTGCAAGATATTGAAATTGAAATAATACCACCAATTGGAAAAACATTACTTAACCCTAAAGTGAAAGCTAATACAACTCAGAAAATACACTAAGCTTTGCAGCAGCTGAAAACTATATTAATAATAATTATACTAATTGAGTTTATCATTGTTTATTCTAAGAAGAGAAATATATGCCAAACAATATTTAATATTTTTTCAGGGTGAATAGCTGTGATTCAAGCAACTTTTTTTCTCCTCACATACTAAGCAAGTTTGATAAATGAATGTTAAAACTGTTGGATATTTTACAGTAGTAAAGTATATTAATCTAATTACTAAGAAGGTAAATGCAATGTTAAACAAGCTGAAATTTATAATATCATTTCTCACTTTAAGCATATTTTCTCTCCCAGCTATTTGTTTTGCTGGTGGTGATACAATATTTAATGCATTTTTTCGGCTGAATAGTTTTGATCCAGGTTTGCCCTCTCCACCTATACTAACTAAATTTGATGAACGAGTGCTAAAACTTTGCGGGGAATGGGGTAATAAGCCAACCCAGGATAAATTTGTCGCAATGCTTACTGAGCCAGAATCTAAAGATGTTGTTAATGACATTTATAATGCACTTGAACATACAGTAATTACTCCTGATGCAGATATTGATACTTTTATTGCAGAGCTTTCGCAAATTTGGTTCCATAAAAATGGATTTACACATATCTTCTGTGGTGATCCCAAAAAAAATAGATTGGGTGGATTGCATTTTGCTGGAAGAATTTATGAAGCTGAGAAAAAGCAGTGGGCAGGAGTAGATTCAGAAGGATATAAAGAGTTGTCTGAACACAATGCTTTCTTTTCAACAGGAATTGAGTTCTTAGATCTAAGAGGAGAAAAAAAGAGAAAAAATGCAAGCAGTTTTGATAAAGATTTACATGCTGATGATATATTAACCTATGCAACTCTGGCATTTAAAATGGTAAAAGAAAAACAAAAAGATAAGATTTTTTGTAATTATAATTTAAATGGTTATACAGGGATGGGAGTTTTTTTAAAAAATCAAAATGATAAAGCAATAATAACTTTCTATCCTAACCTTCCTACTTCTCCTCTTATTATTCCAGATACTCCAGGATCTCCAGAGACACCAGATGCTTATTATTCAGTAGAGGAATATGATATTGAAACTGATTCAGGTCAAATAGCTGGTGCTGAGGTCGATGAATTACCTGGTGATGAGTTCTACGAAAGGTTAAAAATACTCATAGAGCAAACAGAAAAGAAACAGTAATTAAAGAACTAAAAGCAGAAGCGTATTTGCTATTGCCTTTGCTTTCCTGTATATTGAGAGGAAATTTTAACTTTACTCTATATTATGAAACTTTCACTATCTTGGCTTTTTGAATTTTTAGAAACTGATGCAACTGCAACAGAGATATCAGATAAATTAACTAATATAGGATTGGAAGTAGAGGAAATAATTGACAACACACGCCTTAGTAGTTTTGTAGTAGCGCAGATAAATGAAGTACTAGACCATCCAAATGCTGATAGATTAAAAGTTTGTAAAGTCAGCAATGGTAAAGAAATTTTGCAAATAGTCTGTGGTGCAGATAATGTAAAAGTCGGTATGAAAACAGTCCTAGCACAAGTAGGCAGTATTTTACCAATAAGCAATATAACAATTGCCTCTACTAAAATTCGTGATGTTGCAAGCAATGGAATGCTTTGCTCTGAAGATGAACTTGGACTCTCTAGTAAAAAAAATGCAGGAATAATAGAATTATCAGATGATTATCAAATTGGAGAGAGCTTTTTTCCTTGCAACATAGTAATAGATATAAATGTTACTCCCAATCGTGGAGACTGTTTAAGTGTATATGGGATTGCTCGCGATTTAGCTGCAACTGGCATAGGTAAGCTTAAAGCTATAGGTGTTAATAATAAAATATTGCATTCAATGTCATCTCCTATTACTCTGCAAACTACAGATAAAGAGAGCTTTATCTCTGGTAGATATATAGGTAATGTAAAAAACATAGAAAGTCCCAAGTGGCTTAAAGATAGACTTAAATCTATAGGACTACGTTCTATTTCTGCTGTAGTTGATATCACTAATTATATAATGATTTCATTTGGCAAACCACTACATGCGTATGATGCAGATAAGATAAACGGCAAACTTGTTGTGCAAAAGGCTAATGAACAAAGAGCATTTGTTGGTTTAGATGGTAAAAATTATCTACTTGCAGATGGTACAAATATTATTGCTGATGATAAAAATATCCATGGGATAGCTGGAATTATAGGCGCTCAGTGTAGCCAATGTTTACTTGACACTAAAAATATTTTCTTAGAGTCAGCGTGGTTTGATCCTATTTCAATAGCTACAACATCTCGCAGCATTGGTTTATCTACTGAAGCTAGTTATCGCTTTGAAAGATTTGTTGATCCTGAATTTGTTATCAACGGTTTAAACATAGCAACTGAGATGATTTTAAGTATATGTGGTGGTATTGCATCTGATGTAGTATCCGCAGGTGAATATGTTGAGCACAAAAATACAATAAATTTTGATTATAGAGAAGTAAGTAAACTAGGCAGTATAGATATATCGCAAGAGGAGATATTTGATATATTAACAGGATTAGGTTTTATAGTTAACAAAAATGATCATTGGAGTGTAAATACTCCATCATGGAGATCTGATATTAAGTTACCTATCGATCTGATTGAAGAAGTAGTGCGGATATATGGTTATGAAAAAATAAAAGAAGAGGAATTACATATACGCGATGTCCAAACACCTGGCACATTGCAGGACAAATTACGTGTATTAATGTCAAGTCGTGGCTTGAATGAAGTACTAACTTGGTCATTTATGGATGAAAAAATAGCAGAAAAATTTGGCTATTTTAATAAACAATTTCTAATTGCAAATCCACTGAACAATAATCTAAATATTATGCGACCAACTATTATACCAAATCTATTACAAATAGCTGAAAGTAATATTGCTCGTGGTATATTTGATTTAGCAATTTTTGAGATTGGGCCAGTATATAATGATGACTTGGTTTTAGATCAGCAAAAATTCGTTTTAAGTGGGTTGCGTTCTGGACATAATTTACCACGTAATTTATACAAAACTAATCGTAAAATTGATACCTTTGATGTCAAAGTAGATTTTATGTCAGTGCTGCATTTTTTAAATATTGATGATAGTAGTATTTCTATCTCTGAATGTAATATGCCATACTATCACCCAGGAAAATCATCTACTATTTATTTCAATAATATAATACTTGGCTACTTTGGTGAGCTGCATCCAAGTATTAAAAATTCATATGAATTTAAACAAGATATTATGTGCTTTGAAATTATGCTAAACAGCGTTGATAAATTACCAATCCATAGTAAAAAATATATTGATTATCAATACCAAAGTGCAAAACGTGATTTCGCTTTTTTAGTTGATAAAAACGTAGCTATAGGATCTATAATTAATCCTATTAAAAATAGTAATTTAAATATTGTAACTGAAGTTTTAGTATTTGATGTATATGATAAGATAGACGATTATCCTAATAAAAAATCCGTTGCTTTATCTGTAACGTTCCATTCTCCTGACCATACTTTGATCGAAGATGAAATCAAAAAAGCATCAGAGATAATAACAGATGCGGTTTATAAAAGCACTGGCGGTGAATTAAGATCAGTTTAATTATATTGGCAATTTTTTGCAAAAATCTTGCAAAATTCTGCTTCCATGGTTGTGAATGTATATGATATAAAGAGAATGCCAATCTGGAGAGATTGAGGCTGTAGAGGCGGCCTTTAAAGTGGCAGATGTATAGGAAAAAAAGATCTGAATATATTGAATAGGATCTTTGGCGACCTACTAAATAGTTTTAGCTATTTTAGGCTCTTTTGCCTAAAGTAAGGGTGATATCCTTATAGTTATATGCCTTAAAACATATAGCCATAGCGCTTCCAATTATCACTTGGTAGTCCTCTCATGGTGGGAATCCGTGAAAAGGGCTAAAAACGCTCCTCTCTCTGATGTTGTACACGTGCTTTTTCTCCAGATTGGCACTAAATCAACAATAGGTCGGAAAATGAAGTCAAAAATAAATAATTCAGAGAACTATATCACAACTACTTATAAAGATAGGAAATTTATCTTATATCCGCCACAGCAAGATTCAATATTTCTGATACTGATGATGTCATTTGTACAATCTGTACTGGTTTTTCCATACCTATTAAGATAGGTCCTACTATAGATCCTTCACCTACTTCCTGTAGTAGCTTTGATGATATACTTGCACTGTGCAGGCTAGGCATAATTAAAACATTTGCTGGCCCACTTAACCTACAAAATGGATATAAAGATAACGTATCTTGATTTAGTGCTGCATCAATTGATAGTTCTCCATCATACTCGAAATCTACATTTGAATTATCTAATATTTCAATTGCCTTATGAATTTTTTCTACTCCATTTTTTATTCCATGACTACCAAATGCTGAAAAAGAAATAAATGCTACTTTAGGCTTATGGCCCATTTGTTTTGCTTTAGCAGCAGATTTTATTGCCACTTCAGCTAATTCCTTTTCCGTTAAAGTTTCATTTATCGCAGTATCAGCAATAAAAAGGGTACGATCTTTTGTAATAACTATAGATAAACCAAAAACTACATTGCTACCAAAGCCAATAATTTTTTGAACATCGTTTAAGGAAGAAGTATAATCCCTAGTTAGCCCAGTAATTAAGATGTCACCTTCTCCACAAGCTAACATACAAGCTGCAAATACATTGCGATCAGTTTTTACTGCACGAATACAACTTCTGTGCAAGTAACCAAAGCGTTGCAATTTTTTATACATATATT
Source organism: Candidatus Mesenet longicola (assembly GCA_016860565.1). GTDB lineage: Bacteria > Pseudomonadota > Alphaproteobacteria > Rickettsiales > Anaplasmataceae > Mesenet > Mesenet longicola. The sequence continues at coordinate 10,335 of BNGT01000010.1, read as the reverse complement.
CTATATATACATCATTGCATTCTGAAACTGCAGCATTTGTAATTTTAATGCCAGATGTATTTTTAATACCAAGTCTTTTCATGTTTTCTATAACTTTATCACTACGCCCAACAAGTATTGGCTCGCCATAGCCATTATCACGCCACTCAATAGCTGCTCTTATTGCTCTTTCTTCTTCTCCTTCTGAAAAAATAACTTTCTTAGGACTAAGTTTAACATGCTCATAAAGTAAATTTAGTGTATTGAAAGTTGGAGATAAGCGTGACCGTAATTGTTTTTTATATTCATCCCAATCTTCAATCCCTTTTCTTGCAACCCCCGAATCTATAGCAGCTTTTGCTACAGCAGGAGATACAACTGAGATCAACCTAGAATCAAAAGGAGTTGGTATAATATAATCAGGTCCATAACTCATTTTTTTGCCGCCATAAGCAACAGATACTTCATAAAGCACTGGTTCCTTAGCAAGTTTAGCAATAGCATGTGCTGCAGCTATTTTCATTTCATTATTTATTGCTTTTGCTTGCACATCCAGCGCTCCCCTGAATATATACGGAAAACCCATAACATTATTAATTTGGTTAGGGTAATCGGATCTTCCAGTAGCAATTATCGCATCAGGACGAGCTTTTCTTGCAAGCTCAGGTTTTATTTCTGGATCAGGGTTAGCAAGAGCAAAAATTATAGGATTTTTGTTCATACCAGCAAGCATCTCTTCTGTAAGAACATTCGCTACAGATAAACCTAGGAATACATCTGTACCACTTAACGCATCTTGCAAAGAACGACGAGAAGTATCAGCAGCATACTTTTCCTTCCATTCATTCATTTCAGATCGGCCTTTATATATCACTCCATGTTGATCACATAAGATAATGTTATCACCTTTTACTCCTATAAGTTTTAACATCTCTGTACAAGCGATTCCAGCTGCTCCAGCACCATTTATAACAACTTTAATATCTTTTAATTCTCTTTTAGTAATATCAGCAGCATTAATTATGCCAGCTGCAGTAACTATAGCAGTTCCATGTTGATCATCATGAAAAACTGGTATATCCATTAGCTTGCTTAGACGTTTTTCTATTAAAAAGCACTCTGGAGATTTTATATCTTCTAAGTTTATCCCTCCCCAGCTTGGACCTAAATATCTAACAGCATTTACAAAATCCTCAACATCGCCTGTATCAACTTCTATATCAACTGCATCTATATCAGCAAAGCGTTTAAATAAAACAGCTTTCCCTTCCATAACAGGTTTTGAAGCTAAAGGACCTATATTACCAAGACCTAAAACTGCAGTGCCATTTGAAATGACAGCAACATAGTTACCTTTTGCTGTGTAATCATAAACCTTACCAGGATCTTTTTCTATTTCACGGCATGGCTCTGCAACACCAGGAGAATAAGCTAAAGACAAATCACCTTGAGTTAATAGGGGTTTTGTAGGGAGAAGAGAAACTTTTCCAGGTTTATTATTTTTTTTGTGAAAATCAAGTGCTTCTTGCTTCTTGGTACTTAGATCAATATTATTCATTTCAACTCAATACTACAAACTTGTAGCTTACTGCATCTCATTCACAAAGTCAATTTTTCATATTTATATTAAAGAGCTTATCATACCTACTGATAAGCTCTTTAAAAAACTTAATTTTTTATGTATTCTAAAATATTCTTTGTATTATTTAAAAAGTGGCTTTTTTCACTTTCTAAACTTTTTAGCTTATTACTTATAATTAATTCAAAACACTTTGGTTCAAAACATTGCAGCTTTGACTCATCAAACCTTCTACCATTAAAATCTCCATAGAGACTATTAGTAACATCCCAATATATTTCTGTTTTATATGTTTCTGTTTTTTTAAGCATTGGAATAATTGTTTCCTTAATTTGCTTATTAGCTTCTGATTTACTTAAACTCTTTTGCATTACTTTTTCCATTAACTCATTTTTTATCTCGTTAACATACTTTTTACTAAGATCAAAAGCATTACTTATTTCCCTCTCTGCTTTTTGCTTCATCATACTTATTAAATCATTAGCATGGGTCCTGGCAATTTTTTGCTGCCACTCGCTGTACTCATTGTCCCTAAGTTTTGTACCTTGGCACTCTCCTCCTACATCAAACATCTCTTCACTGCAAACCTTATCACCTTTATAAAGGTAACTACCTATATCAGTTTTACTATTATGATTTTGATAATCTTGTATTGCTCTCTTGTTCCCAGAAAGTTCTTCCCTATACCTACTTACACAATCTGATATTGCTTTATCACAGTCAGCAGCCCAAGCATTCATACAAACAGTCAAACTTAATATAAACAAAAACTTTTTCATAACATACCTCTTTTTAAGACATAATAGTCATATATTGATATAGTAAATAATACATTAACTTTAATTGAAAACAAAAGGAAAATTTTTCATTATAAAAACAAGAATTGATAATGTTAGTACTACTTATACCTCCATTCATTTATCAAATTACTAACTCTTTTGTCTATAAAATAATCAGATCCAATTTTAAGCTCAATTTCTTCTTTTTTTGGAATACATGTTTCCTTGCAAACGGAATATTCAATTGTTAATAAAAATTCAGCATCATTACTGTTTTTTAATAAATCAATTGTTACTGGAAATACAACAACGCCTTCATATATCCAACTTACAAATGTATCTTCCTCTATTTTATCCACATGCAATTTTGGTTTTGGCCAATGTATTTTGACAATAAACATTTTATCATCAAAGCTAAATGATGTCGGTATACCAAAGTCTCCATTATCTTTATAGTATATATGCCATCCGTCCTCAATTTTCACTTTTAAAGCTGCCTCAATTTTTGAATTTTCCACTTTGCCAATCAGCCACTCAAACTTTGTAATTCCATCTCCACTTGTTGCAACATAAGGATATAGCAGCAATAAAATTAGCAATATAAGAAATCTTGACTCCATAAGTATTTTACCATTTTTGTATAAAATACAACCAAAGCGATAATAATCTATTAAAATATAAATCAATAGTTGTTAATAAATTTTACCAACTCTTCAACATGTTCAACTGGAGTATCTGGTATTACACCGTGACCTAGATTAAATATAAACGGCTTATCTACAAAACAATCCATTATCTTCTTTGCTTGCTCAATTGCTCCTGCTTTATCATATGCTAGCAAATACGGGTCCAAATTTCCTTGTATTGGTAGTTCTATGTTATTCCTAATCCAACTTATAGGCATACTGTAATCTACACTTATAGCAGAGATACCTGTTTGCGTAGCGTATTTTGTATAAAATAAACCTGCATTTCTTGGAAATCCTATTATTGGAAATTCTGGATATTTATTCCTAATACCAGATACTATTTTTCTTGTAGGTTCTATTATCCATTTATCAAAAACCTCTTCTGTAAGTAACCCAGCATTACTCTCAAAAAGCTGTATAATGTCCGCTCCACTTTCTATTTTCTTTATAAGATAAGCAGTAGTTATATCTACCAATCTTTCCATGATAAACTTAAAGTTATATTTATCTGTGTGGCACATTTTCTTTATTTGCAGCAACTGTTTACTACTTCCTCCTTCTATTATGTACGATGCAACTGTCCAAGGACCACCTGCAAAGCCAATTAATGCTTTCTCTTTTTGTAATTTCTCTCTTACCAGCTTTATTGCTTTAAATATTGGTGAGAGCTTATCTAATGCCTCTTCTTTACTTTTTAGTGCTAAATAGTCATTTATTGGGTGAATCTTTGGTCCATAATCCTTAATAAATTCAACATTAAAACCAAGTGCATCTGCTACTACTAAAATATCCGAAAAGATTATAGCAGCGTCTAAGTTAAATCTTTTTATTGGTTGTAGTGTAAGCTCTTCTACCAAATCTGGCGTATAACAAAGACTAATAAAGTTAGCTGATTTTTGCACTACTTTGTGATACTCTGGGAGGTATCTCCCAGCCTGACGCATTAGCCATATACTTTTTCTTCTGCCTTTTGTTCTTTCTTTTATTACTTTTACTAAACCTTCCTTTTCCACTATATTTAATTAAATAAATTATATTATATAATATAATAAATATTGTGTTGTGGATAACTTTGATTTTTTTATTTTTTAGTAAAAATAGTTATTCATAAGGTTGTGGATAAAACTGTGGATAAAATCTGTAACACATAGAATATCGCATGTAATTGTTGTGAATAATATCACTGCTTATGCTGTGGATAACTATAGTTAATGTTTAATTTTGCTTATTTAATAACCTGTTGATAACCTGTGGGTAAATCAAAAAAGAAAAAAATATTCATAATTTATCCACAGGTTATACAGACTTTATTAACAATAGAAGTTTTTATGGATTATTGGTTTGTTTTAGAATATAAACACAAGGTTTGATCTATTGAAATTAGAAATGACCCGTGATCAGAAAAAGATCTCATCTTTAGAAAAGATAAAATATAAGTTACTTTTATTGCTGTTTAAAAATAGCTCTACCTTTAGGAAATGTGCGACCGAATTTGTGATAAAAAATAATTTGCTATATAGCTTGAATATATCAAATAATGTACTAGAGATCTGTAATAATAGCGTAAGGGATATAATGATTCCACGTGCAGAAATCTATGCTATTGATATAGACAAAAATGATGCAATTGATAAGTTAAAGAGTAGTAACCATATAGAAGTGCCGGTCTACAAGAGTAATCTTGATAACATCATTGGGTTTATACGTGTAAAAGATGTATTGTTTAATTATGATAGGAATATTAATTTAAAAAGTGTGATGCACAATGTGTTCTATGTACCGCCATCAATGAAGATAGTGAATTTATTTGTAAAAATGCAATCTTCGCAAAGATATCTGGCGATTGTTCTTGATGAGTATGGTTGTACTGAAGGTTTAGTCTCTATGATTGGTATTATAAAAGGTATGATTGGAGGTATAGCTAAGAATGAATATGATGAAAGTCCTGGTTTTTCTTTTACTAAAATAGCAGAAAACAAGTTTGAAGTATCAGCAAGAACTTTAATCAAAGAAATTGAAGATAAGTTACATATAGAGCTTAAAGACTCTGAAGATGAGGATTATGTTACAATTAGTGGTTTAGTTTTTGCAACTGCAGGTAAGGTACCGCTAATCAATGAAGTGGTCAAGCACAAAAGTGGAGTAAAATTTATAATAAAAGAAGCAAATGAACGTTACATACAAAAATTGGTACTTGATTTAAGTGAATATAGTAAGAGTGATAAGGTTTAAAAGAGTTTTATATTCAGCTTCTGTTGCTTCAACAGTATAGTAATTAGATTGAAGATCATTAAATGCAGGTAATATCATTACAATTTTCTCAAGAAATTAAGATTTAAAGAAGCTGCGATGATATGTAATTAATTCTCACTACTTGTAGCTAAAACCGTAAATAGTCTACAAAATTGTTGTGCAGCTAATACAATCTTCTGAGAACAAATTTAGCTAACATCACATTGAGTAACAGCTTCTTTTGTAAAACCACATGAAGTTAATTCACCTGGTAATTGTTTCTCATCACTAATATTTTCAGAAGATTTTGTCTTAGAAAAAAGTTCTGGCAGTATGAAAATACATGCAGCAGCTACTATCATCAATGTAAGACTAGTCATTTCAAATGCTCCTTTTAAATGTGAAAGTTGAGAACAAGCCCAAATTGCTAAAGCATTTATTGCTGGCAAGCATAAAGCAAATATTAAAATTTTAATCATTGATTTTTTGCTGCTTAATTTATCTTTTAACGCTATTGAACCTATTGTAGTAGTAGCAACGGCACTTAACATTTCCCCCTCTCGTATTAATATATGAATGTATTATATATACACTTTACAAGTGTGTCAATTTTCTTAAAAAGTTAAAGCTATAAGTATAAAAGTGATTACTATTTATTTGTATTTGATAATTTAAGTAACACTGTAACTGACATAAGGCCTATGAGCACTATAACAATTGCCAGTGGTGCTGCATCCATGTATCTCTCATCACAGATGAGCTCATACATTCGTGTTGTCAGCGTTTCAAAGTTAAAAGGTCGAATAATTAAAGTTGCTGTTAACTCTTGTATAATATCTATAAATGCAAGCAGGAAACTAAATAGTACGCTTTTTTTAATCAGAGGAATGTGTATGTTAATGCAAGTTGCTGTGGGACTATGTCCCATAGTATAAGATGCCCAATCAATTTCATTTGGTATCTTGCTTAAACCTGCTTCTATCGTTTTAAATGCAATGGCGAAAAAGCGGAATATATAAGAATACAGTAGAGCTCCTATAGTGCCGATTAATGTTATTCCCACAGTGTATCTACTTATGAAGCTAGACAATTTTCCAAGGAAAGTAAGCATAGCTATCGCTACAATAGCACTGGGAATTGCATAACCCATAGACATAACTCGTGCTATATAGTAAGTGATTTTACTGTAACGTGCAGTATAGGCAATAGTAAGCGAAATTATAACTAGTATCGATCCTGCAACTAAGGCAACACCTACACTGTTTATAATAGCAATGTAGAATTTTAAATCATTTATAAAAAAACTTGTTCTCTGCGCTGTCCAATATATTAAAGGAATAATAGGAAATATGAACCCAATAAGGATTGGTAATACACAGATAAAATAAATTGAAACTAAAAGTATTTTATTATCAACACTCCATCTACGCTGATAGTCAGAGTTTATAATAATTGATGAATATAATTTTTGTTTATTGTTTGATACTTTTTCAGCTATCACAAATAACACAATAATTGATAGCTCTATGATTGATAAAATAGTGGCAGAGTATCGATCATGAAGTAAAAACCACGTTCTGTATACTCCTGTAGTTAAAGTGCTGATAGCAAGGATCTGTGATGTGCCGAAATCAGCAATAACTTCCATAAATATAAGTAATATACCGGCAATAATTGCTGGACGGGCTGCAGGTAAAGCTATAGAGGTAAAGATTTTAAATGGCGATTGCCCAAGTGTTGAAGCAACAGTTACAGAGTTATTGAGGCTAGTAAAGCTTGAACGAGCTAATATATATACATAGGAAAAAAGGGTAAAACCGAGTATTAATATACCACCACCTAAAGACCTGATTTCTGGAAACCAGTAGTCGTTTTTTTGTAAGTGAAATATTTCTCTAAGTAAACTTTGTATTGGACCTGAATATTCAAGCACATTGGTGTAAACAAATGATACTATATACCCTGGTATTGAAATTGGTAAAAACAAAAAAATTTCAAAAAATTTACGTCCGGGAAATGAAAAAAAAGTAACAAACCAAGAGCTAATTACACCAAAAATAAATGATATAATACCCACCCCTGTCATTAAAATAATTGTGTTTGTTGTATATTCAAAAAGTAATGTATGTATTGCCCATTTAGCACTTTGCTGCTCCGTAAATAAGATTGATATTAATGACACTAAAGGAAATGCAAAAAGGCTTATTACTAAGAAAAGAAATACCTTTTGTAATAACTTTGACACTTAACTTAATTTGCTATCTCATTTAAATAAGTATCTAGAATTTCAATTCCTTCATCTATCTGTTCTTTGGTTATAATTAAAGGTGGTAAAATTCTAACTACTTGCTGTGCTGTAGTACCAACAGTCAAAAGCCCACGATAACATAATTCTCGTGAAAACTCTTTATTATCTATGTTTGTTTTAACTCCAAGCATAAGGCCCAAGCCCCTAATCTCTTGAATGATCTCATGTTTATCTGCTAATTGTTGTAGCTTATCTTTTAGATGTTTACCCTTATCTTCAACACTTTTTAAAAATCCATCTTTCAACAACTCATCAAGTACAGCATTGCCTATTGATGTAGCTAGAGGATTGCCACCATAAGTTGATCCATGTAGACCCACACCCATATACTTAGCAGCGGTTTCAGTTGCAAGACACGCTCCAAGGGGGAAGCCTCCTCCAATACCTTTTGCTAGTGCACATATGTCAGGTTCTACATCAAAATGCTCATACGCAAACAACTTTCCAGTTCTACCAGCACCACATTGTACGCAGTCAAAGAATAGCAATATGTCGTGCTCATTGCATAACTCTCTTAAATTCTTAAGAAAGTTATGATCCATTACATTAACTCCACCTTCACCTTGTATTGGCTCAATCAAAATTACTCCGATATTATTGTCGATTACGTTCCTAACGCTCTCTATATTTGGTTCAACATTTTCAAACCATTCAACATAAGGCCTTAAAAGATCAGAAAATTTTTCAGGGTCATTTCCTGAGCAAGCAGCAAAACTTCTCCCGTGAAAAGCTCCTTTAAACGTTATAATCTTGTAACGATGATGATTGCCTTTACCATTTTGATAAGATCTTGCTATTTTTAGTCCACATTCCACTGCTTCAGTGCCAGAATTTGTAAAAAATGTAGTATCGGCAAAACTATTTGCTATCAGTTTTTTAGCAAATTCTATAGCAGCTGGTATAGTGTTAATATTTGAAAGATGCCATATTTTCTCGCTTTGCTTTTTTAGCGTGCTAACTAGGCGTGGATGGCAATGCCCTAAACTATTTACTGCTATACCTGATTGAAAATCTATATAACGTTTACCCTTAGTATCATACAGATATGCACCCTCACCATGAGAAAAATTTATATCAATAGGAGAATAAATTGGTAATATAGGAGAAATTGCCATAATTCTATCGTAGGTATTATGTATTATTTTAAACATAAAATTTTAACGTTACAACATGAATAAATATAAGAATTTTTTTGTAAAATATCGTGTAAGAGTTATTTTCTTAGCACTTGTATTTTCTATACTAACCTCAAGCTGCATACTTGTAAGTGCATTTCTAACGCAGAAAACACTTGCTCTTCAGCAAGATATGAGCTCAAATCTTAAAATTATCATCACAAATTCTATCGTAAGAAAATACAATAATCTTTTTACAGATGGATATAGTGAGCTGCACTCTAATTTTAACTACTTAAACCAACTAATTAAGTGTCGCGCTGAATTATCACAGCTAATTGGTGGAACAAGCATAGATGTTATTCTATATGGAAAGGATGGTCAGACGTTGTTTGATAGTAATTTAGATCAAGGTAATTATAGGCAACTATTAACACCAAAGGATCTGGAGCAGTTAAAAAAAAATGAGCATATATTTTACAAAAAGAATCAATTTCTAGTTTCAATTTTCCGGATCTCAAAAGAGAATGGTGAACCCTTCTTATTTTTAAAGATTGTTCAAAAATATTATTTTAATTTTCTTATTCAAATCAGTTTTGCATTTATAGCACTGATGTTTTCACTTATTGTAATAATGGTGCTATTTATTCGTCATTTGTACAACCAAAACAATAGGGTGATCAGTGCGCAACATGAAACTAACCTTGAGCTTGAAAACGCCAAGACTTTAGCAGAAAAAGAAAATACAAATAAATCAAAATTCTTAGCTAATGTCACTCATGAGTTACGCACACCTTTAAGCTCAATAATTGGATTTTCGGAAATTATTAAAAACGAATCTGCAGGGCCAATAGAAAATCCTAAATATAAGGAATATGTAAACGATATATATGATTCTGGTGTTCACCTTTTGGATTTAGTTAACGATATGCTAGATCTTTCAAAAGCTGAAGCGGACAAATTAGTTGTAAGTAAAATCAGATTTGACTTAAATAAGACAATAGAATCCTGCCTACAGGCAGTAACACCGCAATTACAAAAGAGAAAAATTGAAAAAATTATCACTGAGGGTCAACTCCTCATGGAAGCAGATCCAAAAAGAATGAAACAAGTGATAATAAATGTACTATCAAATGCAATAAAGTTTACTCCTGAGGGTGGTATTATTAGATTTAGAACAGAAAAAAACACAGATAATATAATAATTGAAATAAGTGATACAGGAGTTGGTATAATGCAACAAAATATATATAAAGTGATGTCTGAATTTGGTCAATCAGATGAAAATTCTTATAATCAATATCAAGGAACTGGTTTAGGTTTACCACTGAGCAAAAAATTAGTAGAACTTATGGGCGGAACTTTTAGCATAAAAAGCGAACCGCAACTTGGTACCACATTAACTTTGATTTTTCCTATTGAAACACAGGATTTTTAACGTTTCTTTGAAGATCAAAAGCTGAAGTTGTGGAGCTTTTAGAAATAGGAATAGAACATTATATAGATGGCTAAAAAAGTGGATTAAAACCAGTAGTGATTTTATCCGAAAAATAGACCGCTAGAAGAATATGTAAAAAAGCATCCAGCTAGCAGAGATGAAACGAGATCTAGGATTTGGAATAAATTCAATCTGGTATAGATTGAAGCAGCTGAA
>BNGT01000009.1 GCA_016860565.1 Candidatus Mesenet longicola | reverse complement strand
TACTCTTATTTTACTCTCTCAAAACCACAAAAAAGTATCTATATTTTGGAGAAAAAGAGCTAAAAATGTCACATTATGGAAAACAAAATAGAGAGTTATTTGAGGCATCATTAGATGCAAAGGTATACATATATACCGAGTAAAATAGGCTACTGTAGCGAGTTTAAGATCATGCTAAAATTAGAATAGAGAACAGTTCGTACAGATTGCTATGGTGGACCATTCCATCTTCTCTAAACTTTCTCTCTGTTTCTTCCTTTAATCTTGTAAAATATAACGTAGTGGCGTATTCTAGTAATGGTATAAAGTAATGAAAGTATCCCTCTTTTTGAGAATCAGAGAGAATAACAACAGGTAAAGTTTAGTAAATATAATATTTACAGCTAGTGCTAACCTCAGTCAAAATTTAATCTTGATAGATAACAATTAACTAAAAGAAGAATTGAAAAATTAACTTAGATCTTTAATTTAAGATTTTCTATTTATAATATTTTATTGATTTCTCTTTCTAAAATTGAATTAGACAATTTTTTTCATCTAAATTGATTGACATGGCGTTATAAAAGTATTTGATTATACTAAAATTAATATGATCTTTCTGAAAGAGGTGTTTATGTTACGTTCAGATATTCCAGAAGTTTTATTTTCTTGTATTGAAGAAGATGATCCTTATAGAGCATCTAAAATTTTTCAAATTGAACGTTGGTGCTATGCAAATTGGGATTTGCACAAAAGAGGCGGTAAAAAGAGACACAATTTTCTTGCACAAGTATTATCCAGTAAAGATTGTTGGAAAAAAGTAGAAAATTTACACGGAGTTAAGCTTGATAGGCAAATGGTAGGCAAAAAGCTGATAGTGCCAGGCAGCCCCTTTAGTAACCCTAGCTATGAAATAGCCTGTAGGTGCTGTTTAGAGGAAGATATCATTGCTTTATTTGAAGAAAGAAAAAAAAGATTGTCAGCTCAAAATAAGAGCAGTCTATTGGAATATGGCCACTTAGTTAAATCTCTAATAAGTGACCTTTTAACGGGGTTTTGGTCACATTTTGTTAGCGGTTACATCTCTAAACTAAATTTAGATGGTTGCCATCCATATGAGTACGGTCTTAAGTGTGCTATGAGTCTTAAGCAAGGGGAGGCAGTGGAGTTTTTTTGGAATAAGATAAAATCTTTGCCTGAAGATGAAGTGAGCACACAGAAAAAGGATGAAATCTTCATGAAGACAGCAGTATATGCAGCAGGTAGTCGTTGTAATAGTTATCCTGAAATATTCGAATTTTGTTTTAGCCAAATAAATTCTAATAAATATCCAGAACTTCTAAAAAGAGACTTAGCTGAAAATGGTTATTACGGTAGTCTAAACACGCTACAAAGTGCACTTCGCTTTGATCAATTCCAAAAGTTGTTCGATTGCTTAAGTCCAAATTCTGTTTCAGAAGATGATTATAATATCTGGTTAGACATGGAGATTAAAGAACATTCAGAACCTTATGTGGATGAAATTGTAAGACTTTTTATGCATATGTGGGTGAAGGAAGGGTTTGACAGTCATCGTGCCTTAGTGATAAGAGAAGAACTAGAGGATAAATCCCCTCTTTTTCGCACAGTTTTGTTAACACCTTTAGTAGAAAAGGGTTGTATGGAACCAGTGTGGGCAATATTAGATAAGGCTAATTCTGATCAAGTTAAAGAATTTATGGATTCTAGACAAGCAGAGTATATACAATCTGTGTTAGAAAAAAGAGATGCTGGTTCATTAAACAAATTTCTATCGTACAGTAAGCCTACAGCTGAAGAGCTTGATAGGAGTGCTAGCTTAACTGAGGTTAAATTAAGTAAAGCATACGAGCAATTAAGGTTAGATGAGGCAATTCTATAAGACAGGTGGTGGTTTCTTGTTATTATTTTAGCCTGTTTAGTTTCTGTCAAAAAGATGTTCCATTATAATATAAATATTATATGCTCAAGTTAGTATATAGATAGCTTATATTGTTAATGTCTCTGACTGTTATATGATAGGTTTGATATAAATGAAGGGGGTTTTATGTTTAAGGTACAATATCCAATAGATCATCTTAAAAAAGAAGGTGTTAATTCAAAGGTTGCCGAATTATCGGATGAAATACAATATACAGAACAAGTTAAAGAATTTCCCCAATTTAAGCGTTATCGTAGGTCTGATTCTGGTTCTGAAAATGAGAATCAGTTTAGAAAGATTGATGTTCCAGGGGACAATAGTTGCTTATTTTGGTCTGTTACTATGGCTTACTTAATGCATGTCAGAAACGATTATGCTCTGTTTCGGCAGAGGTATGAAGCTTTGTTTGGAAATGAAGAAGTTGTAATCCAAAATTTAGATCATATTAGGGTTTTGGTCGGGGACTTAAGTACTGCCAATTATGATGATACGTTTGCAAACCTAGTGAGGAATATATTTCGCAATCGAGTAGTTGATTATATAAGCACCCATGAGAACGAGTTTAAAAATTTTGTTGAAGGTGAAAGTGGACTCAGTTTTAAAGATTACTTAGAAAATATGAGAAAACTTAATACTTGGGGAGGTGAGCCTGAAATAAGAGCAATGAGTGGGATACTTAGCGCAACTATTAGTGTTTCTGGTGAAGTTGGAACTCGATATGGTAATGGAGATATTCAAATACAATTATTTCATGTTGGCGCACCAGGTAAACGGAACCATTATAATTTTGGTCTTGAGAGAGGTATTGTTGATAATAATGTAGAGCTCGCAAAAGGTTTAAAAAAAGTCATGGGTAAAGGAAGGCCACAAGATTTTGAGTTAATACAGTTATTAATAGAGGAAGCAGGTAAAGAAGTTGGTGCAAGCCGGCAAGGGGAGGATTTTAAATCTTTTAAAACAAGATTTCAGTCATTTGTGGATCAAATTCCATCTTATTTACACTCTGTAGAAAAGGCAGGATTTTTTACACACTTTTTTCTAGGAAGCTTTTCTACTTTGTTAGATACAGAGATGGCAAAAAAGCTAGATATCAAGGAGATTTATTTTAGCTTTGATGGTGCAAAAACTCTGAAAGTAGCAACCATAAAAAATGGTAAAATAAATAATCAAGAAGATGTGATAGATAAAGTAAAACTGTTTGTTATATCAGAAAGTGGTTCTCATTCTTACACTCAAGAGTTTGATAAAGGTGAATTGCAAGAAGTATTAGGCAAGGATTACTCTCTTATTGAAAATAATTTAGATAAAATTAAAGTTAAATCAATAGAAATTATTAAAGATACTGGTTATCAGGAAAAAATAGTTGTTGATGTAAAAGATAAAGGAGTGGACATAGAACATGATTCTGATGTTCGGTTTAAAAAAGTGAGAAAAGGAATATGGAGGAATCCCGAATCCGATATAGTAAAGCTTGCTATTTCCAATCAGCGAACAGTTAAAGCGTCTTTAAGGAGAGTTCTTGAAAAAATTAATAATGTTCATTCTGAATATACAGACTCATTAATCTATGCTAGCAGAGCACGTGAAGCAGCACATCATGGATTTATGGTAGGCGTTTTCATGAATTTCCACTATAGGTACAACCTTAGAGTTTACCCAGAGCAATTTGCTGGAAGGGGTTATGCAGATATTATCCTGCTAGCTCGTGGTACCAATCGTGCATTGAATTCTATTCCAATTATCATTGAGTTAAAAGCAGGGGCAGGTCCTTATGCTACTCCAGGTAAGGCCTTGCAACAAGCAGAAAAGTATGCCAAAGGATTCCAACCAAATGTTATGCGAGTTTTAACTACTGCGGATGAAATTTTATGTGTTGGTGTCAATCTTGATAGCTCATCTCCTATTTCTAATGTTGTAGAATCGAGCCGTGAGGGGAGAATAATTCCTCTTTTTCAAGACATATTAAAATCTGCTGACGATTGGGATACGCAAGAGATTGGTACAAGAAAATTAAAGGAACAGATAAAAAATAATATGGAACGTATCTATCACATGTTTCCTGGCACACCGGAAAAGGGAGATAATCATTACTTTAGTAGGTTTTTATTAGGGCAATCGTTATTATTGAGTGAAGATTCAGAAACAAGTTTTAAAAAATACGTTTTTATCTATGAAGACAGTATACCTACTGAGGTGCATTTTGACTCCGGTAGACTTCGACGTCCAGCAGCCGAAAGAGCTAGAGGGGCATTATCAACTAACCTCGATGCAAGCCATGCAGTTGTAACAATGGTACTTATTCCAGAAAATACAGATAAGTTAGTTTATGTAATAAATATTGTTGAAGCTAACAGAAAAGATGTTCTAAATAGGCTAGATGAAGTGCTTCCTCTTAATAGATTAGATAGAGAAATAGGGAACATGGAAATAGTAGAATTAAACCTTAATTTTGATACTAGATACAAGTCAAATTTTGAAAGGTATCTTACTATTTGGGCTGAAAAGTACAATTCTTTACAAGAGTACAACAACGGAGCCGACAGATTTCAAGGTACTTTTAAAGAAGTTCCCTATCCTAATGAGTTAAAAGAAACATTTGATAAAGCACTAGATGCCCAATCTTCATCAATAAACGAATATAATAGATTGTTAGAAAAAATTGGAGAGGGAATATTCCCTTTTAAGGCTCTCGTTAATAAAGAAGCTCATTTTCAAGGAATATTGCATGGAGTATTTAGTTATTATAGTGATTTAAAATTACAGGAATCACCAGAAACTAGAGCATTAGTTTTAACTGAGTTTCAAACTGGTAGAGGAGAACGTATTGATATGCTGGTCCATGGTATTAAGTTTGCAGCCCAAGGTAGAAATGCTGAGGAATACACTCCTATAGGGTTGGAACTTAAGGCATCAAGGCAGGGCAAAGGAGCTCAAGCTTTAGTGAGGGAAGCAAATGATCAAATAAATGAAGAGTACAAAGAAGGTGTTACCTATAAAACACTTACAGATGGTGATGAGGTAAAATTTATCGGTGTTGTTTTCGATAAAGGATCTAATAATCCAAATAAACTTATTTTAACAAGTAGGACAAATAGGGAAGGATTTATTCCTGTTGAAGTAGTTCATAGTTCAGTTCATATGTTACCTACTGTAGAGCAGTGTTCTAAAAGAAAATCTTCATCACCGGAGTATCAACCAAGTAAAAAACCAAGAAGAGAAAGAAGTGTAAATATGGCCTGCATAGATTCGTTTGATGAAGAAAAGATTACAGAGAAAGAAAAAGAACAGCGTATCAAGGAGCTATTTGGTATTGATAATACTAAGGATTTCAATATTGAAATTGAGGCTTATAGCAGTGAGATTATAGCCATGGATTATAAACAAGTGCATGCCATTATTGATAATATTGAAGTGCATAAGACTGAAGTATATGTTACAGTGAGAGATAATAGTGGTAATGATAAAAAGTTAACAATAGATAACATTGCAAAAATGCTGCGTGTAGAAAGTTATACAGCAGTAAATAATAATGGTGATGACGAAATTTGGTTAATAGATGGAAGCAAACATTATGTTATAACAGAAAAGATAGAAGGGCAAAATATTGAGTATTATTTGAACATTGATAGCTATAAAGTAAAACTTGATAGTATAATTAAAGATTTTACTACAGATGCAGAGAAAAAGGTACTTTATGATAAATTGTATCATTTATCAAACGAAATAGAGTTATTTGAAAATAAAAAATACATTGAAGATATAGGTGGTGCTAAAGATATTGAATTAACTAATCAAGATTATGATAATGTTATAAATGGAATTAAACAGAATTTATTAGAGAAAGGAGTTCGAGAGGATACTTTTAACCAATTTAAAAGTCATTTTGATGATCTTAATGAAAAAGTTTTCGCAGAGTATATTGGCAATGTAGAAAAAAATCTTAAGGAACAAGGAATTGAATTTGATCATAATAAGTTTGATTCAGCAAAGATAAAAGGGGCTAAAAGTGGAAAATTTTTCTCCCTCATGGCTATATATGACTTATTTGATAGCATAGGTGATACAGCAACACTTGGACGGTATGATAATGATGCTCTGAAGCAAGTATTTGGTATCAATGGCATACTAGATGCTATGGATGATGTTAGAATCAGTGTCAGTATTTCTCATACTAGTAAAGTAGGAAAATTGATTAGTAAGATACCACAGCCTGTACGTCAAACGTTTGTTAAGATTATCAGTAACCCCATAGTTCAAAGTATTACATTTGCAACTATTGCTTATCAATTTGGGTATAGTATAAATGAAATAACTCAAGGTAATCATCATCCATTAAATTATTATTGGACAATTAGTAGTGGTGTAAAACTAGCAAGTATGGGTATAAGGCCTATAAGTACAGGAATTAGTTTTGCAATAAAAAGTGTAAGTGCTACTACTAAGATTTTAAGAGGGTTATCTGCTGCAGGCAAAATTTTAAGTAGAGCAGCAGTAGTGACTATGGTTGCCGATATATTGATAACAATTGGTGTAGAAATTCATGAAAGAATGGAGTATACGAAGACAATAGCAGGACAGGTACCTCTATTACCTGGTGATGAGCAGGCAGAGGTCTTTTTTGCAAAGGTGATCAAGTTTTTTACAGGAAGGGATGTAGAAAAGGAGTATGAGGATATAATTAGAGTAAAAGGCTATTTAAATCATGTAAAAGAAGTAGCTATTCGGTTGTTAGATGATAACTATAATGTAGCTGCGGTTGTACAATATGTAATTTCTATTGAGGAAAAGTATAGCGAAGTAGTTAAAACTGTTGAAGAAAAGCATGTGTGTGCTGGAAGGGGATTAGGGTGCTTCGATCAGTGGACATGTGGATTAGAAAAAAAATATAATAATATCTCTTTTAATGAGATTAATGGAACCTCTAATGTAAGTAATAATTTATCTTCACTCAATATATCTGAATTTCTAGCAATGAGATCTTATACCTTGGTTATGAATGAAGGTTGGGAAAGGTTTATTTGTGGTATAAAAAATAGTCCTAAGTGTTATCTAGAGCTAAATGAAAAGGGGGTTTATATTGTTAATACAGATGCAAAACATATTCCTCACTTAACTAAATATGAGTATGAAGATCTTGGTTTAAGAATTGTAAATGCACCATTAAGACACCCAACACAAAAATCTCAATGCAGTAATATAATTAATGAAGAACGTGTGTTTCGGCCTTATGCTTTGGGCAGGATAAATATGCCTTGTAATGCTGAAAAAATTCATAGAAATTGTCACGAAACCTTTGCTCTTTCAGGTGAACCTTTTATTTTTACTAATCCAACAAGGAAAGATCCATATCATATAAGAAAAGAAACTTTTCCTAAAGGCTCAGTGTTATATATTTCAGGACTTAGAACATTAACAGCAGCTGCAAATTATCCAGCAGTGATGTATATTCCAGATGGTTATGTACAGTACGTAGGTTCGAAAAACAATGGAACTATCTTTATTATTAATAACCTTGCATCTGGTACTCTTAAAGGCGGAATAGAGAAAGAAAATACTGTAGTAATGAACGTTAAAGCTAATAATGTTGTTGCAGATTTGCACAATGGAATGATACATTATAGTAGTACTGGTGACATAAAATTGGCTGGCATATATAACTATGTGTCTAATTCTGACAGCAAACAAAATATTACTACTCACTGTAGGACAAGGTTGATTAACGCAAAAAATGCGGAGGTACAACAAAATTCATTTAACTGCACAGATAAAGATTATGAAGTTAGGGTAGTGAATAAAGAAGACGTGCATCACAGAGGATTAAAGCAGACAATATTTATTGTTAACAAAGATAGTGGTAATGCTAAGATAGCGAATAATTTTAATTATACAGAGGAAATTAAAAAAAATATGGATGTAATAGATGCACAAGTTGCTGATATTACATGGTTAAAGGTAGGTAAAGGTATAGAAGGAAGTGGCTATAGTTTAGATCTTTTATCTGACAGAACACAAAATATTATTTCAAGTATTAAAATAGATAATTTTAAAAACCTAGTAATTCAAGCAAAACGTCTTGGAATTATAGAATCTATTATAGTACAGGATAAGTCTTTGTCTGATATGGTTGAAGATGCTAGGTATCAAAAATTGAATGATTTAGGGAAGGATATTGATGAAAAAATCATGCAAAATAGTGAAAAAAAGTTAAAAGCAGTCATCCAATCAAGTATTATAGATTTAGAATGGCCAAACACCTATCAAGCTGCAAAGAACATTGCTGATAACAATAATCTAGGTATTCCAATATCTCAAATAGAAGTTGTTAAGAATTATATGGGGGTGCCTACTGAAAGAACGATAATTACTGATATGTACTCAGGTCAAATAGTTGTTGATTTTGGTTACAACAACTCTACCTTTATAGTAGCAGAAACATATTACTATTATAGGGTAGTATGTAATTATTATCAAGATATAACAGTAGAAGGAAGAAAAGGACAAAATCAGTATGTTGTTAAATTACCGGAATATAATCACATATTACAACAAGAGAATTTACGGCCTTCTATAGAACTTGACCTTAATCTAAAAATAAAAAATAAAGCGGCGCTTTATCAAAACGTACCTGATGATATTATCGATCTTACTGCATTGAATGTGACAGATGTGGATAGTATAAATATGAAAAAAGGTAGAAGGAGTTACTTCAACAAGTGTGATAAAAGGCAAATTTCTGACCTTACAGTGGACAGCTTAGAAATAAAAGACGTTAAAGTATCAATTAGTGAAGGTGTTAGATGGTCTTTGTCTATTGGCTTGGTTGATTATTTTAGAGGTCCAGAATATCAAAGTGTTATATTACGAATAAATAATAAGTTTTATAAAATCAATAATGCAAATTTAAAGCTTGAGTATGTAGAAGCAAATACTAAACCTTTTAGGTATTACCGACCAGATGAGCAAGGGCTGCAGATTTATCATAATCAGCCTATTAATAAGAATGTTATTGGTCTAGTTGACTTAAAAGAAAAGTCTATATTAGATTTTGATATAGAAATTGTTGATGGTGGCCTATTGCTGTTACATAAAAACAATACCATTACAAAAGTAGAGAATTGGAATGCTTATCAAGCTGCAAGAAAAATGATGTTTGCTTTCAATGATACAATAGTTTCAGATTCAAACTGTATAGCTTTTACTTGTAATTCAGAAGATATTATAGCAACCTTTAATAAAGCAAAAGAAACTTTATTAAAAAAGCAGCTATTTAATGCCATAAAGCAGGATAACACTAATGAAGTTGAAAATTTAATTAGGAAGGTTACAGATAACGTTAACACTAAGGATAAGCATGAATTAATATCTTTACATATAGCTATTCAAGAAGGTAAGTTAGATGTAGTTAAACTTCTTTTTAATAGAGGGTCTGTTAATGTTGAAGATAAAGATATTTATTATTATAGCCCTTTACATTGGGCTGCTCAAGAAGGTGAACTAGGTATAGCTGAGTTTCTTGTTGATAAAGGTGTTAACACTGAAGATAGAAACAAAGATGGCAAAACACCTGAAGACTTGGCTAATCAAAAAGGCTATACATATATAGTGAAATTTTTAAAGCAAGTACAATTAGATAGAGAATTGTTGACTGCTGCAGGAAGTGGTAATCTTGATAAAGTTAAGGATCTTGTCAGGCAAGGAGCTAGTTTAGAGGCTAAAAACAAAAATGACCTGTATTATACTCCTTTACATTATGCTTCTTTGAAGGGTCACTTAAAGGTAGTAGAATACTTTATTGAAAATGGAGCTGATTCTAAGGCTAAAGACCTTTTTGGTGGGACTCCTGTACACGTTGCTTCTTGGAATGGTCATTTAGAAGTAGTAAAATATTTTATTGAAAATAGGGCTGACTTGGAGACTAAAGATAGTAGTGATAGAACTCTTTTACATTATGCCTCTTTGAATGGTCACTTAGATGTAGTAAAATTTCTTGCCAAAAATGGAGCTGACCTAGAAGCAAAAGATAATGATGGTAGAACTCCTCTACATTATGCTTCCTTAAATGATTACATAAAAGTAGTGGACTATCTCATCAAAAATTGGGCTAGTTTAAAAGCCAAAGACAAGGATGGCAATACATCTTTGGACTTAGCTAATCAAAAAGGTTATGTAAATATAGTAGAATTTTTAAAGCAAGCACAATTAGATAGAGAATTGTTGACTGCTGCAAAAAATAGTAATCTTGATAAAGTTAAAGATCTCATAAAAGATGGTGCTAGCTTAGAGGCTAAAGATTGGCATGGTAGAACTTCTCTACATCACGCTTCTTTGAACGGTAATTTAGATATGGTAGAATATCTTATAAAAAAGAATGCCACATTAGATGCTCAAAATCTTTATGGTAGTACTCCTGTGCATGATGCTTCTCGAAATGGTCAATTGAAAGTAGTGAAATATCTTATCGAAAATAAGGCTGATTTTGAGGTTAAAGATAAATACGATAGAACTCCTCTACATGATGCTTCTTTGAGTGGTCATTTAAATATAGTAGAATATCTTGTTGAAAAGGGAGCTATTTTAGAGATTAAAGATAAATATGATAAAACACCTTTGGACTTAGCTAATCAGAAAGGTTATGTAAATATAGTAGAATTTTTAAAGCAAGCACAGTTGGACAGAGGGTTATTTACTGTAATACAAGATGGCAATCATGATAAAGTTGAGGACCTTATTAAAAATGGTGCTAACTTAGAGGCTAAAAACCGAGACGGTAAAACGCCTGAAGACTTGGCTACTCAAAAAGGTGACATAGGTATAATGAAAATTATAAAGCAAGCTAAATTAGATAGAGAATTGTTTACTGCTGTGCAGGATGGTAATTTAAATAAAGTTAAAGATCTTATTAAAAATGGTGCTAATTTAGAGGCTAGAGATAAAGATGGAAAAACACCTTTAGACTTAGCTACTCCAAGGGAGTGTATAAACATACAAGAAATTTTTAAGCAAATACAATTGGATAGAGAATTATTGATTGCTGTAGAAAGTGGTAATTTAAATGAAGTTGAAAATCTTGTTGTTAATAAGAATACCGATGTTAATACCAACGTAGATGAGTACGGCTGGACACCATTGCACTTTGCTGCTTCTGGTAGCAAGTTTGATATAGTTAAGTTTCTTTTTGATAAGAATGCTAATATTAAAGCAAAAGATGCATATGGCAATACACCCTTGCATATAGCTGCACAATACAGCGGTAAACTTGAAATAGTTGAATTTCTTTTAGACAAAAACGCTAATGGCATTAATGATGTAACTAATGATGGCCTAACACCTTTACATGTAGCTGTGAAAAGCAATAAGTTAGGCACAGTCAAGCTCCTTCTTGATAGAGGTGCTAGCATTGGAATTAAAGACAAACATAATAGAACACCTTTAAGCTTAGCTGCTAAAGAAGGTTACATAAATATAGTACAAGTAATAGAACAAACACAATTAGATTTAGATGAAGAATTGTTAACCGCTGCAGAAAGTGGTGATCTCAATAAAATCAAAAGCCTCATTACTCAAGGTGCCAATTTAAATACTAAAGATGGTAATGGTAGTACTCCTCTACATTATGCTTCCTGGAATGGTAATTTGAGCATCGTGAAACATCTTATTGAGAAAGGAGCTAATTTAAAAATTAAAAATCTTAATAATAGAACTCCTCTGTATGATGCTTCTTTAAATGGTCATTTAGATGTAGTAAGGTATCTTATTGAAAAAGGTGTTGATATTAATGTTGCTGATGAAGAAAATTGGACACCACTTCATTGTGCTGTATCGGAAGGTCATTTAGATATAGTAAAGCATCTTATAAACAATGGAGCTAATTTTAATGCTAAAAACAGTGATGGTAAAACACCGTTAGACATTGCTATTGACCGAGGACATGACAATATTAAGGAGTATTTAGAAAAAGTTAGTGAAGAAAGAGGAAAATCTGTACAACGTAAACGTCGTCATCACCATGGAGATTACAATCGTCATCATAATCACTTGTCAAGTAAGCTTATAGATTCAAGTAATCAACATGAGATAACAGCAAGTAGTGGAGCAAGACCATCTTCATGGATAAATAGTTGTATTGCATGGATGAAGGATTCAATAGGAGGGTTTTTTACTAGTAATTCCTATACTAATGGTAAAAACAGAGTAAATGAAATAGATTATAGTACTAATTATGAAAAGCAGCAAACATTTAACCATAAACCTCAAATGACTGTATTAGAAGTGGGAGATAAATACTTAGCACAAGCTGATGTAAATGGCACAGTATTATTAGCAGATGTGTTACTAGCTAAGAGAGGTAAAAGACAAATATATGCTTCTTCAATGGATCAAGGTTTATCTCAATCAGAAATATTAAAGTATATATCAAGTATTCAGCAAGAATTTGAAAAAGCAGTAAAACATGCTGCAAGAGAGAGTGGTATATTAATGCATAGGTTAAATATTGATTTTATAGGAGTGCAGAAAGAGATTAAAGAGAAAATGATGAGTAGTAAATTTGATGAGATTTTAGGAGTTTTAAGTGCACATATAGAGAAAGCGTGTCCTAGTAGACAAGCAGGATGTCCTGGTAGGTTAAGTCCAAAGAAATTTGATAAGTTTATGGCTATATTAAATAACGAGTTAGATGTAGCATTAAATCAATCAATGCTCCAAAAAGAAAATAGTATATCATTGGAAGATAGCCAGAGGAAAAGTTTTAACCTAGAAGAGAAAAAGCCTAGAAGTTATTTAGATAGTATGTCTGCTCAAAGTTATTTAACTCAAGTTAGGGATTTAATGTAATAAAAAAAGAAAGTGTATGGTTACTAAAGGTAGAGCCAACTGATTTATGAAAATTAACCTCAGACCTACTTAGGTAACATACACCTATAAAGCAACTATCATTCTTGTAATTTTTTGATCTCATTTTTAGGTAGGCCAGTTATTTTAGCTATGACATCTATAGGTATACCAGACTCAAGTGAATTTTTTGCCACTTCAATTTTGCCTTCAATTTTGCCTTCAATTTTGCCTTCAATTTTGCCTTCAATTTTCCCTTGGAGAGAACCGATTTGGATGCCTCTTTCTTCGCCAATTTTGATACCTTGTTCATGACCTACTTTAATACCCTCATCGAATTTTTCAGCTAGAGCAGCAATTTCATCTCTAAGACGTTTTTTTCCTTGCTCATAAGCTAGCAATTCTTGTTCTGACCAGTTAAATTTATTCATTTCCTCATAAGCGCGTTTAATAATGACATCACTACCGACTATTTTATCTAAGTCCTCTTCTCTTGTTTCCGCTGCATATTTAAAAAAATAACACCATTTTTCGACAATATTTTCTAATTGATCTTCTTTAGTTTTTAGAAACTTTGGTAATTCAATAAATGTAAAGTAGATGTCTCTTAAGTCATGCTCAAAGCTATTTCTATCCAAAATAATATGATCTGATTTATATTCAGTTTTATCTGGAAAAATAATACAATCAGCGACAGCTATAAAGATAATTTCTTTGAGGTTATGATACTCATCTCCTTGATCAGCTTGGCTTGAATAGGCTTTAGCAGCATAATATTGGGCACGCTTTTCAAAGCCTTTGGTTTTAGTGAATTGCATTTCGACAATATACCTTAAGCCTTGAGAATCCTTACAAAGAATATCAACAATACTTTGCTTTTTTGCAGCAATTTCAGGATCTAGCACAGTGGTTAAAAATTCAACTTCTAAAATTGCACCTAAACCAGTAAAACCTAAGATATCATTGAGAAAGTGAATGAGAATATCCTTATTCTTTTCAGAGCCGAATATCCTTTTAAAGGCGATATCATTGCGTGCATCAAGAAATTTAGAAAGAGCCATACTCAGAATATAGATAAAATATTAATAATGATACACTATTTAAAGTAAAAATAAAATAGGACTTTTAGTCTTTTATGGTATCATACTATAATTAAAAAATAAACATAATATGAAGTATCTTATATTTATTCTGTCTGTCCTGGTCTCATTGCATAGTTATGCGTCTACTTGCCCAGATATAAAAGTATGCTTCACTCCAGGGGAGGACTGTACAAAAAGAATTGTTGACACATTAAGTGAAGCCAAAGAATCGATACTGATACAGGGTTATGAATTCACCTCAAAACCTATTGTAAGTGGGGTTATAGCAGCTAAAAAGCGTGGTATTGAGGTACAGGTTATTCTTGATAAAAGTCAGGTAAAACACAAGTACAGTATTCCCATTGTCAAAGAGCTATTAAGTAATGAAATATCGGTATTGATCGACTATAAGCCTGCAATAGCACACAATAAAGTGATAATAGTAGATAGCAAAAAAATAATAACCGGTTCATTTAATTTTACAGCTGCAGCCCAAGATAGGAATGCTGAAAACTTACTTACAATTGATGATGAAGAAGTAGCTAAAAAATATACAGAAAATTGGTATAAAAGGAAAGAACAATCTAAGCCTGCATCAATAGATGTTAAAGTGTTATGGCGATAATTCTATTAGATGCAAAAACAATTAATCGGATAGCAGCAGGAGAAGTCATTGAAAGGCCTGCGAGTGTGGTGAAGGAATTAGTAGAAAACGCTATAGATGCCGGTAGTACTGAAATTGAGGTAAAGATAGAAAGTGGTGGGCGTAATCTTATTACTGTTTTAGATGATGGTAATGGTATAGAGAAAGAAGATATTGAGTTAGCATTTAAGCGCCATGCAACTTCTAAACTTAAAAATGATGATGATCTGATAGAGATTAAGCATCTAGGATTTAGAGGAGAGGCACTACCTTCAATTGCTGCGGTTAGTAGAATAAAACTCTCATCGCGAGCAAAAGGAATCGATTCTGCTTGGAGCATAGCTTATGAAGGTGGGGAAAAGGTGATGGATCTTACTCCTTCTTCAATAGCGAAAGGTACAGAGATTGAGGTGAGGGATTTGTTTTTTGCAACTCCAAACAGACTAAAGTTTTTGAAAACAGAGAGAGCTGAAACTCAGCATATTATTGATATTATAAATAACTTGGCCATGATAAACCCCAGCATCGGTTTTACTCTTAGCGCTAATAACAAAAGACTTTTTAAATATAATAAGCAAGAATCACTACTGCTTAGATTATGTGAGATTGAGAAGGAATTTAGTGAGAATTCTCTTAAAGTGAAGGAAGAAGAGGAAGGTACAGGCGTGACAGGCTACATCTGCAAACCAACGGTAAATCGTGGTAACTCCACCATGATCTATACTTTCGTTAACAATAGGCCAATTAAAGACAATATGCTCATAGGCGCTATAAGATATGCATATAATGACTTCATTCCCAGCGGCAGATATCCAATTGTTGTACTGCATTTAGAAATACCTTACGATCAGGTAGATGTTAATGTCCATCCAAATAAGCTGGAGGTAAGGTTTAGAGATAAAAAGCTTATATATGAAGTAATTACTAGGGGATTAATTAAAGCCTTATCAACAAGATTAAGTGATAAGAAAAGTGATAAAAAAGAAATTTCTCTTAGCCCATTTGAGAAATTTATTGCCGATGATAAGATTAGTGAACACAGTAAAGTAAGTAGAGATAATCGAAGGAATCAAGAATTCTATCCCAAAAGACCATCTCCTTTAGAAAGCTCGTTAATGAATAAATTCCTATCTCCTGATTTAGAAACAAAAAAGGATAGTTTTTCAGTAGATAAACCGCACTCTTTGAATCTGCAAAAAGAGTTAAAGCCTATAACTTCTCAGCAAACAGATGTTTTCACTAAGGAGCAGATAAATATAGTAGAAGAGTATCCTTTGGGACTTGCACGTTGTCAGGTTTATAACACTTATATCATCGCGCAGTTAAAGGATAAGCTAATTATTGTCGATCAACACGCAGCTCATGAAAGGTTGGTTTATGAATGTTTAAAAGGAGTAATGGAAAAGTCAGGAATCAAAAGACAAAAATTACTTATTCCTGAAACTGTAGTAATAAACAACCAGGCTGGAATTGAATTGATAGCAAAATATAAAGATAAGCTGAGTGAAATGGGTTTTAATCTTGAGATTGCCTCAGATACACTAGTGACAGTCAAAGAAACACCAGCAATTTTTGGTGCAATTAATGTCAAAGAAACGATATTGGATTTAGCCGATAACCTGGTAGCTATGGAAGATACTTTACCAATAGAAGATAAAATGAGAAAAATTTGTGCAACCATCTCCTGTCATGGATCAATCAGGGCGGGGAGAGCTATGAAACTTGAAGAAATGAATTCTATGCTCCGGCAAATGGAAGAGACCTCATTTTCTGGCCAATGTAACCACGGTAGACCCACTTATATAGAAATGAAACTCTCTGACATTGAAAAGCTTTTTGAACGGAGATAACTTTTACTCAGGTATGCAATCTGTTCCTATAATAAAACTCAAAAGCAATTGTTCAATCTCTTTATTTTTATTGGCCTGAGCTATATCCAAAGCTGTCATAGTAATATTATTATAATTAACCTCTAAATAAATATTTGCCTGCTTTTTTAGTAATATCTCAACAATTCTTTTATTACCTTTAATGACGGCAAGATGTAAAGGTGTACAATCATATTCTCCTTGAGCATTAACGTTAGCATTATTTTGTAATAGAATCTCTACAACGTTTTCACAATTATTTAAAACTGCAATGTGTAGGGGTGTACTTAAATCTTTATCTATTACATCAACATACCCTCCATTTTTAATAAGCATCTTCAGAATTTCATTAAGGCACTCTTTTGCTGCTAAATGTATAAGAGTATTTCCCCAGCAGTCCTCATAATTTACATCTGCACCATTTTTTATCAGGATTTCTACAATTTCTTCATAGCCAGGTTTAATAGAATAGTGTAGCGGAGTTATATTATAAATATTTTTAACATTGGCTTTAGCACCATTAAGTAAAAGAATATTTAAGATTTCTTCGTGGCCATTTTTACTAGCAAAATGTAAAGCAGTGTTACCATTCCCATCTCTAACATTAACCTTAATGCCTTTTTTTACTAAAAATTCTAATACACTTTTCCAGTTATGTTTAGCAGCCAGATGAAACAATATTAAGCCAAATATACTGTTAACCAGAGGGTATAATAATAAATTAATATATTTACCTTTATTAACCTTTCTTGCGATAGCATTTAAATCTTTATCAATCCCCATACTGACCTCTATAGAGCGTTATACACTAGAGCATGTGCTCTTCAGGGTTAGGATAGTATTAATATAATTGCTCTTAGCAAGAGAAATATCTAAGAATAATACTCTTTATACGAGAAAGTATTCAGTAAACATTTAAAAAACTTCTGGTGCTGGATTTAGTAAAAATCTATAATATTTATACTATCATCTGACAAAATTCTTCTATTATCCTTTGATTATCACTAATCATCATCTGGGCTTCTTGCTTTAAGTCCTCAATATTTTTAGCAATAGTATTGTCTATCTCAGCTGATGCAACTTTTAATTGAGATTGTATCCTGATATATCTATCTCCCATCACTTCACCCAGCTGATAATCAACAGCATCAAGGCTACTGCCAAACATAACATCTAGTAAAGGTTTAACCCAAGTGATCTTGCCTAATCTTTTTGAGCTATTATATTTTATGGTTCTTTCTAATGTACCTGTACCAAGAGAGAGAATAGTGATATCATCATTTGGAAATAACCTCTTACCACTAGCATAGCCACAGGCAGCAGGATTGTTAGCAAAGATTCCTCCATCAATCAGTACTCTATTTATTTGATTAACTTTAAGATGTTTAGGGATAAAGTAAGTGGGTGCTGCAGTTGTAGCTCTTAAAGCATCTTTTAACTTGATAAGACTTCTATCCTCTCGCCAATTTTTAAAGAAGAAAGGACAATGATTGTCTATATCGTAGCTAGTTAACAGGAGATTACTTAAAGTATTGCTTAGAGTATCCTCACCAAAATACCGAGTTAGAACATGTTCAAGATTCTTATATGAGTACTCAGCACCATTAAACCAAGCAATAGCTTTTCTTAAAAAAAAGGATCTAAAGATATAAGACCCATACTTTTGATAAAGGTCAACTAAATCTTGAGCAGAGTACTTAGGTTTTCCTTGGTCATCTTTCTTGCATAAACCAGCAACAACAATGCCACCAGTTGAAGTACCAGCAATTAAATCAAATATTTGAGCTATTGGCTTTCTTGTTCTCTTCTCTATTTCTGCAAGAACAATGGCAGGAATAATACCTCTGATCCCACCACCATCAATTGAGAGGATATATTTCATTATTTTAGAAAGTAGTCTATGAGTTCACTTACAATTCATACTAGAGACATTTATTTTGAACTCGTCTAGCTCTTCAGATAAACTTTTTACCCTTTCTTCAAGACGATAAACAGTTTCTACTAGCTGATTATTGTGCTCTATAAGTTGATCGTGAGAATGGACTTTCATATCAAGCCTGGCTAACCACCACACTGCTGTTACCGTTTGTATTATTAGAGTTACTATAACTCCTATAGGGAGCTTCCCTGTAATTTGGTTTTTCATACTTCCTCTTATTGTAAAAGTGGTTTAAACATTAATTAAAGTTTTTTGATTAATTGGTAAGATTTAAGTTCTTTCAGCTTAAGTAGACTGTCATTAAGATTTATAGCAGTTATCTAAATGGGAAAAAGTAGGGTCTATTGTAAAGTTTGATATTACTCATTGTTTACACTCTAGAAAGTTATAGCTTTTTAAAGTGTGGATTATAATTACAATCAGATTTTATGAATTACGGTTTCACAACACCAGATTGCACTTGCTTTTCCGCTTCATAAAGCAGACTTATAATCTCATTGTAGGGTTTATCTTTATTATGTCGTGATCTTAATACAGCTACTGTTCTTGGAGTTTTTCCATTACCATCTTTGATATTAGGATTCGCTCCTTTTTCTAATAAGAATCTTACAATTTCTAAATGGCCTTTGTAAGTAGCATTGTGTAGAGCTGTTCCTCCATATCTACCAATAATATGTATATTAGCTCCTTCATCTAACAAGAACTTGATAACTTCTAAGCATCCTACATTTGCGGCATTGTGTAATATAGTAAAGTCAGGTGTTTCGATATTATCAATGTCTATCATATTTTTCACTACAAGTCTTATAACCTCAATGCTACAATTTTCAGTAGCAGTATGTAGTATCTCCTTATAGTTATTAGTAGCTTTTACTTTCATGCAATAATAAGTGATAAGAACACACATTACTGCTACTATAAGCCATATAAGGTTTAAACTGTTTTTTACTTTTTTATTTAGCTTGTTCATGTTTAACACTTTTTCTACATTAAATAGATAATTTACTTAATTTTGCTTAATCCCTTCACGTATTAGATGCAACTAATGTAGTAAGATAACCTCTACTACTTAAAGTATGTTCTACCTTATTTATTACCCACTCACCATCTATTTTTTGATCAAACTCTGCAAGATTGAGTCTAGCTTCAGTAAAAACTTGAGGATCACCCGGCATGGTTATATCTAAAGTTGCTGTACTACGCTTTAGTTGTTTTAATTTTGCTTGAGCTGCACTTAATGCTAATTCTGAGCTTGGGTAAACTTCCTGTATCACATAACTTGGGCTACCAACTCCAGTTGTTTCTGAGATAGTCTCTCCTTTTTCGTAATCATACCATTTTACTATCACAGAATTATAACGATTACGTACAGTAAAACATGCTTGCCAGTTAATTACATCTTGAGGGGTGATAGCTACTGCTTCTAAAGTTTTCCCTGTTGCTGATTTTGACTGTCCTTTAGAAACAAAAATTATATATCCACCTATGGGCTTAACTGTTGCCCCATATTCTCTAGCTACTTTAGTTAAAAAACTCATATCACTCTCATTGGTTTGATAAGTATGCTGCACTAAAATATCTTTAAACTCTGTAGCAACTTTAGCTCCATAACCATGCTTTTGTGCTATTTGTTCTACTAAGTTACCTAAAGTAATCTGATGCCACTGTTTTGATACCTGTTCTTTTAAAGACTTCTTTAAATTAGCCGCATGAGCTTTAATCCTTACTGTTTGTGGTGGATTTTGTATTATCACTTCATTTGCTACATAAACTCCCATGGGAAATAACCCTGCCTCCTTATATCCAAGAAATACTTTTAAATTACCTGTAAAATCTAAAGCACCATTTTCATAATTAAAACATATCTCAGCTTCATCACTGGTAGTGCCAAGTTCGTCAGTAATACGCAGCGATATTAACCTATCTTTCAAATTCTCTATAACAAAGCCTTCTTCTGTGATTATATTAAAATCAGGCGTCATTTTAATCTAAAATTCTTACAATGGACTTTTGTAACATCTTCTCAAGCTTAGGTAGTTTAATCTTAAGTCCTGCAGGCAAAAAACTACCATATTCTGCAAGTCCAGGATTTTCCTCTAACACTTTTTCTACAGCTCCAGAAGTAAAGCCATAATGTTTAAAACAGATATAATCTAAAATCTCATTCTCCTGAGTATAGTAATACATAACGTTTTAAACTTAAGTTAAATTCAATCTTTCTTGGCAAACCAGAAGGGAGAAAGAATCTTTGCCTTTCTTCTATATGAGTAATAACAAAATGGCCGAAGATAAACCCTGAAGCTTGAGCTAAGATATGGGGTATTTGTTTTATCTGTGACTCTCTCATGTCAACCAAATCATTAAAATGTGGCTGAGGATAGATCACTCCTTCTAAATCAATATGTTCTACTCCTGAACCAATATTTTGTAATGATGTTTGACCAATACACTCAACCGTATGCCATCTTTGCTCTTTATAGCATCTTAAGCTTATTGGGGAGAATTTGTATGGTCCTAGAGATAACATTAACCAACCTCCTCGATAGTATCAAAAAGCGCAGCACGTGCTTGTTCTTTTATTTTTCTTATCACTTCATCGGCAAGACTACGAGTATCTTGATTAGGCTCTGCTTTAATACTGATATTATAATTATTAGTAATATGTTGAGTTCTGTTTAAGTTCGATTCTCTATTTTCAAATTTAAACTCTTTAGATATTTCATTATCAATCTGAGGCTCTTTATTATCTATAACACTATTTACCCTAAAATTCTTAAGCTGAGAGAATTCTTTTAATGCACTGCTATTTAAAGGAGAATATGCACTCTTTAAAACACTCTTTTGAGCAGACTTCTTCTGGAATAGTGAAGCAGTATTCTTAAATGGAAAAATAGCAGTATTACCTATCCAAGCAAAAGCTTCACCAATGGGTTTGATAATTGATTTAATATACTCCCAAAAACTAGCAAAGAAACTTTTTACCTTTTCCCAATTAGCAATAACCAGAGCTGCACCAGTTACAAGTCCTGCAACTAATAATCCTATAGGATTGCTCATTATTGCAAGTGTTATGGCTCTTAGTCCCATTACTACTGCGGGAAATACCGATGAAGATAACGCAGTAAATGCTAAAGTAAGTGGTCCATGCATAATAGCAGCTAGTGCTAAAGCTCCACCTTTAATAAAAGTAAGGGCATAACCTAATCCTATTACTGCTATTTTAAAACTAATCAGAGCGGTGGTAACCCCCATAACTACTGTAGTTATTTTGGGATATCTCTCTGCAAATTGAGCTATGCTGGTAGATATGGTTTTTAAAGCTCCAGTGATCATATTTAAAGTAGGGAGCATAACTGTACCTAAATTCATACCAACTTCAGCTATTGAGTTTTTAAGCAGTTGCAGATTATTGGCTGTAGTACTTGCACGATTGTCAAACTCTTTCTGCATAGAATTTTCATAGTCTTTTTCTTGAGCAACCAGCTTTATAGCTTTTTTATATTTATCTAAACTACCAACTAACAGGGCAATATCATCTTGATACTCAAGGCCAAAGAGCTTGTATAAGATTTTAGAACGTTCCTGGCTATCTATTTTCTCTAGTGCTGTAAGAAACTTCATTAGTGCTCCTTGGGCATTAGATTTGATAGCTTCTTCAAGCTCTTCTACGCTTAACTCCATTTCCTCTAATGTCTCTTGGAACTGACTACTTTGCTCTCCTGCAGTTTGGAGTTTACTGAGCATAGCATTTATTGCCGTTGCTGCTTTTTCTGGTTGTTTACCTAAACTAATAAAGCTATTAGCTAAACTACTTGCCTGAATAATATCCAAGCCAAACTGTTTTGCTGTACCACCAATTATATTTAATGCTGCTACCATTTCTTTAGCTTTAGCTGCAGTATTATCAGATAAATGGTTTATCACATCACCAACTTTACCCATTTTATCAATACCAATATTATAAACATTGGAAAGCTTAGCAATAGCATCACCCGCTTCTTCTGCTGTCATATCAAATGCAGTAGCCATTTTAGCCACTGTATCTGTAAATTTAGTGAGATCTTCTTTTGCAATACCCAGCTGACCACCACTAGCAGCAATTTGAGCAAGTTCTGCTGCTGATAAAGGTATAGCACGTGACATCTCTTTCAGCTTATTACCAAATTCAATAGCTTCGCTTGTATTAGGAGTAAATTCTACAACCTTCTTAACATCAGCCATAGCAGACTCAAAATCAATAGCAACTTTTAGTGGTGCAGCAAGTGTTACTCCTAACGCTACAGCATCGACCATTTGAGATCTCAGGTTTGTTCTTTGTGCTAAAACTTCTTGCTGTTTCTTTATAATTGAACCAAGTGCATGATAACGACTTTTTAGCTTTTCAGTTGATGCCCCAAGTTTAAGTTGATTGCGAATCAAAGATTCTATATTTTGGCCACTTTTTTTTATTTCTAGATTTAATTGGTGAAGAGCTTCTCTTTTTTGCAAGTAAGCTGCTTTTGCCTTAGATGTCGATAACTTAACCTTGTCAAATTCAGCTTTTAAAGTCTTACTTGGATTTTCACTGAGCTTAATCTGCTTAGCTAAAGACTTCACTTGTCCCTCTAAGTCTTTCCAGGATTTTTTGGCAATAAGTGAGTCACGAGCTAACTGTTTAAACTTAGATACTGATTGCATTGATAAGTCAAGTTGCCCAATTGTACTGCCAAGACGAGCAAGCTGTGTTGTGCTCCCTGCCATAGTACTACTAAAACTACCATCAAGTACTGCACCGATTTTTATTGAAAGTATTGACATTTAATTTCCCTTGCTACTTTAAACCAAAGAATGAATTCTTCTATTTCCATATCTAAAAATTGCTCAATCCCGCCACCTGCAACAGAACTGAGCAACAATACATTTAACCTTAAGTCCTTTGTGATGGAAAAAAACCTCTTAATACTTCCTGTATCTTAACGTAGTCAGTAATGTCTAACTCTTCTATGGCTTCCTTAGTAACAGAAGCAAGGTTAGCAGTTAAAGCTACTTCTCTTGCCAGATCACTACCATCAAGACGATCTATAGCTAAGTAATCCCGCACTTTTGGCCGCCTAAGAGTAAGCTCAGAAATAACAGAGCCATTGGCAGTAATAGGTTCATTAAGTAATATTGTATTCATATCATCTCCTGTAATTAAATTAATGTTTTAGTATATTTTACAGCCCTAAAGCCGTTTGCAGTAAAGCCAGCTGATCGACACCGTTGATTTTACGCATCATATTCTCAGCATCGATCTCAATGAGTTCCTTGCCTCCGATGGTAAGTTTATAATAATGAGCATTGACCATACATTTAAGAGTTGCTTTCTCTCCTGGTTTCCAATTACCAAAGTCCAGCTCTCTAAAAGTACCTCGTAAATTGATCACCACGGCTTCAATATTATTATTATTTCCCCGCAGTCCCCCTCTTAAAGTTAAAGGTACTGAATTACCATCTGTTAAGCCAAAAAGCCTAAAAAGCTCAGTGTCATATTCAGCAAAAGTAAGCTCAGCTTCAAGCTTTTCCATCCCCATATCAATACTTACTGGGATATCCATGCCTCCGGCTCTATATTCTTCTGTTTTAATAGTGAGTTTAGGTAACGTAATTTCATCAATACGACCAGCATAACCCCGACCATCAACAAAGACATTAAAGTTTTTTAAAATTTTCGGTAACATAAAATTTATCCCTCTATTTAAATTTTAAAATATCTCTTTAATATTGCTATCAGCTAAGTACGAACGAAATATTATCTGCTCAGCTGGGTAAGATGGAGTAAACTCAAAATCAAAGTAAACTTTTCCACTTATAATGTTTGTGGGAGTATTAAGCTCCGGTGAAGGATAACACTTACCAGCAAGAATTGCTCCTTTAGCTTTTAAATGTGCTAAGTAAGAATTAACACTATCAACAACATCATCAATGTAGGTTTTATTAATGTTACGATCAACTGCCCAAAGATGAGCACGTAGAACACTGTCATTGATTAAATCAGCTGTCCGTCTTACCGATAAAAATGCCCATTTAGGATCAGAAGAGCAAGTTCTATTTCCCCATAACCTATAACCATTTTGATGAATAATGGTGGCAACTTCATTCTCATTTAAATAATTAGCTCGAGAATTTAAATCACCTAAAGTAAAATCTATAGCTCGACTCGTGCCAAAAGTACCATTTATCTCTTGATTTGAAGGTGACCACCAAAAGCCAAGCTCATTATCAACCTTAGCAATAAGTCCGGCAATAAATGGACTTGCAGGTAAAATTTCTTCTTTGCCCTCAATAAAAACTTTAACCCAAGGATCAACTACATAAACTCTACTGCTGCCAATTCTTTTACGATATTTAACCGCCTCTTCATCATTAGTATTGGGGCCATCAGCAACTATAATTGCTCTTAATTTTTCAGCTACTGGAATTAAGGCACTAATTACTGGGTTTCTACTATTTAATTTTGTTTCAGACTGTACTGCAGGCAGTTGCTGAGTAAAACCAGGGGCAATAAGTATTCTTGGAGTTACATGCACTATACTTTCACTACTTAAGAAAGCTTCTATACCTTGATAATCTCCAGTTTCTTTATCTATTCCTCCGATAATATTTTTAAGTGTTTCACCATCTTTCAAAAGAGGATCATTGTTTTTACCCTCTTCAACCCTAATAACTACTAGCGTTGCTCCAATCTGCGCAAAGATGGCATTGATCTCTGCAGGCAGAGTACCCTTCTTACCAAGCTTAGCTGCCTCTTTTAAGCTTCCTGCTATCAGCGATGGTTTATTTAACGGAAACATATTACTATCACTATCTGGAGCCGTACCAATAACGCCAATGACTGCTGATTTACTGGTACGTATCGTCCTTGGACCTGAGGTTATCTCAACAACATTTACTCCATGGAAGAATTGGTCATTCATACTTATTTATCCTTTTGGTTGAGTTAAAGAGACTTGAATTTCTTTGACAAAATTATCAAGAATATTCTGTAACTCCTGGTCAGTTTTAGCTTCTTTAATTTTTTTCTTAGCTAAGCTTTCAAGCTCTTCACATTTTATTATGGCCTTTATCGCTTGGTTTGCCTTTTCTTGAATTAGCTTGGCCATCTCCACTACCGAGATGTCACGTACTTGAGCTAAAGGTGTGATAATTTCTGTATCTTTATTATTTAAAGGCTGTTTTGCTTCTTCTGCTTTGAGAATATTTCCTGCAGCTTGGGCTTGAATGTCATATGATTTGGCTTTGTGGTGAGAATAACCCACATATGGTTCGGTATAGTTATGAAAATAAATATCAAGACTTGTAAATGCTGCAGATTTAGCATTCTGTAATAATTCTAATCTTACATCTTCATCACTACACTCTGTAATTTTTTCATTTTCCGTTAAACAATAGCTTTTTTGCCAACTAAAATCTCTTGGCGCCTCATGCCATCCATTATCTTCTGGTTTATTTTCAAGGGTGGTGGTTTCAACTTGTTTATTATTTACAAAACGAATATAAATAGGCATCTTCTAGCTCCAAATCTGATAAACATATTCTAATCCTTGGCACTGCAAAGCCCGGAGTGTCCTCTCTCTATCAATCTCAAGCCTAGTGGTTAAAAAGCTGCTACGGAAGTTATAAATACCAAAGTACATAAATTGAGCATAATAATTGTTAGTATTAGTGTAGTAATATGGTGAGGTATAAAGCACAATTGCTACGGTCTTCTCTGCTGGAATAACTATAGTAGCTGAGCTTGACAGTTCTGTACTTGTGCTATTATGCTTTTGCACATTTGCCCAGGTTACTGTTGAAGTCTTTTCTTTATTAGGGTTGATTGTATCTGGAGTACCAACAAATACTCCCGCACCTTCGTAACCAGAACTCCATCCCGATGAACCTGTAAAATTTAATGTTCGCGTTATATCTTCTTTACTGGTGTTTTTAACAAAGATTACTCCCAGTAATGCATATGGGTGTTGGTAGATATTGGTACTTATAGCATAACGTAAATACATCTCTTTATAAAGGAATGTACCATTTGTCCCTTGAAGAAAATAAAGCTGTGGCGGCTTATAAAAACTACAATATTTAGTACTTTCCTTATGAGCCCCAGCAAGAAGAGCAAGCATATAATTAGCACTAGTCGTACTGCTATACCACTGACCGAGTTCACTGGAGAAGTTACTTGATCCCCAATTATCATTATATCTATTTAATATCCCAAATAATAAAGGTACTGATTCAGGTGCAATTATACTATGGCTTTTTATTTTCTTGCTTAAATCATCAACTGCCCCCTTAATTTGATCTAAATTCCCACTACTATCAATTACGGCAATGTTTGCATCTTTTCTCGTATCAAGTAATGACAAGCTTTCTATACTCTTATCATCGATGTTTTTTAATGATTGTTTTTCCAACTGAGAAATAGCAGTTAAAGCCTTATCCTTAGTGGTATCTAATTTATTTAAATGACCTGTTGCACTATCGAGAAGCTCTTTTAATTTCTCATCAGTTATGTTGACAATATCAAGAACAGTGCTCTGCCCCGCTATAGATTCTAACGCTTTAGCTAAATATGCTAGCTTATCAGGGGTAGCATCTATTGACAATTCCTTAAGTCTTTGCTGCAGAGCATTAACTACTTCTTTTACAATAGTCATTTTATTTCCATAAATTTAAAAAAGTTTCAAAACTAAAACGGGAAAAAGCATCTTTTAGGTTTAAATGTTCACTCTCTTGCAAGCTAATATCCTCATCTATTTTTATAATGGTGTTACTGATACGAACTACGTCCTCAGCTGCAATATTATCTGGGTGTGGTAATAAATATCCACGTTTGGTTTCTGACATACTTTTAAGTTACTACAATTCTTAGATTTCTTGCTTTAGGGCGATATAGCACTGTACCACTTAAGACTAACTTTACTCTAGTACTACTTGCATTAAAGTTTGCCAGCATGTGAGTTCGCTCCACCTGAGATTCACCTAGAGGCTTACCAGCGGTTAAATCAATCAATTGCCACTCTCCTTCAGCTTTTTGGAGATAAACCTTAACATCAGTAGTGCCTGGAAGAACAGCATCATAAGTAACTGTAACCTTAGTATCTATCCCTGCAGGAATACTTCTGCTAACATAATCTGCAGATTCTAAAAGATTACCAAGAACGAGCTGCACTCCCGGATAAAGAACTGGACTTTTCTTCTCTGATCCTTTAAGATTTACTTCTACTTTTAATTCTCCAGAAAGTCTTGAACGCAGTATTAAAGGCAGATTATCCGATAAATGATGCTCTTCACCATTTTCATCAGTCAACAAAACTTCAGCGTTAGTATCAAAAGCTACTCTTTCAATATTGGCTAGAACTATTAAGTCTGAAGTTTTATCTGCAGTAATCTTACCAAGATCAATGGTATGGGTATTTTCAGTAAATCTAGCTGCTAAAAGTCTAAAAGTTAAATCCAAGTTTTGATGGGGAGTCCAGGTACTAGCATTACTAGAAGAAAGTAATACCCCTATCTGATAAGGTTGACTGACAACAAAACGACTATTTACTGCATCATACTTTCCTACTTCCGCTATTTTCACCGCAGTATTAGCATCATCAGTAAGAACAACTAAAGCATATTCCTGTCCAGCTTCACAAAATACTGGGGACCAAACAGCACGTGTTGCGCTACCATTAGTATTAATATTATGGGGTTCAATATAACTTTCAGCAATGACAGTTTGAGCTGGTATGCCAATATTAGTTGCACGAATCTGCAGAACAACCTGTTTTGTTCCACTATTTGTAAACCATAAATCTACACCAGCAATGTGCCTACTTTCGCTTAAAGTAAAAGTTTGAGCTAAAGGATCAATGCGTTTAGTAGCTATAATTCTTCTACGCTCTTCAGTAGTAATTGTTCCGCGGCTGGTATAGGTTGCTTCAGCATAACTACCTTGATTACCAAAAAATTGTACAAGCTTTGTTCCCGCAGGAATATTACTTGGTACAGTAAATCTTCCTGCTATTTTTCCTTGGTTGTCGGCAATAAATTGTGAAGTCATATTTTAGGTTGAATATTAATACCATCAAATTTTAATGTTTTGAGCTCTTCATTTGGAGCAAACCCTTCAATTTCAAAGTTTTGTGTTGCTTCTCTCATAAAGGCAATTTGATTACCTCTACTACTTACAAGTTCTGTGCTGTTATTAACACTAAATCTGCTGGTGATGGAACTGAGCCAATTAGTTTTTACTTCTGTCCAATGATCAACGCTTAAGTTAATTGTGGCTTTAGCTGGTACAGGATCAAAAGCTTGATAGGGATTAATTTTCATTTCTTTGGTTTGTAATAGTTGTTCTAATACTGGTTCAAGCTCATAGGGAAGAAGATAAGGCTTTCCTGCTTGCTCAAGATTAACTACTGTAGCCGCGATAGGTAGAGTCAGTTCTTTATTTACAATTGCTGCTGTTTGGGCAATACCTAAATCACGCATATCATCATCAAAAAAAGGATCAACAAATACCCCTTTCTTAGCAGTGGGCTCTCTAAAACTTGCATCATTACGCAAACGTTCTTCGGCAACTAAAGCATAAAGATCATTGATACTTTTTTTCATGGCCTCCAAGTCGTTCATAGGTATGGCATAAGTAGCATTATTTATTACTTTAGGGCTTTCTTTTTCGTGCCATTTCTGCTGAACGTAACTAAGAGCAAGTTGTCCTACTGGAGCCTGAGGAATGGATGGTTGCCAAGGATGGGCTATGCCCTTTATTCTTCTAATCACCCCTTTACTATCGATAGTGATTAAATCATATCTTGGCATTTTCCAGCTATAATCAACTAGAACTAAAGTACCGTCAACTGCCCCAGTTATTTTACAGCCCCGTTCATTTAAATCATGAGGAGAGGCATAAGTACGACAACGATAAGTGATTTGATAGCTACTACCTGGTGCAGGTTCTTTACCTGATAATGACCAATCGACATCGCCAGCATGGAGTTTATAGTCTACAGCATTTTCATAAATAGTGTCCCCCTGCTTTATTTGAATAATCTCAAGCACAGCTGAGTCAGGTATAGGATCTACTGCACCTGAATACGAGCCATGAGTTATAGTAATGGTTTTTTGGACAGTAATATCGACTTTTTTAATTTCAGTAATGGGTGAGTCATTTAAAATAAGCTCCATTACTTTTTTACTATCTGGCTGAAAAGTATGGGGTTCTGAGGCAACAGCTTTAATATCTGGATCTTCATCAAAATAAACACGTTTGCTATGGGGCAGAAGAGTTTCATAACCATCAACGTGAGCTTTGCCTTCACTGATCATGAATACTTGTTGTTTCTTGCCATCCTTATTTTCTCTAGCTAAAAATATTACCTCAAGGCCATTTACCACATAAGAGCCATTAGCTTCACGATCATAGCGAGCAAGAGCTGTGGTTACTATATTTGCTTGTGGTGGGGGAGAATGCTGAATGAGTACTCCATTTTCAATATGATAAATAGGATAGAATTCCAAAGTAGAGCTTTGAGTTATGCCTTCCGCTTGATACCCCCAAGTGATTGCGCTTTTTAATCTTGCTGCGCCAACTTCTTGATAATTTCTTGTACCAACAGCTGGATCACGCAGGCTTATATCTTCAAGTTCCGTCACTGTTGACTCAGTATAGTAAATACCAATACGCACTATAGTATTTAGGGGAATGATAAACTCTGCAGCTTCAACTATTCTTACTGAACCACGAAGATAAATTTTACCAAGCTCAAGGGTGACATTACCAGTTTCTTTATCAATAATACAATTAGCCCCAGAGATAATATCGCCATCACTGAAAATAGCATCTCCTATACCTTTAAGTTTAAAGAGAGCATAATCTTGAATCTCATTAAGCTCTGCTGACTGTAAGCCTCTCCCTGCTAAGAATAGACTACGTTCATATCTCTTTTCTGGATTGAAACGATTGTAATAGCTATTGAGCGTCATAAAACTAAAAGAGTTTAAAAAGTAACTACAAAGGAAAAGGTCTCACGAGTAGCAGCAGATACCGTCTTGCTTGTTAATAAAGAAGTTATAAAAATATTGAACATAGAGTATTATCATGTGTCAAAATGTTACAACAAAAGAAAAAGTTTCCCTAGTTGCTACAGTTCTGATAAGTGGTACTGTGTGTTCTAAAACTAATAAAATTCCAGGGTTTTCTATATCCTGAGGTTCAAAATACCTTTGCCCAGGTGGTAATTCTTCTTTCATTTTGGTGCCAACCATAACTCCAAGTTCTCGTATTACTTGATTTGCAGCATCAGTAAAATCGAAAGTGAATTTAAGATATAAGCTACCTGTTGGCAGAGAAGAAGGCTTAAATCTCCCAGTGGGAGTAATTAGTTCTCCCTCATCATCACCGCTACAAAAGATAACTTCATCAGCCGTACGTCTACCCACCTCATTCATCAATTTTGTAGAGTTGATTGGCTCTGCTGGTGTGCTTTGAATGTATTCTAAAGTTACAGTATCATCTGCTAGAATAGAGCTATTTTCTTCACATTTTATCATCCCAGTACTGCTATCAACTATGTAATCCACACTTGCTTTATAGATTACTTCTCCTTTGAAAACCTTAACATCTTTAACTGGGTAATGGTCAAGCTTGATTTCGCCCTTTAAAAAAGTTTTCTCGACTTTATGGTTACTTTCCCAAGCGGTATCACCTGTGCCCCAGGCAAGATGTATTGGTTGTTCTTTTATACTTAATGCTATTGCTGCTCGACCTGACTGGGTGAGAATTGACATACTTTTATTCCTCCTATTATATATAATCAACTTTTCTCTGCAATTTGTTCAGATTTTTCTATAGAAATTTAAAAAATATTTCTATGAGATATTGTTCATACTATAATAAGTATGTTTCTTCTGTTTTTTTTAAATGGATTACATTTATCCTAATCGAGAATTCTGGGAAAATGATCTTGAAGTCCCTGCTACTGATTTGTTATCTCATTTTCAAAGTGCTAATACCTGTAGACTTTGGCTTAATTCTCTTACCGGTAAGCAATTGAATATCATTTTTCAATACCACTTAAATCATCAGCAACAATTATTTGCGGGTAGCTTTTATCATGATGGCAGATCAGCTGAACAAAAACGTAATATACTCAATGGTGGTTTTGACTTTCTGTTTCGTTATTATTTAGTTAGCTACTTTAGCCATGCCAAGTCAGAATTAGCTGTAGTTGAAGTGGCAAGATCTATATTAGATAAAGACCTTATGGAAATATTTTTGCTAAAGGATAAGAAGTATGACAAGAAGTCTCTATTATTAACTCTTTTTGTAACTAATTTTAACTTGTTACAACAAATCTTTCACTTCGATAAAGTACAAAAGAGAAGTTTTTCATCCTTTACTTTAAAAAATCCTCCAAGACAAAAGACTGCTACATTTAAAGACTTTGTATCAAAAGAAAAAGTGCAGCAAATACTAAAACAGCATGATCTTACTGAAAATGACAACTTTGAAAGTCAATTCCAGGGTTTCTTTTTCTATCAGAACCGTATTTACGTATTTATACGTCGTGCTAGGGACTTAGATTTAATACTAAATTCAAATCAAGTAGTACATGGTTATAAGCCAGATTGGATTATAATTGATTTCGCTCTTAATGCTAATC